>JAWOHE010000029.1:0-7501 GCA_046485285.1 bacterium
GTCGGCGGCTTCGCCGCCTCCGTCGGAATGACGTCAGAGGCCGTTTCTCCCCTCCTCAGCCTCCGGGCCGCGACTCTGAAGACGTCGCGGCGGACCCAGTCAGTATCTTCGGGTCAAGGCCCTCCCGGGCATAGTCGGGCAGGAGTCACTCGCAGGCCCTGTTTTCGGGCATCCGGACATAAGTCACACACGGCTGAGCTTTGACGGCAGGGGGGGATATCCCCGGGGATATCCCCGGGACGGTTCCGGGGGCCGCCCCGGGGACCGTCCCGGGGGCCGCCCCGGGGGCCGCCCCGGGGGCCACTCCGGGGGCCGTCCCGGGGGCCGCTCCGGGGGCCACTCCGGGAGCCGCTCCGGGAGCCGCTCCGGGGGCCGCCCCGGGAGCCGCTCCGGGAGCCGTCCCCGGGGCCGCCCCGGGGACCGCTGGGGGGACCGCTCCCGGGACCGCTCCGGGGATGCGGGTGGGGATAGGGCCGAAAAGCCGAGGGGCGGCTTGCGCCGCCCCTCAGCAATCGGTCGTTCCGGGCTAGTGCTGGATGACCAGCTTCTGCGTGCCGGTGAAGCCGTCGGCCTCCACCTTGACCAGGTAGATGCCAGCGCTCAGGTTCCGCAGGTCGAGGCTTACCGCCCCGCTCCGCGAAGCCACGAGGCTCCGGCTCAGCACGGTCCGGCCGGTCACGTCGAAGACGTTGATCGAGGCCGGCCCGGCCGAAGGCAGCGCATAGCGCACGGTCGCCATCCCGCCCGAAAGCGGGTTCGGCCCGACCTTCACGAAGGGCTGGCCAGGCGTCTCGCCCGCCATCACGCCCGAACGCGCAGGCCCGGCCATCGGCGGCGGCGCCGTCACGTAGCGCCAGAACTCCAGCGTCTTGTTGGCCTTGAGGCAGAAGAACGCGCCGTCGTCGTGGCTGGCCACGTCGCCGCCGTACTTGACCCGCTTCTTCTTGCCGGTCGAGCCAATCTCGGGCATCAGCTCGTACTCGGACCAGGTGTTCGCCGCGACGTCATACTTCCAGAACTCGACGGTGTTGCCACCCTTGAGCGCGTGGAAGGCGCCGTTGTAGAACGCGGCGTTGCTGCCGTCCTTGGCCTTCTTGGTCTTGCCCGACATGCTCGGGCGGGGCATACCCGGAAGGACCGCGCCCCAGGTCTTGGTCGTCAGGTCGAACGGGAACAGCTCGTGGTACTTCGCCTTGTGGGCGTAGATGGTGTTCTCGCCGTCATAGACGAGGAACGAGCCCTTGTCCCACTTCGGCTTCATCCCGGCCGGCGCATCAGGGAGCTGCTCCCAGCTGTTGGTGCCGGTGTTGAAACGCATGAAGTCGGACTTGTTGCCCTTGAGCATGTAGACGTAGTTGGCGAGGCTGTCGCCGCCCGGGACGTAGACGAGGTCGGAGGCCTTGACCTTCTTGCCCGAGGTGCCGAGCGGCACATCCGGCAGTTGGGTCCAGCCGCTAGAGCCTTCGATGGTGTAGCGGTAGAACTCGAAGGTGTTGTAGCCCTTGACCAGGTAGACGCTGCCGTCACCGACGACGCCATTGGCGCCCTTGGAGAGGGGCTTGGCGCCGGCCGGGACCGGGGCGAGCGTGGTCCACTGGCCGTTGGGCTCGACCATCGGGTCGTGGCTGTAGAAGTCGAGCGACTTGTAGCCGCGGCAGCCGTAGATCAGCCCGTTGGCCTCGTTGTAGGACAGCCAGCCGCCGTCCTTGACCGGGCCCGGAACCGGTGCGACCTCGGTCCAGCCGTACGGCCACGGCGGGGCCTCGCTGACCCGGAACGTGCCGGTGAGCACGTCGTTGCTCGGGTTCAGGTCGCCCGCCGCGTAGGTCGAGCACTTGACGACCCAGTCGCCCAGCACGTTGACGGTGTAGGGCGGGAAGGTCAGCGTCGCGCTCGTGCCGACGTCGAGGGTGTAGGCCTGCGACTGGGTGTAAACGCGCGCGTCGGTCGGGTCTTCGAGGATCATCCAGGCGGTGAACGTCATCGGCGAGGTGCCGAGGTTCGACCAGGTACCCGCCGGGGTTACCTCGCTGCCCGGCTGCTTGGTGAAGCGCGGCTCGACGATTGCGACCACGGCGACGTCGCCCTCCTGCGGCCGGCCGAAGATGACCTTGCCGTAGAGGCTGGGCGTCCGCCATTCCTCGTCGCTCATCCCGGACCGGAACCAGCCGTACCAGTTCGAGCCGTCAAGCCCGTACATCCAGAGCCCGATTTCGTCGTTCGCCGGGTTGATGTTGAGCTGGTAGGGCAGGGTGCCGAACGGAATCCTCGACTCAAAGATCATGTAGCCGTTCAGCGTGCCGGAGGCCGACTGCGAGCCGGGGGCGATCAGCGGCTGACCCCAGGTGTCGGGCGAGTGCCAGCGATAGAGGACTTCGTCGACGCCGGAGCCGTTCACCCAGAGCCAGTAGTTGCCCTCGGTGTTGTCGGTCGCCCATGCGCCGTCGTTGTCCTCGTCGATGTACAGGCCGATCTGGTCGCCCGGGTCGCGCATCGCGGCGCTCGGGAACCGGTAGGCCGTGTACCAGTAGTTGTTGTCGTGCTTGAAGTAGGCGTAGGCCTTCCCCGGTCCGTGGATGGCGCCGCCCCAGCCGAAGATGTTCGAGCAGTCGAACTCGTAGGCGTCGTCCCACTCACCGGGCGCGAAGTACCCGTCGATCGCCGGCGCGGTCGCGCCGCCGTACGAGTAGACCGTGTCGGCCAGCGTCATCGCGCGCAGGACCTTGTGGTCGTTGCCCGGCCGCTGGTCGCCCGAGAGCGAGGTGAAGAAGTCGAAAATCCGGCCGATGAAGAGCGAGTCCGGGATTTCGTACTGGTCGAACGAGACTTCCAGCGACTCGCCGGCCGCGACCGAGACGACGTCGAGCCCGTTGTAGAGGGTGTCGCCCGCCGCGTCCATGATGACCAGCGAAATCGGGAAGTTGGTCTGGTCCACTATGCCGAAGTTCTTCACCCAGCAGGTCGGCGTGATGGTCGAACCCGGGGTGAGCTGGGCGTCCGCCGGCTCGGTGATCCAGGCAACGCCGACGTCATCGTTCTTGACCGCGATGTCGTTCGGCGACTCCCAGCAGTAGATCATCCCGTAGCCGGACTTCGACAGGAAGTAGCCGTTCGGCCGGGCGCAGCCGGTGAACATGTACTCGGACGTGCTGACCGAGCGCGACTGGACCGTCGCGCCGGTCGCCGAGTTCACGACCCACAACTGGCCGTAGGCCGAGCCGTAGTAGCCCGGGGTCAGGTAGAGGTAGCGGGTGCCGCCGACTTCGCCGGTGGTCGCCACGCCGCCGTCATAGATGCCGCCGAGCGGGGTGAGGGCGTAGGTCGAGGTACCCCAGGCCGCGGTGCCGTCCGACTGCTTGACCGCGTAGAGCCGGCCCGGGCTCGACTGGGTGCAGACGTAGACGTTCTCGTCGTCGATCGTCGTGAACTGGATGTCGTGGCCGCCGGAGGTCGCGGTGCTCCAGAGCGGGCCGCCCGCGAGGTTCGTCGCGTCGTAGCAGTAGATGTAGCCGGTGCCGGCGGTCGAGGCGCTGCCCTCGATGAACAGCCGGTTCGTCACCGGGTTGAGCGCGACCGAGCCGCGGAGCTTGTTGCTCTGGGCCGGGCTCGAGTCCACCGCCGCGCCGCCCGCGAGCGGGAACTTGACGATCCAGGTGCTGGCAATCGAGAAGTTGTGCAGGACGAGGAAGCCGTACGTGCCGGTGGCGTCAACCGTGACCGCGCCGATGGTCGAGCCGGTCTTCGACTGGTTGCGGTAGACCGTCAGCGTGTCGCCGGTCGTCGCATTGACCCGGACCACGCCGCCGCCGGTGTAGGGGCTGCCGTTGTTGTACATCGGGACGTAGATGTAGCCGTCGTTGTAGATGGAACGGCAGAGGTTCAGGTTGAGGGCCTCGCTCCAGGTCGGCAGGATCTTGTTCCAGATGACCGTGCCGTTGGTGAGGTCCCAGCACTTGATCTCGCGGGTCGCGCCGGACGAGCCGTAGTTGACCACCGCGATGCGGAGGTCATTGCCGTCCTGCCAGATGACCGGCGAGGTCGGGTAGTAGTACGACGCCTGGACGCTGGTGCTCCAGACCAGCGTTCCGTCGTCGATGTCGCGGACGTAGAGGTAGCCGTTATAGCAGTCCACGTAGGCGACATAGCCCTCGGCCGCGACCGGGTAGCCGAACCACGGCGCCCAGGCGTAGCCGCCGCCCGCCTGGCTCCACAGGGTGTAGAGCGTGTCGCTCGGTTCGACGGTGTTGTGCCAGGCCTGGTGGATGCTGTGGCCGTGGAACGGCCACGTGTATTCGTCAACCTCATCGAGGCCCGCGCGGCCGCTCGGCACGCGCTGCTCGAGGTTGGTTCCGGGGACAACGAGCCGGGACATCGCCGCGATGTCCTCGAGCTCCGGGGTGTGAACGGCCTGACCGTCGCCAGTCTTCCAGAACTGGACGGTCGTTGCCGCAGCCACATCCGGGGGCAGGCTGGTCAGTGCGACCGGCAGCTCTCCCGGAGCGAGCGCGAAGGCGCCAGTGGCCAGCGCCAGCACACCCGCAACTAGGCTCTTCAGCATACAGCCTCCTTATTTGGTTACGCTTTGCGAATTTCACCCGCAGTCGCCCGACCCGGACCGGGCGCGCGAGCGCCACGGTCAATCGGACGGCCGATTGTTCTGTATGTAACCCAGGGTGGTCCGAGTGAGCAACGGAACTGCAGGTGTTACTCGCTGAGCCATTCTACCCCCCCGGTATGGGCTGTCAAGCAATAATCGTCCGGGCCCCGCCCCCCCCCGCGGCCATCCCCGGCTTGACATCCCGGTCAGGCACGGGATAATTCAGTCGTGTCGGCTCCGCCCCGCCCGCACCGAGGCCGGGGAGCCGGGCACCGGTCCCTCAACTCAGCGTCATTGATAATGACAGGAGGTAGCCAGATGCGGTCAGTCCGTCTATCCGCGCCCGTCCTGCTCGGGCTCCTGCTCGCCCTTGCGGCCGTCCCCGCGCTCGCCCAGTGGGGCCCGGTCCGCCAGCTCACGGTCACGCCCGAGAACTCAATCCTGCCGCCGACCGGCAACGGCCTTGCGGTGATGAACGACAACGTCCACATCGTCTTCGCCGACCGTATCAGCAGCGTCCGGCAGGTCCTTTACCTGCGCAGCAACGACGGCGGCGAGAACTTCCAGCCCTACGTGTCGGTCGAGCCGCAGAGCGGCAACTACAATTTCTCGATCGCGGCCGACAGCGCGGGTAACGTCCACCTCATCAACGCCCGCTCGGCCGGCGGGCTCTGGTACCGCCGCTCGACCGACAACGGCGTGAACTGGGCCGACGCGGTCGAACTGCGCGAGTCCGCCCAGAAACCGGTCCTGCTCGTCACCGGCCGGTCCGGCATCCACGTCGTCGACGTCGGCGCGGACAACAACTTCTACATCCTCAGCTCGACCGACGGCGGCGCGACCTGGGGCGGCTGGCGCGCGGCCTTCTCGGCCCAGGGCTTCGACGGCTTCTCGGTCGCGGCCACCGGCTCGCTCTTCAACGCCGCCTACGCCTACGGCGGGATGGGCAGTGCCCAGACCTACGCGGCCCGCTCGACCGACGGCGGCCAGAACTGGCTGCCAGAGGAACAGTTGTCCGCGACGCCCCAGACCGTGCCGGTCGGCATCTGGAACGACGGCGTCAACGTCTGGCTCAGCTTCACGATCTTCGGCGCCTCCCGCAACTTCCGCCGCTCGAGCGACGGCGGCGCGACCTGGCAGTCCGAGCAGACGCTCCGGACCGTCATCCGCTCCATCGCCCGGGCCGGCGCCAACATCGGCGCGGTCGCGCTCCAGGAAGACAACCGGGTGCTGTTCCTGACCTCGGCCAATGCCGGCGGGACCTGGTCCGACACGGTCAACATCTCCGGCGCCCAGAGCGCCGCCCGCGCGGCGCCCCGCCTCGCGGTCGACGCGACCGGCCGGGCCCACGCCGTCTGGACCAGCCGCGAGACCGGCAACGTCGAGGTGTTCTACCGCGTCGGCACCGGTGTCATCGGCGTCGAGGAAGAGCGCGCGCCGGTTGCCCGCCCGGCCGCCGCCCGGCTCGCGCCCAACCCGGCGCGGTCCGCGGTCCGGCTCGCCGGCTCGACCCCGGTCCGGCTCTACAACCGGGCCGGCGTCAGCGTCGCCGAGCTCCGGCCGGGAGCCAACGACGTCAGCCGGCTCGCCCGCGGCGTGTACTTCGCCCGCACCGCCGAGGGCGCTGACGCCGGCAAGCTGGTCAAGCTCGACTAGGCCGGGACAGCTTTCACGGGGCGGGGACTCAGCTCCCCGCCCCTTCCGTCATCCCGGAACCGTCGCGGCGCGGCCGGGGAATCCCCCTCCGGTTCCTGGCCTGCCCGCGCCCGGGCCTTGACCGCCGCCACCCCGCTGCTATCATCAATCGGATTGATACCAGCGGTGCCCGGGACCCGCGCCCGACCTCGAGCCGGTCCCGGCCCGGTAAGGAGCGAACAATGAAAGTCAGCCTCGTCGTCCCGGCGCTCATCGCCGTCTTGCTCGCCGGCCCGGCGCCCGCGCTCGAAATCGCCGGCATCCTCGAGACCAACTCCCACAACCTCACGGTCGACAGCGTCATCTGGCAGTTCTTCAGCCAGCCCGGCCCGGTTTCCGAGGTGACCCCCGGCTGGCAGGGCGACACCGCGGTGCTTGACACCCACCAGTTCGAGGCCCGGGACGAATGGCCGCTCTCGGTCCGCGTCTGCTTCTCGCCCCGGGTCGGCGGCCACCTGATCGTGATGATCTCCCCGATCGAGCGCGACACCTGGTACGAGCTGAACCTGTTCGCGGGCGCGCTCACCAACCCGCGCGTGATGTTCCAGGAGACCAGCTACGTCGCGGTCGCCGAGCCCGCCCCGGTCGCCAGCCTCAACGATGTCCGGCTCGGCGCGACCATCCTGCCCGCCGGCCAGGCGGTCCTCGCCGCGGACCTGCCTGCCCGCAACTGCCGGGTCGAGGTGCTCGACGCCACCGGCCGTACCGTCGTCGAGCGGACCTCCGCGGGCGGCCGGCTCCGGCTCGACCTCGCGGCCCTGCCTGCCGGGGTGTACCTGGTCCGGTTCGAGACCGCCGACGAACGGACCACCCGCAAGCTCGTCATCCGCTAGCCCGCCCGGCCCGATGATTCCAGCGCCTGCCCCGCGGCAGGCGCTTCGTCCACCTGCCGTCCCCTCCTCCCTCCTGCCCGGCCTCCTCCGCCTCCCTGCCTCCGGCCCTCAATCCTCTCCGGCCCGCCCATCCCTGTCCGGCCGCGGTCCTGCTCCTCTCCCCTCACACCTGAACTCGTGCCCGGCCGCCCCGGAAAAGAGCCCGGGCAGGGTCGCCCCTGCCCGGACCGAATCACGAGCCGGCCGTTACTCCGCGACCAGCACCTTCCGCACCGACGAACCGGCCTCCGTCACCAACCGGCAGAAATACACCCCCTCGGCCAGCCGCCGGCCGAAGTCGTCGTCCGCCAACCAGCTCGCCGTGCCCGAAACCGGC
>JAWOHE010000060.1:0-29910 GCA_046485285.1 bacterium
TCGCACGCCGCACGGTACCACTTCTCGTAGTCGAGCCCGAGGTCGTCGTCGACCAGCAGCACCCGCGGGTCGCCCGACTGGACCGTGAAGTTGGTGTCCGGGTAGGCCGGGTCCGGCTCCGCGCTCACCGTCAGCAGAAACTTCTGCATCTGCGGCGGCGAGTTCGCCGGCACCCGCACCACGAAGCTGTCCCCCGAGCAGTTGCCGCTCCCGCCCGCCGGGATCGCCGGGAACCCGGCCGTCGACTTGAGTAGCTGGACCTCCGGGTCCCGGCAGGCAAGCGTCGCCGTCACCCCGGTCGCGTTCTGCCAGCCCGCCGTGTTCGCGTAGGTCACGATCAGCGAGGCCGTCTCGCCCGGGTCCGGCCGGCCGTTGTTGTTGCCACTGGCGTCGTTCCAGCGCACCCCGGTCAGCGTCAGGTTGCAGTAGTACAGCGGCAGCACCACGTTCGCCATCGACACCCGGCCCGCCCCGAGATTGCCCTGCGGGAAGAGCGGGTCCGGCATCGTGTCGCAGGTCGCATACATCAGGCTGCAGCACTGGGCATTGGTGTAGTCCGGGTATAGCGACTTGATCCAGGCCAGCACGCCGGCGATGAGCGGGGTTGACATCGAGGTGCCGTCCATCGAGCCGTAGCGGTGGCCGGTGATGGTCGAGTAGATGCCAGAGCCGGGGGCGGTTATCTCGATCCAGTCGCCGTAGTTCGACCAGGAGGTCTTGGTGTCGTTGGGGCCGGAGGCCGCGACCGAGATGACGCTCGGGTAGTTGGCCGGGTAGAAGATGCGGTTCTGGCCGTCGTTGCCGGCTCCGCCGATGAGCACGCAGCCGGAGTCCCAGGCGTATTGGCAGGCGTCGGCCAGCGGCTGGTAGGGGCTGTAGCCGCCGAAAGACATCGAGATGGCAAAGACGCCCTTGGGGACGGAGTAGTAGATGCCGGCAATCGCGGCATAGAGGCTGATGCCGCCGCCGCCGCCGCAGCGGAAGCCGAAACTGCGGGCGTTCCAGGGCGGGGCGGCGACGCCGATTGAGTTGTTGGTAACCGCGTTGGCGGTGCCCCAGCAGTGGGTGCCGTGGTCGTCGGAGAGCTGGCCCGGGTCGGGGTTCGGGTCGCCGTAGGCGAAGTCGAAGCCGATGACGTCGTCGGCGTAGCCGTTGCCGTCCTGGTCGATGCCGTCGATGTCGCCGTCCGGCCAGGGCAGGCTGTCGAAGCGGCCGTTGCCGT
Organism: bacterium; assembly: GCA_046485285.1. Classification (GTDB taxonomy): domain Bacteria; phylum Hydrothermota; class Tepidihabitantia; order Tepidihabitantales; family Tepidihabitantaceae; genus DSBX01. The sequence continues at coordinate 1,223 of JAWOHE010000060.1, forward strand.
TGCGGTCCTCGGGGTGGTTGATCCAGAGGTTGGGTTCGATGTCGGGGTGGTGCCATTCACAGCCGTCGTCGAGAACGGCGATGAGCACCGTCGTGTCGCCCCGGGCGACGTCCCAGCCCCAGGGCGCGCCGATACGCGCGAGGTGCCACTGCACGCGGTAGAGGGTGTCGTCCGGATGGCGGGTGAAGCGCAGGAACGCGTTGGGCACCGCGGAGGCGACCTCGGGCAGGCCGGCGTAGGCGGCAGTCAGCTCGCCGACGTCGACGCCCGGGCCGGCCTCGATGAGGTACTGGAGGTCGCAGTTGTGTTTCTCAGCCACCGCGTCGGCCGGCCGGCGCATAAGCGGGGTGATTCCGGTGACCCCGAACCGGCGATTGAGCCGGTCGAGCGATTCGACGCCGAACCTCGCGGCCGGGAGGTCGTCGGCGATGTCCAGTCGGCCCCTCAGGCCGGGCGCGAGCGTGACGATGGCCTGGCCGGGCAGGCACTCGGTGCCGTCCGCGAGCAGGACGGGCGGCCGCGCGAGGTCCGGCCAGGCAGTGGAGAATGAGGCCAGCACGAACAAGGCGAAAACGATCCGATTCATCAGTCCTCCTGTGGGCTTGACCCGGGGGTCTTTGCGAAGGATAGTATCAGTCGAGTGCGGCCAAAGTCAAACGGCGAGACCGATGAGGCCAGGCCCGGAGTCGGCGCCGGGCAAGACAACCCTGCCGGTCCGGCCGCGTCTAAGCCTTCAGAGAACCAGTTGAATGGTGTTATCAGCAGTGACCAGGCTCCCGCGACTGCCGCGCCAAGCGATGACTTCGAGAGGATCTACCTCGAGCATCGCGCGCGGGTGTTCTCGACTGCGTACCGCTTCGTCCGGAACCGGGAGGATGCCGAGGACGTCACCCAGGATGTCTTCATCAAGGTCTACCGGAAGATGGCCGAGTTCCGCGGCGACGCCGCACTCTCGACCTGGGTCTACCGCATTACCGTCAACACGGCGCTCGACCTGCTCCGCCGGCGCAAGCGGCGCCAGGCGGTCTCGCTGGATGAGGTCAGCGAGCCGAGCGCCGGGCCGTCGAACCTCAAGAACCTCATCGAGAGCATGATACCGACATTGCCCGAGGGTTACCGGAAGGTCTTCGTGCTGCACGACATCGAGGGCCTGAAGCATAACGAGATAGCGGAGATACTCGGGATAACCGAGGGCGCGAGCAAGTCCCAGCTGCACCGGGCGCGCGCTTCGCTGCGAAAGGCGCTGTCGCCCTACCTGAGGAAGAGGCTGGGGTGATGACGCGCCGCGAAAGGAGCACGACACGAACCATTACAGTGATGAGATTCTGAGTGCGTTCCTGGACCGTGACCTCGACGAGAACAGCCTGGACGAAGTGGAGGTCCACGTCCGCGAGTGCGCTGATTGCCGCGAGGCGCTCGCCGAGCTGGGCCTGCTCAGTCAGGCCTCGGCAGGGCTTGAGCGGCTGGAGCCGTCGCAGGCGACCTGGCATTCAATCCGGGCGCGGGTCGAGCGTCCACCGGCCCGCCGGTTCCGGCGCTGGGTCTGGGCGGGCGCGGCCGCGGCGGCCGCCCTGCTCGTGGTTGCGGTCGCCGGGCGGACAATCTCCGACCGGCGAGCCCTGTCACTGCCCCACGCGGGCGACCTGCCGCGGACCCGCGAGTCCGCCGGCGCCGAACTCGCGGCGCACTACCGGGACTATGTCGCCGGCGTCGACATCGCGCTGTCGGAGATCGAAACCGCGCTGGCCGAGAACCCGAGCAACCCGCGCGTCCGGATGGCGTACATCGAGGCGCGGACGGCCCGGGTGCGGGCGGTCGACCAGCTCTGCATCGGGGGCGACTAGTGCGGACACTGCTGCTGCTGTCTGTCCTCGCCGCGTCCGGCCCGGCGGCGCCGACCGCTCGCACTATCGAGGCCCGGGAGCCGTGCCCGGCCGGCAGTGTCGTCCGGCTGGCTCACCGCTACGGGAACATCGTCGCACGGCCGGTCCCGGGCGACACGCTGCAGGTCGCCGCGTCGGCGCGGGTGGACGGCAGGGACAGCCGCCAGGTCGGGGAATTCCTGGCGGCAATCGAGCTGAGCGTCGCGCGCTGGGCGGACACGGTCTTCGTGGCGGTTCTCTACCCGGAGCTGGTCGAGCCGTCCCGCGACTTCAGCTACGAGGTCGACCTGCGGCTCGGGGTTCCGGACGGGGTCCGGCTCGACGCCGCCGGCTCGTTCGGCGACATCGAACTCCACGGCATCACCGGCGGGAGCAGCGTTTCCAACCGCTACGGCAACGCCAGCTTCCGCGCATGTCGCGACGTTGACGTCGCGGTGAAGCACGGGGACGTGCGGGTCGAGGCGAACACGGGCCGGCTCGGCATCAACTGCACCTACGGCAACGTGTTCCTCGACGCGGTGGCGGACAGGGTGGATGTCGACAGCCGCTACGGCGACGTGACCGGTCAGCAGCTCGCCGGCGACGTGACGATAAACAACGTCCTCGGGAGCATCGAGACCGCGGGCGGGCAGGGTCGATGGCGGCTGGTCAGTCGCTGCGGCCGGGTCGCGGCCCGGCTCGACGATTCGGCGCTCGCGCGGCTCGACGTCGTGGCCCAGCTCGCGCGGGTGCGCCTGCTGATGCCGCAGGTTCTGCCGTTCCGCATCGAGGGTCGGACCGAGTCCGGCGAGATCGGAACCGCCTTCCCGTTCCAGACCCGGCTCGCGGGCGACCAGCATCACCTTTCGGGGACGCGCGGCCGCGGCGGGCCGAGGATAGCATTCACCGGCGCCTGGTCGGACTTCTCGATCGAGCCGGACTCGACCGGGCGGCCGGCGACAGACGAAGGGAGGTAACGACCGATGAAGTTCAAGGTGTTGCTGGCGGCGATCGCGGTGCTGGCCGTTGCGGGGATTGCCGCCCCAACCGAGCCGGGCACGGGCGATGCCGAGGCGCGGATGGGCTGGCTTGGTGTCTTCTCCGAGACCCCGAGCGAGGCGACGAAGGCCGCGCTCGGCATCGAGGGCGGCGTCATCGTGGCGGACGTCCTCGAGGGCTCGCCCGCCGCATCGGCCGGGCTGCGTAAGGGCGACGTCATTACCGGTCTTGACGGGGTCAGGATTGCCAGCGGTTCCGACCTGCGGCACGCCGTGCGCGCGCGGCCGGACCGGAAGATCAAGGTTGAGGTCCAGCGTCAGGGCAGTAAGGTGGCGATTCCGGTCGAGCTTGGCGCGCGGGATGACGACTTTCCCTTGCTGGGGGGCGGTGACTGGACCGGCATCCCGGGAGACGCGATGCGGATGGCCATGCGGGCTCTCCAGCGGTCGGGCGGCGACTCGGACAGGGTTCGGGTCAAGATCCGCGGGATCGACGAGGAGCTCAAAGCCTTGGACGAACTGCGCGAGCAACTCGAGGATTTGAAGGAGGACCTGAAGGAAGAGATCGACGACCTGCGCGAGGAACTCCGCGAGCGGCTTAGGGAATCGGGTCGGAACTAGTCGATTCGGAACGGGCGCGGGCGGGGCGTTCGCCCCGCCCGCGCCCGTTTCCGGACCGGACTGTCAGGTCGCTAGACGAAGCTGATGATAAGACCGCCCGCACAGCTCGTGCAGGCGATGACCCGGCCTGTTTCCATCCCGCTGCAACCGTCGGGCGCACCGGTCGGGCAGGTTCGGGTTGCCGGGTGACCGGTGGGTTTCGGCGGCTCGACTTCGGAGTGGAGCCCGGTCGTGCAGGTGTACTCGACGTAGGTCGTGTCGTACCTGCCGCAGGTCGGGCATAACAGCTTAGGAACAAGCGGTGGCATCTCTACCTCCTTGAGTTGCGGACAGTCAGCAGGCTTCGCAGTGGATGACCTTGCCCGTTTCGGTTCCATTGCAGCCGGCATCCGGACAGGGACGCGTCACCGGATGGCCGGCAGGGTTCGGAGGCTCCCTGTGGTGATGAGAGCAGGCGGTGCAGGTATATTCGACGGTGACCGTGTCGAAATGTCCGCAGTTCGGGCAGGTGAGCAGGCCGTCACCGTTCGCGCTTGTGCCGTCTGGCATACTACCTCCTCTTGTTACGGGCCCGTTACAGTCCGGGACTGACGGGCGGGTCCCGACCCGACGAGCCCAGACAACCGTACAATAGTGGTATCAGATCGTGGCCGTTTGTCAAGTCCGACTTTGCCCCGGAGCCGGTCTGGCCTCGGAGCGGCAGCGACGACGACATTGACACGGGCGGAGACCGGCACTATCCTCGCTTGAACGAGATGGCAGGACCAACGCCGGCAGAGAGCGTCGCCGCATTCCTGGGCAGGCTGGCCGACATGGCCGACACCGGGTTGCGGCTGACGGCGATGTTCGAGTTCACCGATGACCTCTGGCTGAAGCACCCGGCCGAGGCGCGGGGTGTCCTCGAGCGGCTCCTCGAGGAGGCCGAAGGTTCGGGCGACGTCGGAATGGTCGCCCGGTCGGCGAACCGCCTCGCGGAGATATGCCGGCTGAACGGCGAGCTCGACCGGGCGGACCGGCTCGCCCGGCAGGCCCGCGACGCAGGACAGGCAACGGGAGAGCACTGCCACGAAGCCGCCGCCTGGAACACAACCGGGCTCATCCACTACGACCGGGCCGAGTACGCCCAGGCACAGGCGTGCTATGAGCGGTGCCTCGATCTCAGCCGGACCGCGGGATACGCGGAGGGCGAGCTTGCGGCGCTCAACCAGCTCGGGATACTGATGGGATTCCAGGGTCGAATTGCCGAGGCATTGGACTGCTATGAGCGCTGCCTGGTGATCGACGTCGAGCGTGGCTCGCGCTACGGGGAGGTCGTCAGTCGGATCAACGTCGGCTGGATGCTCGAGCAGCTTGGTCGCTGGGAGGACGCGGCCGAGCATTTCTACCGCGCGATCGCAATCAGCGAGCAGGAGGGGTTCGATGACTGGCGCCTGACCGCGTCCTGCAACCTCGGCGAACTCTTCTTCAAGCGCCGGCGCCTGGAACAGGCGACCGCGCTCTTCAACTCGGTCATCAAGGTCGAGCGGCGGCGCGACCAGCCGCGGGCGATGCTCGGCATCGCGCTGACTCATCTCGGGCAGGCGGTGGCGGCGAATGGCGATTACGGCGCGGCCGCGGCCAGCTACGCCGAGGCGGTGAGGATCTTCGAGTCCTGCTCGAACCTGTATGATCTCGTCCGCGTGCTGTGGATGAGCGCCGAGCTGGCACTCGACACAGGCCGACTGGCGGACGCGGATGAGCTCATCGGGCGTGCTGCCGGGCTCGCTGCCGAGCAGAAGCTCCGGCGCGAGCTGGGCGAGGTGCTGAGGGTACGCGGCCTGCTGTTTGCCGAGCGAGGCGACGGCGAAACGGCCAAGGACTGCTTTGAGCGCGCGATCGGCGAGCTGGCCGAGACCCCGGAGAGCTACGAGATGGCCCGGGTCTGTCTTCAGTTCGGACGCTGTCTCATCCGGGGCGGCGAAGTGGTCCGGGCGCGGGCACTGCTGAGGCAGGCGGCCGGGACGTTCCGGCGGCTGTCGGTCGTCGCCGAGTCCGAGCAGGCCAACCGCCTGCTGTTCGAGCTTGACGTGCCTGAGCGAGGCGAGCACGCGGTGCTGGCCGGGCTGCGTGGGCTCGAACGGGTCGGCCTTGAGCCGGCGGCCCTTATCAGCGAGGCTCTCCGGCTGGTTTGCGCCGGGCTCGGTTGTGCAGGCGGCGCGCTGGTCCACGATGGGCGGACCGTGCAGACACATGGTCGCGTAGATTCGCGGGCTGCGGGTCGGGCTGCCGCGGATCAGCAGGCGGGCGCGTCCACCCGGGCGCTGTGCCTGCCATTGGGCAAGCCCGGGTCGAGCTGGCTCTACTTCGAGTGGCCGAACCAGTCTGATATCACGGTCGGTTCGGAAACCCTGGCGGGCATAGCCCGTTTGCTGGTCGAGCCGGCGCGGAGGCTGGTCGAGCTGCGGCCCGGGCCGGCGGCCGAGGAGCGATTCGCCGGGCTCGTGTACCAGGGCGTGACCGGCCGCTGCGAATCGGTGCTCCAGACCCTGGAGGTCGTCGCGCGGATAGCCCGAACGCCGATGCCGGTCTTTGTGAGGGGCGAGAGCGGCACCGGTAAGGAGCTGATTGCCCGGGCCATTCACGACTCAAGCGACCGCCGCGCCGGGCCCTTCATGGCGGTCAACTGCGCGGCGGTGCCCGAGGGGCTGCTCGAGGCCGAATTCTTCGGCGTGACCAAGGGCGCTGCGACCGGCGTCGCCGCACGGCGCGGCAAGTTCGAGCAGGCGAACCGCGGCACCGTCTTCCTCGACGAGATCGGCGACATGAGCGTTGGCCTTCAGGCCAAGCTCCTCCGGGTCCTCCAGGAAGGGGCGTTCGAGCCGGTCGGGGGCGGACGGACAATCAGCGTGGACGTGCGGGTCGTCGCCGCCACCAATCAGCCAGTGGATCAGCTCATCCACGACGGACGGTTTCGGGCCGACCTGTACTACCGGCTCAACGCGGTGGAAATCGTGTTGCCGCCGCTCAGGGAGCGTCGCGAGGACATCCCGGAGTTCGTTCGGCACTTCATCAAGCGGGGCAACCAGGAGTTCGGACGCGACATCCAGGGAGTTGAAGACGAAGTCCTGGACCTGATGCTGGCGTATGACTGGCCGGGCAACATCCGGGAGCTTCAGCACGTGGTCGAGCGGGCGGTCATACTCGCGCGGGAATTCCTGCTCAGGGCCGACGACCTGCCGCCGCAGCTTCGTCCGGCAGTCCCGGCCGGTAAGTCAGACGCGAAGGGGCGCATCCGCGAGTTCCGGAAGGTCGCCCGGGCAAAGGGAGCGGCCGACACCGAGAAGGCGCTACTCCTGGACTGCCTCGAAAAGACCGACTGGAATGTCAGCGCTGCGGCCCGGAAGGCAGGATACAGCCGGGCCCAGTTCTACCGACTGATGACAGAGCACAGGCTCACGCGTCCTGACTAGTCGGTCTCGCGCCCCACAGATTGTCTCATTCGGTGCGACGACGGCAAGGGCCGTATTGACAGCAGGTTAGACCTCACGCCGTCAGTCATCGCAGGTCTGGTTGTCTCATCCGAACGCGACCCGGTGTTGGCGCACCGGGATGTCTTGATGCCATAACATCTTCCAAATCAACACCTTGACCAAGACAGCGGTCCGTGGCATCCGGTGTGCAATGGGTATTGCTGTTCGCAAACGCAAAAGGAGTAGTCATGAAAAGCTGGATGCTGAGAGCGCTGATGCTGGTCCTCGGTTGCGGTCTGGTGCTGACCGGGGCCAGGATGCTCAAGAACGCGCAGGTCCGCAGTGACATCGAGTGCCACGGTGTCGACCCGGCAGACGGTGCGAGGATCTACCAGCAGCGGATGGAGGACACGGACCGGCTGCTCAGGGGTGATGAAGACATTTCGGTAAGCTGGCATCGCTGATTCACGCAGGACGACACACAGACGCAGCCGGTGGGTTCGCGGAAGCGACCCACCGGCTGCCCCTATACTGGTCAGCGGGCGAGCACGACGCGTTCGGAGACCGTACTGCCGGCTGTCGAAATCCGCAGAAGGTAGACGCCCGCCGGCAGGCCTGTCGGACGCCAGTCGATGCGACCCCCAGCCGGGACCGGCCCGTCGTGGATGCGCGCGACGAGGCGGCCTGAGGCGTCCCAGGCGTCGACCCTCACCGGCCCCACGACGGCCGGCCCGAGCGAGATGGTCAGGAGCCTGCCAAAAGGACTGGGGCCGATGCTGTGGCGGGCCGGCGCGGCAGTCAGCGTTCCCTCACTGACGCCGACGTTCAGGTCATACCAGCGCTGGGCGTCCTCGCAGGCATCGAGGAACCCGGTCGAGTCCGGTGCGGCGAGGAACGCGAATGCGACGCGCTGGCGCTCGCCGGGCACGAGGTCGAATGAGCCGGTGGCGACCGCGACCGACCAGTTGTGGACCCGGTCGGGCTCGACCGTACCGAGTTCGCCCCTGAGGAGACGATACTTCATCTCTTCGCTGAGCCCGGAGTCAGGGTAGACGTAGCGGTCGTGTTCGAACGCTACAAACCTGCCGGGAAGGTCCGGGTGAAGCAGCCTGACACCGGCGAAAATGCTGGCCGGGTTGATGCTCCGCATCGCCGCGGCCCGGTCGGCCGGGAAGACGCGGGCAAGGTCGTGGAAGCGGTCGGTGGCGCGGATGTCGAAGTCGGCGAAGATGCCGGTGCGGGCACCGCCAAGCGGCGAGGAGCCGTCGTTGATGATGTCGTAGACAAGCACGACGAACCGGGCGGCCTCGCCCTCGTCCGTGCCGAGCGCCCGCTCGACGACACGGATGCCGCTAGCGCGGGGATGGCCGGCGTCGGTGAACGCGCCACGGATGACCTGGCGGCCCGTCCAGCGCGGTGCCTCGGAGTAGAGGCTTTCGCGCATCACCCAGTCGCGGTCGAGGTCGAGCGCCGACAGGTTGTAGAACCGGTCGGCGACATAGTCGGCGGAGTTGCCGAGAACGAAGCTCGCGATGTTGAGACAGCTCGTGTCATCCTTCGGGAACCGGAAGCCGCGGCCTCGCCTGGAGTCGGCGTTGTCGAAGCCGAGGTTGCCGCGTGCGGTCAGGGTCAGCGCGCAGGCGCCGGTGTCGACCTCGGCCGCGACCCGGCCCGGGTGGCCGACCGGGATGGTGAAGCAGAAGTCCCAGGTCCAACTGCCGGAGGTGGCGATTGCATAGAGCTCGACCCGGCTGCCGGGGCGGATGTCGGGCGCTGCGCGGACTGCGAGGTCCGACGTTGCCGCGCTGTCGCCGGCACCGACCAGACCAAGCTCGGCGGTTGAGTCGGTCGCGGAGAGGCCTGGCGACAGGGCCCGGATCAGGACCCTGGCGTCCGGGGCATCGGCCCGGCCCAGGTTGCGGACCACCAGGGTCAGCGCGCCGTTCTCGCCCGGCTCGAGGATGCCGTTCTCACGGGGCTGGCCGGCGTCACTGACCTGGGCGCTGGCGTAGACGAGCAGGGGTTCCGGCTCGCCCTCGGTCACCCGGGCGGTGCAGGCCTCGGCGAGGAAGTCGTGCGCCGAGGCGGTGATTACCAGCCGGCCGGTCGTGACCGGGTGGACGACGAGCGGAGCCTCACCCGACGAGTTGGTGCGGGCGGTGGCGTGAACTTCGTTGTCCTTCCAGGCACAGACGAACGCGCCGCCGACCGGGCCGTCGAGGTCGCTGACCCGGGCCGTGATGATGCCGGCGCCGGTCGGCAGGACTGAGTCTGCGCTGACCGCAAGCGGGCGCGGCGGTGTGGTCCAGAGGTCGATCGCCGGGTCGCCGAAGAGGTTGAACTCGGTCATGCACCAGCGCCAGAGCTGGTCATAGCGCGCGGCGCCGGCATAGACCTCAAGGCCGCGGGCGTGGGCGACGCCGAGGACATTCTCGCCTTCGATGAGCCACTGGTCGTAGAACCGGATGCAGAGCTTCTCGGAGGGACCCATCGCGGGCGGCGTGCCCCAGCCGTAGCGCGAGTTCATCATCACCGCGATGGTGCCGCCATCCGGGCAGTTGTGGGAGATCTCGGCGATGCAGTCCTCGGCCTCGAAGTTACCCGGCGTGCAGGCGAGCGAGGTCATGATGCTGAACTTGCGGCTGTTGGTCTGGCGGCCGGCGTAGCTCGAGGTGTAGATGGCCGGGCCGGTCTCGTCGTAGACGCCGCCCTCGTTGCCGTGGCCGGCCGCGTCGAAGACCGCGTAGCCGCGGTTGAAGGAGTCGGCGACGACCGCGGCCGAGGCAGGGTTGACCAACTGGGCGTTGGTCCAGCCGTTGGGCAGTAGGTTGATGATCGAGTCGTGGACGAAGCGGCCGTGGTAGCCGATGCTGTGCCAGAGCCAGCCGGACGGAAAGAGACCGCGCCGGATGTAGTCGGGCGCGGGGTCGTTCTCGTACGCGAAGACCTTGGCGATGAAGTTGGCAACCTGGGTTTCGTTGTCGACCGAGGCCCGACCGACGATGACGTCCGAGTAGAAGTCGACCGAGTCGGCCGGCTCGCCGAAGATGTTGTTGTTGTTTGAGTCCCAGGAGTGGTCGAGGTCGGCGTAGTAGAGGTCGGTCGGAATGTCGCCGACCTCGCTGCCGACCCGGGCCCGGATCCGGCGGCAGGGCACGACCGCGTTGTCGCCGGCGAGCAGGACGTAGGACAGGCCCCGGTTCTCGTAGTAGTCGCGGATGAGGTTGCGGGTCTGCTCCTGGAGGTCGCGGCCCGGGTAGCGACCGCTGACCCACTCGACCGTACGGACCTCCGCGCGCAGACCGCGGGCGGTGCGGTACTCGACGAACGGCCGGAACGCCTCGGCGAAGCGGTCGCCGGTGATGACAAGGTAGTTGATCTCGGGCAGGTCGCGCCCGGCCGCGGGCGGGGACCAGGATTCGAGCCAATCCGGGTTCGCAACGAGCGCGCGCAGGCCGTCAGCCGCACGCTCGCGCTGAGACGGCGAGAGCGCCGGCGCGGGCGCGGCCGCGTCCCACTGCACCGAGATGCGCAGGCCGCGGTTGAGGGTCAGCCGGCCGTCGGCCGGACGCCAGGAGAGCGGCGCGGCGAGGACCGACACGAGCTGGAACCCGGAAGCCCGGCCCGCGCGCCAGTCGGCGAGCGGCGCGGCCGGCCAGTCAGCCGCGGATTCGTAGACCGACGGGTCGGGCGGCACCGGCGCCGGTTGCGCGCGGCCTGACAGCGGGCGGGGCTCCTCGATCGGGGCGATGCGCCAGCGGCCATCGACCGGCCCGGCGTCGAGCACCTCGACCTCGACCGAGGTGACGCGGGCGTCGGCCGGGATGACGAGCGTCACCGGTACGACCGGCAGGGAGGGCAGGCCGGGCGCGTCGATGACGATGCCCCGGGCCAGTTCCACGACGTCCCAGCCGCCGGCCCGGCTGAACCGGAGCTCGGCCGGGCTGAACGAGACGTCGTGGGAGTAACTACCGGCGAGAAGGACTGCCGGGAGCAGGGTCAGCAGGATGCGCGACATCAACATCTCCTAGTCAACAACTATCGCCTTGGCGGTCAGTTCGCAGTCCGGCCCGGACAGGCGCAGGAAGTAGACCCCGCGGCTGGTTCTCTCCGCCCGCCACTCCACCGAGTGGTCGCCGGGCGCGAGGAACATCCCATCCGCCAGCTCCGCGACCAGCCGGCCGGCGCGGTCGTAGACCGCGAGTCGGACCGGCCCGGCCCGTCGGAGCGCGAAGCGCACTTCGGTCCGTCCGCGGACCGGGTTCGCGTCGAGCGCGAGCGCGGGGAGCGGCCGCCTGCCGGCGGCAGGCTCGGTGACCGCGGTCGGATCGAGAGTGGTGTACTTGACCGCCCGACCTGCCTCACGGGGCGCGGCGGCCGGGGCGTGGCGGCCGTCGAACAGCTCCTCGATGGCGATGGCACGGATCGGGTCCTGGATGCCCATCGTCGAGCTCGCGGAGCGGTTGGCGGTCTGGTACTGGAAGACAACGACGTTGTCGCCGGTCGGGGTCGCGGCAGTCGTGTCGTAGATGATGACCTGAAACTTGTCGCGGACGCTCGAGGGGCTGTAGTAGGCAACCGAATCGTACTGGACGATGAAGCGGTGGTTCTCCTCGTCGTGGTACCAGTAGACGTAGCCCTGGCTGTTGTAGCCGGGGTAGAGGTCGTCCCAGTTCGGACAGAGCATCCCGGGCGGGTTCTGGGGGTCGGGCAGGCGCCGGTTGGCATAGTGGCGCTGGGAGTAGACCCCGGGGCATATCCAGCCGTCGGCCGAGACCGAGAGCCGGGTGTAGTCGGTCCCATAGAAGCGGAACGGGCCAAACGAGGGCGGCAGGTCGACGCCGATGACGTCGTCGTTCTGAGGGTAGTCGATGCGCGTGCCGAGGCCGCGGATCTCGACCCAGTCATACACCGGAGCCTGGGCGTAGGCGCTGTCGATGTTGTCGTAGGCCCAGTAGCGCGCGGGCGTGCGCGGGCCGTCGGGCATCGGGTCGGTCACGAGGTACGGCCCGACGGTGAGGCTGAAGCCGGCGGCCCAACTCGACTCAGCCGCGCTGATGGCAAGGTCGAACCGGGCGACGTGCCCGCGGGGAGCGTCAGGCCGGGCCCAGACCAGGAACGGGATAGCGTTTGTGGCCGTGTCCTGGCCGGCGATGTCGCCGTAGGCGGCGTGGGCACGGGTGACGACCGCGAAGCTGTCCTCGGTCGAGACGAGTGCCTGGACTGCGTGGGCGTCGGCCATGCCGTAGTTGCGCAGGGTCAGGTAGACCTCGGCGGTCTCGGCCGCGTCCCAGCGGCCGTCGTTGTTGCCCCGGATGTCGCTCAGCCGCCAGCCGAGCAGCCCGACGAGCGGCCGGTCGAGCGGCACCGGGCCGCCGAGCAGGGCGATGGCGGCTACGCCGGCCCGCGTCACCTCGGTGCAGAAGCCGTTGTCGTTGTAGCCGGCACCGATCGAGTCGTGCGAGGTGTGGTAGTGCGGGTTCGTCGGCCAGAAGTCCTCGATGCCGGTCAGCGCGAGGTAGCCCCGGTTCCAGAACCCGCCGTGGTCGGAGTTCTGGTTGTCGGACATCATCTGCTTATTGGTCGGCAGGGTGGTGTAGGTGTCGGCGACCGCGATGAACCAGTCGCAGAATGGCTCGCAGGCCGGGTTGGCGATCTTGGCCATCAGGTCGAGGTCCTCGGGCGTATTGTCGGCGTAACCGATCATGTCGAAGTTGATGACGCCGAGGATCGAATCGCCCCGGGCCCGGGCGGTGTCGGCATACCACTTGCTGCCATAGAGGCCGAACTCCTCGCCGGTCCAGGCGATGAACTTGAGGTCGTGAGTGAACCGGTAGCCCTGAGTGACGCGGCAGGCCTCGACCGCGGCGGCGGTACCGGAGGCGTTGTCGTCCGCTCCTGGCGCGTTGGCGGCGGCGTAGCTGTCGATGTGGCCGCAGATGATCGCGTAGGGATTGCGTTGGCCGGAGGCGCCGTAGCGGACGCCGATGACGTTTGGGGCGTGGCCCGGGCGATGGGACTGGAGGATGACCGTGTCACAACCCCAGGCGCGGAAGCGGTTTGCGACCCAATCGCAGGCGGCGCGGCAGGAGTCGCCGGTCGAGTAGCGGTTGCGAAACTCCTGGAGCCGGCGGACGTAGCTGAGGACCGACTCGGGTTCGACGGCCGCTACCATCGCCTGGACGAGCGGGTTCGGGCTCACCGGCGGAAGGTCGTAGGCGGGCTCGAGAACCGTCCAGCCGGAGAGGTCCACGGGCCCGACCATTGCCCGCAGCCCGGTAAGGCGCAGGTGGCCGGGCTCGTCGAGCAGGACGAGGTACTCCTCGCCATCGAACTCGAGGACGGTGCCAGCCTCAAACAGCGCGGCGCGGGCGGACTCGTCGAGCGGGTAGACACGGAACAGCCGCTCGGCGACGGGCGCGCGGTCGAGCACGCGTCCGCCGGCGGCGGTCAGCTCGCCCTCCGACCCGACCACCAACAGGCCAGTCCGGAGCGCGCCGACGACGCGGAAGGCGGGGACGAGGTCGGCAGGTCGAGCGTCTGGGACGATACCGAGCACGTCGCCGGCGACGGCCACGCTCAGACAGGCAAGACACAAGAACAGGCGCAAGACTCCTCCTGAGAGGTTGACGGAATACACTTGCCAAAGTCAGGTCGCTCAGCGACCCTTAGCGGATATTTTACCCGACTGACCGGCAAAGTCCAACATCGGGGTCGCGCCGTGGCAGCTTGACCCTGAGCCGGGTGGTTCTAGACTTGATGAGATGTTGCAGGGTTCGCCTGTCATCTGGTGCGCGGTAGCGGCGACCGCCTCCGTTGCGCTCTGGCTATTTGTATTCGGGCGCGACGCGCGCCTGCGCCGCCGGCTCGCCCGGCTCGCGGCCGGGGCGGGCGACATCAGGCTGCCGGCTGACGCGCTCCGGCGCGCGCCGGCACGGGTGCGTGCCATTTTGGATCGAGCGTTGGCCCGCCTCGTGGCGAACCAGCACCTCGACGCCGCCCGCCTAATCGAAGAGTCCGTGGATAACACGGACGCCGCGGCCCGGGCCGCGCTCTTGAATCTCACGGCTGCCTGTTACCATCTCGCGGGTCGGCACGCGGCCGCGGCCGAACGCTACGAGCGATCGGCGCGGTTAGCCGCCGAGTCGGGCGCGGGTGGAGTCGAAGCCGCGGCCTGGTCGAATCTCGCGCTGCTGCGAATTGTCCAGTCCGAGCCGCGCCTCGCGCTTGATGCCCAGGAACGGGCGCTCGCGCTCGACCGGGCGGCCGGGAACCGTATCGCGACCGCGACCGGACTCGGCCGCCTCGGGCTGGTCCGGCAGATGCTGGGCGAGACCGCCCGCGCGCTTGACCTGCACCTCGAGGCGCTGGCGATTGATGAGGCGGCAGGTAACCGGCGCGGTTCGGCAAACACGCTCGGCCGACTCGGGCTGGCCTACCAGGTCAGCGGCGAGTTCGAACGGGCGCTCGAGCACTACCGGCGCGGCCTCGCGTTGGCGCGCGCGGCCGGGTACCGCGCCGGCGCGGCGGAACTGCTAGGCAATATCGGCTTGCTCCACCTCGAGCGGGACGAATTCGAGCCGGCCCTCGCCAGCCTTCTCGAGGCGCTGGCGATATTCGGCCAGCAGCGGGATACTGCCCGGGCGGTCAACACCGTCAGCGGACTGGCGCTGGTACGCCGGCGGATGGGGCGGGTAGAGTTCGAGGAGGCTTGCCGCGCGCGCGGCATCGCGGCCGCGGAGCTCAGCCGGCTGTCGGGACTGCTCAACCGGGTCGCGGCCCGCAACCCGGTCGGCCGGTAGACCGGTGGGCCGGGCTTAGTCGGTTTTTTGCGCGCCAAAGCCCGTCCGCCGCGTCCAAAAAGCAGCGGGCGGCGCCGAAGCGCCGCCCGCAGTGTCTGTACTGGCCTACCAGCGCCGGCTGTTGTAGTCGCCGCGCGGTGCGCGGTCGCGACGACCACCACCGCCTTCGCGCCGACCGCCGCCGCCGCCGCCGCCCTCGGAACGGGCGCGGGCCTCATTGACGGTGAGCGGGCGGCCGTCGAGCTCCTGGCCGTTCAGGGCGCTGATTGCAGCCCTGGCCGCTTCATCGGACGCCATCTCGACGAACCCGAATCCACGGGACCGGTTCGTGAGCCTGTCCTTGACGATCTCACAGGACGACACTTCGCCATGCTTGCCGAACATCTCGGTAAGCTGGCTTTCGGTTGCGCTGAAGGGAAGATTCCCTACGAATATGCGCTGACCCATTTGGGTACCTCCGACTGGTTTTTCGCTTGGGACTCGTTATGGGTCGCTACGGTACAGGCCCGTCTTCGAACAGCCGGACTCATAGGCCGATAAGCGAACTCAAGCTCTTTGGGACCTTCTTCTGTAGAGCTGGCGGTGGGGTCCTTCCACAGCCAACGTAGAATATTACATACCCCCGGCAGTCATGTCAAGCACCGAGGTTGCGGCCTGGTCAGGCCGAGGCGGGCGGTGAAGCTTCAACACCCGCCAGCACAGTCGGTTACGCGGCAGGCCCGGCGTCATTCTTCGCCGGCCAGCGATTCGACGAGGTCGAGGTCGAGCACGCCCTTTGCGCCCCAGCCGCGGGTCCCCACCGGCACCTCGGGCCGGAAACGCTCGTATAGCCCATTGGCAGCGCCGGGGAGGGCGCTGCGCGGGATCGAGCGCGCGAGTCGGTCGAAGGCGGAGCGGACCGCGTCGAGGTCCGGGCCGAACCTCGACTCGAGGTAGCGCCGGGCCGCAGCCGGGTCCTGGGGTTCGCCGCGGATGACTGCGCGAAGCCCCTCGGCGGTTGCCCGGACCGGAACCTGCCGCCCGACGAGCTCGAGCCAGCCGGCCGCTTCGGTTTCTGGCTCGGCGCCCGGGCGCTCGCGCCGGTGGTAGATGCCGAGAGCCTGGCCCTTGCGCTGGGCGGTCAGGCCGGCGACGGCCTTGCCCAGCGACAGCGCGGCGTTCTCGTCGTGGCCGAGCAGGGCCGCGACCGCGGTCGCCCACAGTGCCAGGACCGGCGCGCGGTTGATGGCAATGCGGCGGCTCACCGGACAGGCTAGGCCGGCAGGCGCTGGCTGTCAACCCGGAGGACTCGCGGCTCGCGATTGCCTTTCCGGCGAGCTTGTGGTAGATTTCGTTCCGTGCGGCTCCTGAGCTGGAACGTCAACGGCATCCGGGCCGCGGCGCGCAAGGGCCTGCTCGACTGGCTGGCGCGCGAGCGGCCGGACGCGCTCTGCCTGCAGGAAGTCAAGGCCCGGCCCGAGCAGGTTCCGGGCTCCGTGCGCGAGCCGGAGGGCTACCACGCGGCCTGGAACCCGGCCGACCGACCCGGGTACAGCGGGGTCGCGACCCTCCAGCGCGAGCGACCGGGGTACGTCCGCGCCGGCTTCGGCGACGAGCGCTTCGACGACGAGGGCAGGGTGCTCGTGACCGAGGTCGCCGACGTCCGGCTCTACAACGTCTACTTCCCGAATGGCAAGCAGGGGCCGGAGCGCCTGCGCTACAAGCTCGGATTCTACGACGCCTTCCTCGACCACCTGCGGGAGGAGAAGCGCCGGCGCCGACGGCTCGTCGTCTGCGGCGACTACAATACCGCGCACCGGGAAATCGACCTCGCCCACCCGAGGCAGAACGAGAGGGTATCCGGTTTCCTGCCCGAGGAGCGCGCGTGGCTCAACAGGCTCGTCGCGGCCGGTTTCGCGGACACCTTCCGGCTCATCCACCCGGCCGAGCCGGGGCAGTACACCTGGTGGAGCCCGCTCACCCGCGCGCGCGAGCGCAACGTCGGCTGGCGGATTGACTACTTCTTCGTCAGCGAGAACCTCGTCCGGCGCGTCCGCGACGCGTTCATCCTCCCCGAGGTCGAGGGCTCGGACCACTGCCCGGTCGGGCTCGAACTGGCGGAGTAGGCCGGCCCGCGGCGGCCGGCGCCGGGCCGGGCGACCCGGGGACGAGGAGGCGGCTAGATGCCCTGTTCGGGCACGGTGTCGGTGCGCGGGATGCTGCGCACGCCCTCGACCAGCACCTGGCCGAAGACCGCCGCCACCTTCAGTATCAGCGCCGGCTCGTTTCCGCGGTACTTCGGCGAATCGTAGACCCGGTCGCCGAAGCTGACACTGCCGAAGTCCGGAAACCGGGTCTGGCCGAAGGCCGCCGAGCCCTCGATGCGGACCGGCGTGTTCAGGTCGACGAGCACCCGGGCCTGGCCGAAGATGGCGTTCACCTCCACCCGCTCGTCCCGGCCCTCGGGCCGGATGCCGGTCAGGTCGAAGACTCCGCTCCCGAACACGGCGTTGTACTCGCGCTGGCCGGACTGCGCCGTGACGGAGTCGCTCTCGAATGCCACGGTGTCCTTGCGGGCGCCGGTGCGGCGGAAGCCGCCGACGATGATCGTCAGGCCCAGCCACAGGAAGAGCAGTCCCAGCGCGAACCGGAACAGCGGGAACCTGATGCCGAGGGAATGCAGGATGATGGACAGGCCGGCCAGCACGACCAGCCCGCCCCAGAAGAAAGCGCTCGACAGGAACCACATCTTCATATCCTCCTCCGGTTTGACATCCGGGCGACTTCGGTAAGGCCAGCCTCCATCGAGCGAGTCTAGCCGGTCGGCCCGGGCAGTCAATGCCGGTTGCGGCGGATGGTCCCCCGCCGGGCAGGAGACGTCACCGACCGGCCTCGCCCCGGATATCGTACCGGGCACTGCACTTCCCGGGCGGCTTGGCTGACGCTCCGGCAGGCGGCCTGGCAGGAGCCCCGGATGAGCGCCCGTAGGGCGCTCAGGACAGGCGCCCGGATGGGCACCCCGGTAGCGGTTGCCCGGGTGTCCCCCGGATAGCGCCTCTCTCGGCGGTCTGGCTCTCGAAAACCACACTCGCGCGGTCGCTGCAAGAGACTGCAATCGGTTGAGTTGGAAGGACGCGGGCTGGTTCTGCTCCCCGCTGACTGACGATTCGGCGGTAGTCTTCCGGTCCGGCGGCATCTGACAGGCGTGAGCCGAGCGGCGGCGCGGAGAGAGGACCGAGCACGAAGAATCGAGGTTGAGCAGGGAGCATCCCGGTCAGGGCGAGCATGCGTGCGCCGCCGGCTGATGCGAAACAGCGGCCGGTGCAAGAGCCCCGGCCGCCTGTTGTCGAAAAGAACTGCTACTCGATGACCAGCTTCTGTGACACCGACCTGCCGCCGACCGAAAGCCGGCAGAAGTAGATGCCGTTCGCGACCCGGCCGCCCCGCTCGTCGGCGAGGTTCCAGGTCGCGGTACTGACACCGGTTTCGGCCGGGCCGTCGAACAGCGACCGCACCAGCCGGCCGTTCGCGTCGTAGATTCCAACGTTCAGCCGGCCTGCGTGCGCCGCGGCCCAACTGAGGCTGACCTGCCGCCGTGCCGGGTTCGGCCCGGTCTCGAGCTTGACACTCAGCGCCGGCTGGAACGGGTCGAACTCCTCGACACCGACCTCGCCGGCCACGTAGTGCAGGGCGTTCCGGATGACCAGCGCCCAGTCGCCGTTGCGATTCGGGTCGGCGTAGATTCCCGGGTACTGGTTCACGCCGACGACCTTGCGGTTCGAGCTGACTGCGACATACGGCCGGCCGTCGTTCCAGCGCGCGACCGAGTCGGAGCTGATGAAGGCTGCGCCGGCGGCCAGCCACTCGCCGACCGCGCCGACGCCCGACATTATCGGGTGGCCGGCGTTGTGCCAGCCCATCGTCGTCGAATTGGTGACGTTGCCCCCGACCCCGATCGTTGCATAGTCGCCGGTCGTGACCCGGCCGGCCAATGCCCAGCCCGTGACGAAGCTGGCGTTGGCGACGACTACGCCGCCACCAGCATCAACGTAGTCGGCAAGCACGTTGCCGAGTGCGGACGGGTCGGCGTAGGTGTAGTTCGAGTGCACGCCGACCACGCTGTAGGGCAGGAGGTCCGGCAGTGGCGGCGTCGAGTATCGCACGTCGAGGTAGGTCAGCGTGTCGCCCAGCGCCATCAGCCGGACACCGAGCGTGGTGTCGGGCGGGCCGTAATCGGAGTAGAGCCACAGGGCCCGGAAATCAGCGGCGGAAGGCTCGATCGCGCCGCGCTCGACGCTGTTTAGAAAGCCTGAGCCGGTGTAGCCGCAGACCGCGAGGAGGGTGTCACGGTAGATTGCTCCGGCGTGGGAGCGGCGGGCGGCCTGGAGGTTGTTGCAGGCCTCCCAAGTCCCGGTTGAGACGGTGTAGGACCACGCCTGGTTGGTGACCGCCCCGGAGGCGTTGTAGCCGCCGAAGACGTAGATGACCCAACCGTGGGCCGGGTCGTTGTAGGCCGCGCCGTTGCCCCAGCTCATCCCGAAGGGCATTGCCGGGCCGGTGGTCCAGTTGTTCCCGGAGATCGAGTACTTGAGGAAGTTGGGCGTGCCGATATAGGGCAAGCCGGAGGCGGTCTGGCCGCCGATGAGGTAGATGGTATCGCCGATCGCGGCCGCAACCTGGCTTCTCAGCGCCAGCGGCATATCGGTCAGCGCGGTGAAGGTGTTGGCGGCCGGGTCATAGCGCCAGGCCTTGTTGAACGTCGCGGACGCGGTGGCGCCACCGAACATGTAGGCGTTGCCGCCCGACGCGGCCATCGCGTAGTACATCAGGCCGGCCTGGGGCAGGACCGCGCCGGCGGTCCAGGTGTTGGCGCTGAGGTTCAGCTTCGTCATGTTGTCGTACTGGTCGCCGGCCGAGGTGTAGCCGCCGCCGACGCAGATCAGCGTGTCCGAGACCGCGACCGCGTTCGCGTTCGAGACGCCGCCGCCCGGGTGGCTCAGTCCCTCGCTCCAGGTGCCCGTTGCGAAGTCGAATATCTGGTCCGGGACGCGGTTGGGCGCGGGCGAGACCTCTCCGGTCACGACGTGGAGTTTGCTGCCGACCACGACCGCGGCAAGGCGCGAGATGGACTTGGGGCACGGGGTCCCATAGGTCCAGGTCACGTTGCCGGCGTCGGTGTACGGCGACTCGCCGACCGGGCACGCGCCGGCGCCGAAGTCGCTGTGCGGGTTGATCACCTCGACCGCCGGCGCGGCGAGCACTGGCTCGACCTGTTCGCCGCCGGTGGCGGTTCGCGGCCCGGCGAAGACGACTGCGGCCGCGCAGAGCGCGACCAGCAGTCCGATTACGGTCCTGTTCATCGTGTTCTCCTTGTTCGTTGCTGCGGGTCCGATTCGGACTTGCCCGGCGCCGCACTGGCGGCTGGCACCGAGTTCAGTGACGGACGGATGTTCGGGCTGGTTCGCTTCTCACCTCCCTGATGGTCGACATTGGCTTCCCCGGCCGGGCCTGCCGGGCATTCCGGGGTGCGGGAGCGGGCCGCGGACGCCTCCCGCACCATCATCACTCATTGCGGCAGTATAGCACCGGTGGCCATCGCGTCAATATCCAAGCAGGCAACGGTCCGATCTCCGGCGTCGGGGCAAGGCCCGACTGGCTACTCGACGACCAGCTTCCGCGTGTGGGTTGCCTCGCCGGCCCGGACCCTCAGCAGGAACACTCCTCGCGCAGGAGGCGCGAGAGCAAGGCCGCCGGCTCGCCCCGGAGTCTCGGTCCGGTAGCGGATGCGGCCTGATGCGTCAATCAACTCAACCGTGACTGCGCGAGTGCCGGGCAGGTTCCAGGTCAGGCTGGTCCGGCCACGACAGGGGTTCGGTGCAAGTACTATCCCCGGCGCGGGGCTGTTCGGCTCAGCCGTGATGCCCGCCCCGGTGGGGAGCAGGACCAGCTTGCCATAGAACGCGGGCTCACGCCAGAGCGAGTCAGCCAGGTTGCCGGGCCACCAGCCACAGGGGAGAGAGTCGTCCGCCATCACCAGCCAGAGCCCGAGCGTGTCGCCGGTCGGCCGGGCGGCGAGCTGGTAGGGCAGGTCCCCGAAGGGTATCCGGCCCTCGATGACGGTGGTGCCGCCGAGGCTGCTGATTGCGACCGTGTCGCCCGGAATGGGAAGGCCCGCCGGGTCCCAGGTGTCGGCGCGGCACCAGCAGTAGACCGCCTCGTCGCTGCCATCCGCTGAAACCCGGAGGAAATAGCCGCCCTCGGAACGGTCGGTCGACCAGGTCCCGTCGTTGTTCGCGTCGAAGAACAGCCCGACCATGTCGCCGGGCGCGCGGCCGGCGGAGCGGGGCAGTTCGGCCGCGAAGTAGAGGTAGCTGGCGTCGTGGCAGAACCACGCCCGCGCCGACCCGACCGGTCGGGGACCGCATCGCCAGCCGTTGAGGTTGGAGAGGTCGCGCGCGGCGTAGGCCGAGTCCCATTCGCCCGCGGTGAGCAGGCCGTCGAACCCCGGGACCGAGCTGACACGATAGGACCGGAGCGTGTCGGTCGAGGCAAGCAGGGCCATGCGGCAAGTGTCGTTCCCAGGGTTCTCGTCGTCAGCAAGGCGGGTCAAGACAACGAGGGTGGCGTGGTTCCACAGGCCGGTGACGTACGTGCCTTCGGGGAACCGGACGGTCGTGCTGTCGCCCGGCGCAATCGTGACCTGGCGCGTGTCCTGCCAGACAGGCGTGCCGGCGGAGTCAAGCCAGCTGAGCGTGACCGGGCAGGTGGCGGCAATGGTGCCGAGGTTGGTCACCCGGCAGGCAGGGTCCAGCCGCGCTCCGGAGCGGACCATCGAGCCGGCCGGGCTGGTGAACGGGCCGGCAGCGAAGTCACGGTCAACGGACCGGAGCGAGATGTCGTCGGCGAAGACCTTCGCCAGCGGCGTCCCTCAACCGTCGAAGGTGTAGCTGTAGAGCGCGACCTCGATCCGGGCGATGTCGGCCGGGCTTACGCCGGGGAGGTTATCGGCGATCTCGCGGGCGATGTCGAGCCGGTACTCGCTCCAGGCCGGGTCGGCGACCCGGACCAGGCTCAGGGTCGGGGTTGGTTGCCAAGTGGCATAGGTGGAGTAGACGTAGCGCGTTTCGCCGAGCTCCGTGCCGTTGCGGTTCTGGTAGCTGACGCTGAAGCAGGCCGCCGGCCAGCAGGTTGACGTGCCGCCGCTGTGTTCGAAGCTGGCCCAGAAGGTGAGGGTCAGCGCCGGGCTGGCAACGTCGACGGTCTGTCCAAGCCGACACCAGCCCGGGTTGTCGTACTGGTAGGCCATCGCCTCGTAGTCCGGGTCCGGGTGGTAGTGCACCGCCCGGTTGCTGGTGTGCGTCCCTGCGCCGCCCTCGGTGTGTACCCAGCCGGTACCCAGCGGCTGTTCGAAACTGCCATTGACCAGCAACTCGGCACCCGCGGACAGGCCACAGGCGATGATGACAGACAGGATTGACTTCAGCATTCGCGCCTCCGTTTAGGTTGCTCCCCAGCAGTATAGGCTCCGGCGCACGGCGGTCAACAAGGTGACCGCGGCAGTGCCGGCCGACTCAGCGGGTGAGGACGAGCGGCCGGGTTTCGAGCCGGCCGGGAATCGCGAGCACGCACTGGTAGACCCCGGCCGGCAGGCCCGCCGGGTCGAGCGCGAAGCGGTGCGGCCCGGATGCCAGGGTGCCATTGGCAAGCCGTCTGACCGTGCGGCCGGCGGCGTCGATTACGCTGAGGCTGACCGGGACGGGGTGCGGGAGCTCGAAGCTCACCGTGCTGCGACCGGCGGACGGGCTGGGCGCGACGGAGAAGGCGCGGGCCAGTCCTGACCCGGGGCTCTCGTTGATTGCCGAAACCCGGGCGAGCACGAAGTCGTCGGCGGAGACCTCCGCCCACGGCTGGGTTCAGCCGTCGGATGTGAAGCCGTACATCAACACTCGGACCTGGTGGACATCCGCGGCAATGACTCCCGGGAGGTTGCCGCTGAGTTCCGCGCCGATTGACAGCCGGTACTCGCGCCAGTCCGGGTCGGTGACCTCGATGAGGTGCAGTATCGGCGTGCTGGTCCAGTTGCTGTTGCCGTCGCGCAGGCAGAACAGGGTGGTGCCGAGTATGTCGCCACCGGCGTCGCAGTACTCGAGGCCGACTGAGGCGACCGGCCAGCAGGTGACCGAGCTGTTGCCGATGCGGAACTCGGCCTGGAAGGAGAACTCGAGCCCGGTGTCCGGGACGGTGACGAGCTGGCCGAGCTTCATCCAGCCCGGGCCGCCGTACTGGTAGACGCGGGCCTCGTAGTCGGCATCGGGGTGATAGTCCGCGGCCCGGCTGAAGACCTGGTTGCCGTAGCCGTCGCGGGCCTGGGTCCAGCCGACCGACAGGTCCTGTTCGAAGTCGCCGTTGACGAGCAGGCTCTGACCCGGGAGCAGGCCAAGGACAAGGGTGAGGGCAAGGGCAATTCTCATTGTCATCCTCTGCGGCACATCGGGAAGCACCGCTACTTCGCGTTCACAGTACAATTCTACGCGACGGGTCTGGGCAGTCAATCGCGGCCCCGGTGCTGTTGACAGGCGCGGGGCGCGGCCTAGTCTTGTGAATTATCCTCAGATGATTGCGCTCCTCCTGCTTCTTGCACTTGCCGGCCCGGTCGTGCCGACCGGGCTCGAAGCGGCCGACACGCCCAACGATGAGGGCGGGAGCATTCGGCTGAACTGGTGCTGGCCGGAGGCGGAGTCGGCCCGGGCGCAGGCGTTCGTCGTCCAGCGCTCGACCGCCCCGGACTCCGGGTTCGAGGCAGTCGGCGAGGAACCGGGCACCGGCCGTGATTTCGTCGATGCCGGCGCGCCGGATGGCGTCGAGCACTGGTACCGGGTCGGAGCCGCGACCGCAACCGACACGGCCTGGAGTGCGATTGCCGGCCCGACCCGCGCTTCGGCGCAGTGGTTCAACGCGGCGCGGGCCAACGTCCTCGTGATACTCGTGGTGATATCGGCCGTGTTCGGCTACTACATTGCCCGGGCGCGGCGGGGCGTGAAGATGCACATCCGGCGCATCGCCGGGCTCGACGCGATTGACGAGGCGCTCGGCCGGGCGACCGAGATGGGCAAGCCGATCCTGTTCAGCTTCGGGCTCGGCTACATCACCGACATGGTCGTCATCGCCGCCCTGCCGCTGCTGCGCCGGGTCGCCGGCCGTTCGGCCGAGTACGCGACGCGGCTCCTCGTGCCGAACTCCGACCCGCTGGTGATGACCGCGGCGCAGGAGACGGTCCGGGAGGCGTACGTCCAGGCCGGCCGGCCGGACCTGTACAGCGCCGACAACGTCAATTTCCTGACCTCGGACCAGTTCGGCTACGCGGCCGGGGTTGACGGCCTGATAATGCGCGAGAAGCCGGGCGCGATATTCTGGCTCGGCTACTTCTACGCCGAGTCGCTGATAATGGCCGAGACCGGCCACTCGGTCGGCGCGATCCAGCTCGCGGGCACGACCGAGACGACCCAGTTGCCGTTCTTCGTCGCGGCCTGCGACTACACGATGATCGGGGAGGAGATCTACGCCGCGTCCTGCTACCTGAAGCCCGAGCCGATGATGCTCGGGAGCATCAAGGGCGAGGACTTCCTCAAGCTCGCGCTCATCGTCGTCGCGACACTGACGGTGCTCGTCGGCACCGCGGCGGCGCTGCTGGGTGACCGGGCCGGGTTCCTCGCGACCGCGTTCCGGACCGCGGCCGGCTGGTTTGCGCTCAACTACTAGCCGATGCTCAAGCGCACCGTCCCGCTCGTCATCGTCTTCGTGACCGCGGCCGCGCTGATCGTCGCGTTCTTCATTCCCCACCGGCCGTTCGGCGACCTCGAGGCGCGGATGCTCAACTGGTACGCGATCGTCGCCGGCTTCACTTTCCTGCTCGGCCTCGACTCGCTGGCGCGGCACCACTTCACGAAGGTTGTCCGCCGCGCGAAGGGCTGGTTCTACTCGGTCGTCCTGCTGGCCGGGCTGTTCCTGACGCTCGGGCTGGGGCTGTACTCGTGGTTCCGGTTCCAGAGCCCGTTCGCGCTCCAGTCGCCGTTCATGTGGCTCTACACCTACATGATCATCCCGCTCCAGGCGACGATGTTCGGGACGCTGGCGTTCTTTATCGTCTCGGCGGCCTACCGGGCGTTCCGGGTCCGCAACTTCGGCGCGACGCTCCTGCTCATCGCGGCCGGGCTGGTGATGCTCGGCAACACGCCGCTGGGCGGGACGGTCTGGCGTGGCGTCGCCCAGCTTGCGCACCTCGTCGTGCCGGCGGTGGACGCCGGCCGGCTGGGCGCGCTCGAACTGCCGGCGGTGGTCAAGGACTGGCTGATGGCGGTGCCGCAGGCCGCGGCCAGCCGCGGCATCGGCATCGGGCTGGCGCTGGGCGGGATGGCGATGTCGCTGCGGATTATCCTCGGCATCGAGCGGACCTACCTCAACTAGCCGATGGGTCTCTGGGCGCGGGTCGCGGGCGTTGACCGGCGGGTCCTGTACCTGCTGCTGGCGCTGGCGGTGGCGGTACCGCTACTCGTGCGGCCGAAGGCGGATATCCGGGTGTCCGAGCCGGTGCGCGACGCGTTCGCGGCGGTTGACCGGCTGCCGGCCGGGTCGGTGGTGATGATATCGATCGACTTCGACCCGTCCTCGGCGCCCGAGCTCCAGCCGATGCTCGTCGCGATCCTGCGCCACTCGTTCCGGAAGGGGCTCAGGGTCATCGTCACCGGCCAGCTCGCGCTCGGCCTGCCGATGGCGGAGATTGCGCTCAACCAGGTCGCGCCCGAGCTGGGCGCCGAGTACGGCCGGGACTACGTCAACATCGGCTACCGGCCGGGGTACAGCGCGCTGATGGTCGGCATCGGCAGGGAAATCCGGGACTTCTTCCGGACCGACTACCGGGGCGTACCGGTTGACAGCTTCGAGTTCATGAGGTCGGTGCACAGCTACCGCGACATCGCGCTTCTCGTGACGCTCGCCCACGGCGCGGTGGCCGACGCCTGGATTCAGTTCGTCGGCGGTCGGTTCGACCAGCGGATAGTCGCCGGCGTGACCGGGGTGAACGCGCCGAACATGTATCCCTACCTGCAGGCTGGGCAGATTGCCGGGCTCATCGGCGGCCTGCAGGGCGCGGCCGAGTACGAGCGGCTCATCGAGCAGCCGGGCTCGGCAACGCTCGGGATGCCGGCGCAGGCCTGGGCGCACGGGCTCATCATCATCCTGCTCATCATCGGCAACCTCGGCTACCTGCTCTCGCGCCGGCGCGGGGAGAAGCGGTGATTTCGAGCATCATCGGGACCTGGGTCGCGGCGACGCTGACCCTGGCGATCCTGAGTTTCCTGTTCCGCGACAACCCGCTCTACAAGGTCGCCGAGCACCTCTACGTCGGCATCTCGGCCGGGTTCGCAATCATCTACACCTGGGCCTTCGACGTCTACCCGATGCTGGTCGTCGCGTTCCGGGACCACATCGCGGCCGGCAACCGGCTCGAGGCGTGGATACTGGCCGTGCCGGCACTGCTCGGGGTCGTGATGCTGTCGCGCTCGATCCCGAAGATCGCTTGGATTTCGCGCTGGCCGATATCGTTCACCATCGGCATCGGCGCCGGGCTCGGCCTGGTCGCGGCCGTCCAGGGCTATCTGCTGCCGCAGATATCGGACACGCTCCGGCCGCTGGTGACGGCAAACAACCTCATCCTGTTCGTCGGGGTCATCACGACGCTGTTCTATTTCTACTTCTCGAAGGAGCACAGTGGCGCGCTGGGCGTGGTGTCGCGGGTCGGCATCGTGTTCATAATGGTCGCCTTCGGGGCGTCGTTCGGCTACACGATAATGGCCCGGGTGTCGCTGCTCATCGGCAGGTTCTACTTCCTGCTCCACGACTGGCTCGGGGTCATCCGCTAGGAACTTCGCTTGCCGACCCGGCTCCGTCCGATGTGCGAAGCCGACCTCGACCGGGTCGTCGAGCTCGAGCGGGTGACCTTCGCCTTCCCTTGGCACCGCCGGTCCTTCCTCGTCGATTGCTCGCGGCAGCGCGCGCTGGCCATCGTCGCGGACGATGGCGGAGTCGTGAACGGCTACGCGGTCGTCTGGCTCGAGGGCGACGAACTCCACGTCGCCAACATCGCGGTCGCGTCGGCTTCACGCCGGCAGGGCACCGGCTCGGCGCTCCTTGCCGCGGCCGTCGAGCACGGCCGGGAGAAAGGCGCCCGGAGCTGCTACCTCGAGGTGCGGGAAACCAATGTCGGGGCGCTGGCGTTCTATCGTCGGCACGGCTTCATCATCACCGGTTTCCGGCGCGGCTACTACCCGGACGGCGAAACCGCGGTGGTGATGGAACGCGACATCGAGCCGTCCGGGTTCGTCCCGGCCGGCGGTTGAGTTGCCCGGCGGCCCGCAGGCTAGCGGTACCGGTCGCGGCAGGTGATTTCGGAGAGCGACTTTCGGTCCCGGGGCTTTGCCTCGCGGGCCGGGTAGCCGAGCGGGGTGAGGGCGATCGGTTTCACTCCCTCGGGAATACCGAGGACCTTGCGCACCTCTTCCTCGACGAACGCTCCTATCCAGCAGGTACCGAGGCCTTCCGCGGCCGCGGCGAGAATCATGTGCTCGAGCGTGATGGTCACGTCGACCGCCTCGGCGCTCCAGTAGCCGCCCATCCCGCCCCAGGCTTCCTGGGATACCGCGCAGCCACAGATGACGACCGGTGCCTCGGCGATGAACTTCTGGCCCCGGCAGGCCGGGACGAGGTAATTCCGGTAATTCCGGGGACGCAATAAGTGATTGTTGACATCAGCGGGGTTTGGCCTACAGTGACGCATGGCACGATGGGCGAGAGTGGTCGTACCGACCGTGCCGCACCACGTGACGCAGCGAGGCACGCGGCGCCAGGACGTGTTCTTCCGGGACGACGACTACGAAGCCTACCCGCGGTTGATGCGGGAGTGGTGCGACAAGGAGGGAGTGGCGGTCTGGGCCTATTGCCTGATGCCGAACCACGTGCACCTCGTCGCCGTGCCCGAGACCGAGGCCGGGCTGGCGCGGGCAATCGGCGAGGCGCATCGGCGCTACACCCGGCAGGTCAACTTCCGGGAGGATTGGCGCGGCTACCTGTGGCAGGGGCGGTTCGCCTCGTGCCCGATGGACGAACACTACCTGCTGGCAGCGGTGCGGTACGTTGAGCGGAACCCGGTACGGGCGCGGCTGGCGAAACGCGCATGGGACACTACCTGCTGGCAGCGGTGCGGTACGTTGAGCGGAACCCGGTACGGGCGCGGCTGGCGAAACGTGCATGGGATTATCCCTGGTCGAGCGCCGCGGCCCACCTGCGCGGACAGGACGACGTGCTGGTGAAGGTCAGGCCGATGCTCGAGCGGGTTGCCGACTGGCACGAATACCTCGGCCAGAAACCGCCAGCGTCAGAAGCGGAAGCGCTGCGGCTCCACAACCGGACAGGACGCCCGCTGGGGAGCGAGACCTTCGTGGAGAAACTGGAGCGACTCGTGGGCCGCACCCTGAAACCGCAGAAGCCCGGCCCCAAAGGACCGAGGAAGCACAAATGACCGGTCGAGCGAAGCATAATCGTTTATTATGTCCCCGGAACTAACCGTAACTCCCCCGGTAACCCCGGGAGTTACTGGGGGGGTAACCCCGGGGGTAGGGGAGGGGGTAAAATTCAGATATGAATGAAGCTCTTATTATCCAAATGGTTGTGACGATTCTTGAAATGATGGGACCGTTAGTTATAACTCACATTGCCAAATGGAAATGGGGGTAGTGGAGCTTGTCCAGAAACCTCGGCGGGTTGCAGTGCTGACTGACGAGATGGATTGATGTTCGAAGTCCGTGCTGCGATTGACTGAGGTCCGGCCCGGGCTATGTGGACCAGGCCAGCTTGGCGGTGCCGCCTGCCACCAGCCGGCTGAGCTTCAGTAGGTTGTGTGCAATTGTCGCCCACTTCCATTCG
>JAWOHE010000041.1:0-29026 GCA_046485285.1 bacterium
CAACCTGGAGCGCAGAAACTGCAATCGGGGCGACAAGAGCCCGCGCGAGATACTGGCCGAGGTTGCGCCGGAAGTGGACCGACGTGTTCTCCTGTTGCCCGTCCTGGACCTTGACGAGGTGCTGGCCACGCGAGTATCATTCCTCACGCGTAAGGCTCAACCGAGGGGTCACGATGTGCCATGGACGGCCCGGTCACCGTCATCTGCGGCTTGACTGCCCGCCCCGTCCGGGCATCATTGGAAATGCGGCCGGCCGTGCGCGACACGCTGCTGTTCGGCGCCTACCTCGCGGCCGGGCTTGTCGCCGCCGCGGTCGCAAGCTGGCTGACCCTCGGCGGCATCGTTCTCCACCGCCCCGCGTTCCTCCTCCGCTACCTCGCGGTCGGCTTCTCGGGCGCGCTCATCTACGTCGCGGTGCAGACCCGCGGGCTCATCCTCGCACTGCTGATGATTCTCACCCTGCTTGCCGGCAACATCCTGCTCTCGAGCTCCTGGACCGGCCACGCGCTGGCCGAGGCCGCGATCTGGTCGGTGCTCGCCGGCGCGGCCTACCTGAGTGGCGCGTTCCTGTTCCGGGCGTTGCGCCGGATGACGGTCGGCAAGTTCGCGCTGATGGGCGCGCTCCTCGCCACCGCCTACGCCGCAGGGTCGCTGGTCGTGCTCGCCCTGCGCGGCCGGCCGCCGCTTTGGGGCGTCATTGCCGGCCCGGCGCTCGCCGGCCTGCGCCTCGGCGCGCTCTCCGGATTCCTCTTCGAGGTGGTCGACTTGATCGGGACCCTCGGCGGGAGAAAAGTCGATGCCGGCTGAGCGACTCGCCCGGGTTCTCGACTGGCACCTCGCGCGTTACCCGCTCATCCGGGCGGTTGACGTCTACAAGTTGATCCACCAGTCGGTCTTCGGGCCTGGCCACATCATCGCCGATGCGGGCCAGGCCCGCCGGTCGCTCGATGCGGAGTTCGCCGCCCTGCGCCGGCGCTGCTGCCTCACGGCGGTCGAGCCGGTCGAACCGCTCGACGCTGCCGGCCGGCTGGTCCGGGCAAATCTCGAGCCGCTGCGCGAGGTCGTCGACGCGGCCGACCGGCTGATGCCGGTCCTGCTCGCGACCGTGGCCGAGATCACCGGCGACGCGGAGACGATGGCCGCCCGCCTCGCCGCGGCGCTGGCCTGGTGCCGCGGAAAGCTGGCCGGGGAGGTCGAGGCGCTGGCCGGGCTCGCCACTGCGGCGGCACTCGAGGGCTGGCCGGCCCGGCACCACTCCGATGTCTACGTGACCGCCTACCGACCGGCCTACCGGGTCGTCAGCGCGACGGGGTGGCGCGCGTCCGGTCTTGCCGCCGGCCCCCGGCCGGGGTCGTGCGCCGAACCCCCACCTGCCGGCACCAGCGGCTGACGCCGCACTCGTCGCACCTCGGCCGCACCGGCCGGCAGACCGTCTGGCCGTGGGCGACGAGCAGTTCGTTCCAGCCCCGCCAGTACTCCCGGGGCAGGACCGCGGCGAGCCGCCGCTCGGTTGCCGCCGGGCTGTCGGTCCGGACCAGCCCGAGCCGGTTCGATATCCGGTGGACGTGGGTGTCGACCGCGATCGCCGCCTGCCCGAACGCCTTCGCGAGCACGATGTTGGCGACCTTGCGACCGACCCCGGGCAGTTCGAGCAGTCCCTCGATGGTGTCGGGCACGCCGCCGCGCTCGACGAGCACGCGGGCGAGGTCCGCGAGCATCCGGGCCTTGGTACGGTAGAAACCGACCGGGTAGATGATCCGCTCGCAGCGTCGGTGGGTCAGCCGGGCCAGCGCGACCGGGTCCGGCGCGATCGCGAGGAGCCGGGCCGCGGCGGCGGCGGTCACCGGGTCCTGGGTGCGGGTCGAGAGCACGGTCGCGACGAGGATCCGGAACGCGCCCCGACCCGGCATCCGCTTGACCGGCGCGTCCGAGCGGCCATAGCCGGCGCGCAGGGCGCGGACGATTCGCGCGAGGTCCCGGCGCGGGTCGGTCCCTTGCGTCGCCACCCGGCCTAGAGCCCGAACGCCTTGAGCAGGCCGGTGAAGCCCATCGACAGGATCAGCACCGACGGGATGATCAGGAACCAGTGGTGGAGCTTCATCAGGCCCGACACCGTGCCCGGCCGGGGCGGGCGGGTGTAGGTGACGACCGCGGCGACCAGCGCGAACGCGATAACGACGATTGCCAGCGGCAGGTGCGCGGTCAGCCGGACGTCGAGCCCGCGGCCGCGCATCAGCGCGTTCGCGGCAAAGCCGACGATGAGGTTGGCGATGCAGAGCAGGAAGAAGATAATGCTCCGGGTGCGCTGGCGGCGGAGCGGGAAATCCCAGTCCAGCACCTTGGACATGCTGACCTGGGCCGCCCGCACGCCGTAGACGAGCGTCCCGACCGCCAGGACCGGGTGGATGAATCCGTACCAGGGCATCGGCCGGCTCCTAATGCAGGTCGAGCGCCTTGACCCCGTCCTCGTCGAGCTCGGGAATCCAGTTCATCACTTCCCAGCCGCGGACGAAGCCATCCTTGCTCCGGGCCAGCTCCCGCCACTCGCCATCCTGCTTCCTGAGCAGGACCGCCGGCTCCTCGCTCTCCTCCGGGTAGCGGACGAGCGCGTAACTGCGCCAGCCCAGGTACTGGCCGGCACCGGGGTAGTCCTGCTTGACCGCCGCCAGCGGGTCGCGCGGTCCGCACGCCGCGAGCAGGAGCGCGAGCAACGCCGCCTGTCGCATCAGTCGGTCAGGAAACCGACCCGGCACCGGGCCAGGTTCCCGAGGCTGAGCTTGGTACCGTGGATCCGCGCCGCGTCCCGGGCCGAGACCACCGCCTCGCACCGGTTCCGGCCCTCGACCCCGACCGCGCGGACGACCAGCGGGTTCGAGCCGACCCGGGCGGCCTGGAGCGCGCCGTTCCGGTTTCGGTAGTAGCCGGCCAGGCCCTCGGCGACGACCGCGTCCTCCTCGGCGAACGCCGGGCCGAACACCTCGACCCCTTCTTCGGTCACCACCCGGGGAAACAGCGCCGGGCTGAACTCGAGGCCGCGGACGTCAACCAGCACGCCGGTGTGGGCCGGCTCGTCGCCGGTCTCGAACGGCACCAACTCGAGGTCGGCCGGCACCTCCCGCTCCGCCGGCCACTCCCGCCCGCAGCAGGGACAGGCGACCCGGCCGAGCAGCCGTCTCGGTCCCGGCGTCGGCAGCAGCAGCTCCATCACCGCGCCGGTCAGCGGGAAGACGTAGTCAGCCTCGGAGCTGCCGTCGGACGTGAACCGGACGTCGCCGCGCCGGTACTCAAGCGTCATCCGGTCGAGCCGGCGGGCGGCCTTGTCGTGGGAGGACAGGAAGTCGCCGACCGTGTAGTCACGGTCGAAGGCCGCCGCGCGCAGGAGCGCCCGGGCCCGGACCAGCAACTGGGCGTTCGCCTCACTGCCGAACGCCTTCGCCCCGGGCAAGGTCACGGCGGCGGTCAGGTTGCCATAGTCGAGGGTGTCGGCGCCGGCGGTCCCGGCCGCCAGCACCGCGAGCAGTACCAGCAAAGTTCTCACAATACCTCCGGTTCGGACCGCGGCTGGGGGCCGCGGGCCCGTGGGGACCTTTTCCGTTCCGCCGGCGCGCGGTCGCGCCGGTTCGTGCCGGATCCGGACTTCACGCCCGGCACGACAAAGCGGCCAACGGGAATCGAACCCGTGTAACTGGCTTGGGAAGCCAGGGCTCTACCTCTGAGCTATGGCCGCAAATCTCTCACCCACTCGTATCACCGCCACCATCGGCTGCCACCCGCTTCCCAAGTACCCGCCAGGGTCTGGGAAGCCAGGGCTCTACCTCAGAGCTATGGCCGCAAATCTCTCACCCACTCGTGTCACCGCCGTTGGCACATCCTCCTGCACCCTCAAATACTAAGTCCGGCCCGCCCCCTGTCAAGAAACGCCCGTGACGGCAAGTGACTGTTTCTTCGTGCCTTACAGCCGCAGAAGGACCCGGTTCGGGCCGCCGGGCTCAGGCCCGCTCGTAGAACACCTTGCCCCAGAACTCAACCCGGCGTATCTTGCGCCCCCGCGCGAGCCCGCGCAGCACGCCGGCGAGCCGGTCCGGCCCGATGCCCAGCGACCGGGTGATGTCCGCTGCCGTGACCGGCCGGCGGCGCACCAGTTCCAGCACCGCGGTCTCGGCGTCGCCCCGGAACCGGCCCTGCCGCCGGCCCAGCGGCGAATCGGCCACCTCGCAGCGCGAGCCGAAGAGCCTCTGGATTTGGGTCAGGTCGTCGTCGCTCAGCGGTCGGGCCCGGCGCTCGGCCGGCGGCCGGACGACGGTGTTCAGGTGCACCCGGTCCGGCCTGATGTCCTCGGCCAGCCGGCGCAGGCGGACGAGATGCTCGGGCGAGTCGTTCACTCCCCGGACCAGCATTATCTCCAGCCAGAGCTGGCCCCGATAGTACCGCCGGAACGTCACCAGCCCCCGGATGATGTCCGCGAGGCGCAGGTCGCGGTGATGCCGGTTGACCCGGGCGAAGGTCCGCTCGTCGGCCGCGTCGAGCGAGGGGACGACGAGGTCCGCCGCGTAGAGCGCGCGCCGCACCGCCGGGTCGGGGAGCAGGGTCCCGTTGGTCAGCACCGCGACCGGGATCGTGAACTCGCGCTTGAACAGCCGGATCAGCCGGCCGATGTCGCGATTGAGCGTCGGCTCGCCTTCGCCCGAGAAGGTGATGAACTCGACCCGCCGGCCGGCGACCGCCGCGCGGACCTGGGCCAGCACCTCCGCGACCGGGTAGAACCGCTCCCGCGCCAGCGTCTTCCGGGTCGTCCGGCCGCACTGGCAGTAGATGCAGTCGATCGTGCAGGTCTTCCGCGGCACGACCGACACGCCCAGCGACAGCCCGAGCCGGCGCGACGGCACCGGCCCGTAGACGAAGCTCCGGCTTATCACTCGCCCGGCTCCCGCGCGCCGGCCAGCCCGGGCAGGTTGGTCCGGAGGTAGGCGAGCGCGCTCTCCCGGTCCGCCAGCGTCCCGTCGAGCTGGAGCTCCTCGAGCTCGCCGAGGATGACCTTGAACGCCGGGCCGGGCTCGAGCCCCATCGCGATGAGGTCGTCGCCGGTGACGAACCGCTCGACCCGCACCCGGGCGTCCTCGGCCCGCTTCTGCTCGATCATCCGGGTGATCGTGTCCTCGAGGTGGTAGGTCCGGCCCGCGGTCGCCCAGCCGTCGGCGAAGCAGAGCATCATCAGCCCGAACGCCTCCTCGCCGAGGTCGCGGAAGAACCGCCGGATCGCCCGCTCGCTCAGGTCCGGGGTCGTCGCGAGCAGGTGCAGGCGCATGTGCTCCTGGACCAACATCTTCAGCATCTTCACCCGCGCCCGTGACAGCTTCAGCCGGTCGCGCGCCATCCGCGCCACCGCCCGGGCGCCGAGGCTGTCGTGGCCGTAGAAGTGGACCTCGCCGCTGTCGCTCGTGAACCGGGTCTCGGGCTTGGCGATGTCGTGGAGCAGGCCGGCCAGCTTGAGCATCGCCCGCCGGTAGGGCAGGCCCGGCTCCTCCTCGGTCTCGGCGCCCCAGCGGTCGAAATAGCGGCGCCACTCCGGCTCGAACCGGTCGAAGAACGAGCCGCCGCCGACCGTCTCCTCGACCTTGGCGTAGGTCCGGAACGAGTGCCGCCGGAGCTGTTCGTCGGCGAGCACCGGCCTGAGCACGGGCAGGATCTCGCCCAGCCGGCCGAGCTCGAACAACCTCGTCAGCGCCGACGTCGAGTCCGGCCGCTCGGCGATCCGCAGGAGCTCGGCCGCGACGCGCTCGCCCGCGGTCCGTTCGAGCGACACCGCCCGGCCCTGCTCGTAGACCGCGTCGTCGACCGCGAGGCCGAGCTCGAGCCCGAGCCGCAGCGCCCGCATCAGCCGCAGCGGGTCCGACGCCAGCGCGCCCGCCGACACCGGCCGCAGGACCCCGGCCGCGAGGTCGCGCCGGCCGTCGAATGGGTCGAGCAGAACGCCCGGCCCGGTTGGCGTCACCTCGCAGGCCATCGCGTTGACCGTGAAGTCCCGGCGCGCGAGGTCGGCCTCGATGCCGGCCGCGAACCCGTTGAAGTCGAACACCCGGCCCCGGCTGACGACCCGCGCCTCGTCGTCCTCCGCCGAGAGCACGACCAGCTTCCCGCGCACCCGGCGCGCGAACGCCTCGGCGAACTCGACGCCCGGGCCCGAGACCGCGAAGTCGAGGTCGTCCGACTCCCGGCCGAGCAGGATGTCGCGGAGCGCGCCGCCGACGACATAGACCTGCCGCCCGCCGCGCAATTCGAGCAGGCGGTCCCAGGCGCGGCCGAGCCGGCGCCGGACCGCGGGGGCGGAGAATTCCATCAGCCCGAGAGCATATCCCGCCCGCGCCCGGTGGTCAACGCGCGCCCGCCGCCGCCCGCGCCGACCCCCTCCCCGCCGCCCGGCGA
Source organism: bacterium (assembly GCA_046485285.1). Lineage (GTDB taxonomy): Bacteria > Hydrothermota > Tepidihabitantia > Tepidihabitantales > Tepidihabitantaceae > DSBX01. The sequence continues at coordinate 6,424 of JAWOHE010000041.1, forward strand.
GCGACCGCTCGCCGGCGCGCGCCCCGCGCGCGCCCCGGTCCGGCAGCGCCACTATCGGCGCGGCCCGGCGCGCCTCGCTGACACACCATCGCTTGACGTCGTTCTTTTCAGAACCATCTTGATTCCGGGGCGAGGGCCGCTAGTCTGACAGCGTGCTCTCAAGAACGGGCGAGATGATTTTTCAGTTATTTGCCAAAGAGAACTGTCCGACCTGCCAGAAGGCGCAGGCGGTCCTGCGCCGGCTCGGCGTGACTCCACAGGTCCGCTACGTCGACGGCCCGCAGGCAACGCCCGACAACGTCGCCGAGTTCGCCTGGCACGACTGGGTCGACAAGATGCCGCTCGTCATCGTCACCGACGACGCGGCCGGCGACGTCGTCCAGCGCTGGGACGGCAACAGCGTGGCCGGCCGCTGGTTTCCGGTCGTCCAGGAATGGCTGGCCGGCCACCCCGCTACGGCCGGCGCCGAATCATCCTGACCGCGGCCCGGTCTAACCGACCAAAGGAGAATCGCGATGGCTGAAGAGAAACTTGATCCGGTCTGCGGGATGACGGTGACCGAGGAAAACGCGGCCTGTAGCTATGAATTCAACGGCAAGAAGTACTACTTCTGCGCCGACGCCTGCCGGGACACCTTCGCCGAGAACCCGGACCGCTACGTCCGCAACCGCAGCTAGCCCGGCCCGAGAATGAGAACGGCCGGCTCGTGCCGGCCGTTCCCTTTCCGCCGAACCTAGGAACCGATCCCGAACTGCTCGAGCAGTTGCGGCAGCATCATCCCGGTCGACACGCCGACGACGATCGCGACTATCGTCGCGATGATCGAAAGTGCCAGCGTGATTATCGCCAGGATGCCGGCGATCGTCACCAGCGCCTTGATCCTGCCGGTGTACTCGGCGAGCGACTGCGCGTCGCCCCGCTCGGCGAACTGCTGGGCCCGGCCGCCGGCCTGCACCATCAGCACGCCGATCCATATCGGCATCCACGCGAAGACGATGCCGACCAGCGTCAGCGCGTAGAGCCCGCCGACGACGATGCTCAGGATGCCTAGGAACTTCAACCATCCCTTCGCGCCCCGGGCGTTCGCCTGCGCCGCCTGCATCACCTGTCCGTCACCGGTCACTGCTTCCACTCTTCCTCCTGTCTGTCCCGCACCGGTCGGCTAGTGGTGAAACAGCCGAACCCCGGTGAAGACCATCACCATCTCGTACTCGTCCGCCGCGCGGATGACGTCCTCGTCGCGGGTCGAGCCGCCGGTCTGGATCACGAAGCCGACGCCCGACCGCGCCGCGCGGTCGATGTTGTCCCGGAACGGGATGAACGCGTCCGACCCGAGCGCCGCGCCCCGGTACCGGTCGAGCCACTCCCGCTTCTCCTCCGCGCCCAGCCGGGCCGGCGCCGCGTCGAACAACTCCCGCCACGCCGCGAGCTCGGCCCCGGTCGCGTCGTCCTCGAGGAAAAGGTCGACCGCGGTCGCCCGGTCCGCCCGGCCGACGCCGCGCCGGAACCGGAGCCCGCGCACCCGCGGGTGCAGGCGCAGCAACCACCGGTCCGCCTTCGCGCAGGCGATCCTGGTGCAGTGAATCCGCGACTGCTGGCCCGCGCCGACGCCGATGACCTGCCCGTCGTACGCAACGCACACCGAGTTCGACTGGGTGTACTTCAGCACCGCCGCGGCGACCAGCAGGTCGCGTTGCGCCGCCGCGGTCAGCTCCCGGTTCCGCGTCACCACCCGCTCGAACAGGCCCGCGCCGAGCGCCGCGTCGTTCCGCCGCTGTTCGAGGCTCACCCCGAACACCTGCCGCGTCTCGAGCTCGGGCGGCCGGAACCCCGGGTCCATCTCCAGCACCGGGTAGCCGCCGCCCTTCTTCTCCTCAAGCAGCTCCACCGCGCCCGGCTCGAACCCGGGCGCGACACAACCGTCGGAAACCTCGCGCCTGAGCAGCCGCGCGGTCGCGCGGTCCACCGGCCGGCTGAACGCCGCCCAGTCCCCGAACGACGACATCCGGTCCGCGCCCCGGGCCCGGACGTAGGCGCAGGCGAGTGGCGACAGCCCCTCCGGGTCGGTCGCGCACGACTCGGCCAGCTCCGCCGACAGCGGCAGGCCGACCGCCGCGCCCGCCGGGCTCACGTGCTTGAACGACGCCGCGGCCGGCAGGCCGGTCAGCGCGTCGAGCTCCCGGACGAGCTGCCACGAATTCAGCGCATCAAGCAGGTTCACGTACCCGGGCCGGCCGTTCAGCACCCGGAACGGCAGGCGGCCCGGGTCGACGAACGCCCGGGCCGGCACCTGGTGCGGATTCAGTCCGTAGCGCAGGCTGAGCTCATCCATCACGTCAAACTAGCCGACCACGCCCCGAAGTCAAGCCCAGTCCCCCGCCCGGTCATTTCGACCAACGTGGAGAAATCCCTCTCGCTGCCCGGCCCTCTTCCTCATTCTGCAATCTGCAATCTGTCTTCCGCCTTCTCGCTTCCCTCCTCACCCTTCCCTTTGCCTTCCTGCCCTTCCATCTTCTCCCTTCGTCTCAACCTCGACCTCAACCTTGACCTGTCCGTGTCTGCCTCCCCGATCTGCCGAAACCGAATTACGTTTGCGCCAAAATCGCCGTTTCCTCGCCCGCGCGGCCAACCGCCTCCGTCATCTCCGAATTTCCTCGCCGGCCCCCTTTTCGGGCAGCCAAACGTAAGTCACGCACCGGCCGAGCCTTGACGGCAGGGGGGGATATCCCCGGGGATATCCCCGGGGATGGTCCCGGGGACCGCTCCGGGGATGCGGTGGGGGATAGGGGTGCCGGAGCCGGACCGCGCTGGCCAAGCAGCGCAGGAGGAGGGGTTACGCAGTTAGCCGTCAGTTGCGAACCAGCAACAAGGACGAGTTACCGGCACACCTCCTGGAGCAGCTCGAGCATTTCGCCCAGGTCCAACTCTACCAGCACCCGCGCACCCGCCGACCGGACCCTTCGACTTGCGGCCGACGACCATCTGCTGCACCTCCTCACGCGGTTCTCCTTTCGTTGTTAACCCAGATGATACCATCCGGGCAGTGAAACCGCTCTCCCTGATTCCAGCTAAGACCGGGACATCCTCGGAGCAGGTGCATCGAGGAAGGCTGAAGGGCGGACCGGACCGGTCGACCGGCACCACCCCCGGTGGCGCCGGGTTTGACCGCCGCGCCGCGGCCGGTAACCTCTACTGCCATTGCGAACCAGGAGAATCCCGTGAAGACCGTGCTCTTCCTCGAAGGCAGTCCCCGCCCGGCCGGGAACACCGCGCTCGTGACCGACTGGGTCGTCGCCGGCCTCGGCCGGCGCGGGGTCCGGGTCGAGCGCGTCCGGCTCGCGGACCTCGACGTCGGCAACTGCCGGGCCTGCTTCACCTGCTCGTCCCGGCGCGACGCGCCGGGCTGCTGCCAGGATGACGATATGGTCGGGGTCTATGACAGGGTCGTCGCGGCCGACCTCGTCGTCTTCACCAGCCCGGTCTACTGCTGGGGCATCACCGGCCGCGCCAAGACCGTCCTCGACCGCTTCTTCGCCCTGCTCTCCGGCGAGAACCTGCTCCGGGGCAAGTCGCTCGCCGTCGTCGTCACCGCCGGCGGCGACGCTTTCGACGGCGCCGACCTCGTCGTCGCGATGTTCCGCAATCTCTGCCGCTACGCCGGGATGGAGTACGCCGGCCAGTACGTCGCCGCGCCCTGCCCGGACCGCCCGGCGCTCGCCCGCAACGCCCGGGTCCGCGCCGACGCCCGCGGCTTCGGCGCCGGACTGCGCAGGAGCCTTCTCTCCCGGTGAGCCGCCGGCGCGCGGCGCTCGCCGCGCTGTTGGTCATCGTCGCCGGCGTCGCGTCCGCCCGGACCGGCTCGGTCAGCGGCTTCGTCCGCGAGGCCGCCTCGGGCGAGCCACTCCCCTACGCCAACGTCTACCTCGAGGGCACGACCCTCGGCACCGCGTCCGGCGACCGCGGCTACTACTTCATCGGCGGCGTGCCCGAGGGCGAGCACGAGCTCGTCGCCTCCTACGTCGGCTACGCGGTGACCCGGCGCCGGGTCACCGTCGGCCCGGGCGCGGCGGTCAAGGTCGACCTCGAACTCGGCCGGGGCGCGGTGTCGGTCGACGAGGTCGTCGTCAGCGCCGAGCGGTCGCGCTTCGAGCGCGAGGTCGAGGTCTCGGCAACCCGGCTCGAAACCCGCCAGCTCCAGCTGATGCCCAAGGTCGGCGGCGAGCTCGACCTGCTCCGCACGGTCCAGCTCCTGCCCGGCGTCATCACGACCTCGGACTTCTCGAACCGGCTCTACATCCGGGGCGGCAGCCCGGACCAGAACCTCATCCTGCTCGACGGCATCACCGTCTACAACCCGTCGCACCTGTTCGGGCTGTTCTCGCCGTTCATCCCCGAGGCGGTCGCGGACGTGACCCTGCTCGCGGGCGGGTTCCCGGCCGAGTACGGCGGCCGGATCAGCTCGGTGCTCGACGTCACGACCCGCGAGGGCAACTCGAAGGCGTACGCCGGCGAGGGCTCGGTCTCGTTCATCGCCGCCAAGGCGATTGCCGAGGGCCCTTTGCCGGGCGGCTCGTTCCTCGCCGCCGCCCGGCGCACCTACCTGCCCGACGTCCTCCTCGGCGCCTTCGGCGTCGAGGGCGTCGGCTACCATTTCTACGACCTCATCGGCAAGGGCAACTACGCTCTCAACCCGGACGTCCGCCTGACCGTCTCCGCCCTGCTCGCCGAGGACGTTCTCAACTTCAGCGACCCGGCCAACCCCGACGACCTGTCCGCCCGGCTGGCCTGGGGCAACCGCGGCGTCTCGCTCCGCTCGAACCTGATTCTCAACCCGACGCTCTACGGCGAGTTGCTGGGCGCCTGGAGCAATCTCTACTCGGTCTTCGACGTCCGCCTCGGCGGCGACACCGCCAAGCTCACCACCGACCTGACCGACGGCATCCTCAAGGCCGACTTCACCTGGTATCTCGCCGACCGCCACACCCTCGACTTCGGGGCCGAGAGCCAGTACCTGAGGATGAACAACCGCGCCGACTTCGACACCTTCCGTTTCCGGCTCGCGAACGACGTCTGGCCGCTCGACGTCTATGCCAGCGACCGCTGGGAGGTCGTCCCGGCGAAGCTCTTCGTCAAGCCCGGCCTGCGCTATGCCTGGTATTCGAGCGGCAACAAGCACGAGCTCGAGCCGCGCTTCGGCGTCAAGTACCTGCCGGCCGAGAACACCGCCCTGTCCGCGTCGTTCGGCCGCTTCAGCCAGCCGCTCGTCACCCTGAACTCGACCGACGCGGTCTTCTCGGTCTACGACGTCTGGCAGGTCGTCCCCGCGCACCGGCGCTCGCCGTCCGCGCTCCACTACATCGCCGGCGTCGAGCACTGGCTCGCGCCCGAGCTGACCGTCAAGCTCGAGGGCTACTACAAGGACTACGCCGACCTGCTCGAGACCCGCTACGGCGCTTTCTTCACGCCGGCCGACTCGCTGCTCCCGGCCGACGGCTACTCCTGCGGCGCCGACCTGCTCCTGCGCCGGGCCGCGCCCGCGAGCCCGGCCGGGACCTTGTCCCGGGTCAACGGCTGGGTCAGCTACTCCTGGATGTGGACCCGGCGCAACATCGGCGCGGAGGCCTACTTCCCGCACTATGACCGGCGCCACAACCTCAACCTCGTCCTGAGCCTGCCGGCGCTGTTCTGGCAGACCGACGTCTCGGCCCGGTTCACGATCGGCACCGGCCTGCCCTACTCCGGCGCGGTCGGCTTCTTCCACCGCTACCAGTACGACCCGGCCGGCCCGGAGTGGCCCGGCGAGCCGGGCTGGGAGCTCATCAACGGCCCGCGCGACGCCTTCCGCTACCCGCTCTACCACCGGCTCGACGTCGGCCTGACCCGCGCCTGGCGCCTGCGCCGGGCCGAGCTCTCGGTCTTCCTCGACGTCGTCAACGCCTACTACGCGAAGAACGTCCTGCTCTACTACTGGGGAATCCGCGAGGACGAGCTCCCGGTGCGCCGGCAGATCGACATGCTGCCGATCCTGCCGACCGTCGGTGTCAAGGTGAGGTTCTGATGCGCCGGCTGTCGCCTTCCCGCCTCCTGCCCCTGCTCGTCATCGTCGTCGCCGCCTGCGAGCTCGTCCCGCCGGGCGGTTACGAGCCGGTTCTCAACGTCCAGGGCTTCCTCCCCGCCGGCGACTCCCGGCTCCTGCTCGTCCACGTCAACCGGACCTGGGCCATCGACGAGGCCCCGTCCGCCGAGTTCCCGGGCGCGTCGGTTACCGTCCGGCGCGGCGGCGACACCATCCGGCTTGGCCACCTCACCCGCGACCAGTACTGGTCCGACCGGCCGGTCGCGGTCCGGTCCGGCGACGTCTTCGAGCTCGCCGTCGCCCACCCGGGCTTCGACACCGTCCGCGGCCGGACGACCGTGCCCGACACCTTCAGCATCACCGCCCCGGCCGCCGGCGACACCGTGACCCCGCGCGACTCGCTGACCTGGACCCCGAGCCCGTCCAGCCGCGGCTACTACGTTTCGCTCCGGGCCGCCTGGACCGACACGCTCGGCTTCGGCTTCCTCTACCCCAACGACACCCTGCCGCTCAACATCCCGCTCTTCATCCTCAGCCGCGCGCCCTCCGGCCCGTGGCGGCTGACGATCGTCGCGGTCGACTCGAACTACTACGACTGGCTGCGCCGGGACATCGGCGGGCCGGGCGGTTTCAACACCTCGGATTCGTTCCCGGTCACGGGCGGGGCCGGCGCGTTCGGCTCCGGCGTCGAGCGGGAAATCGAGTTCTGCCTGCGCTGCGACAGCGCCGGCTACCGCCCGGCGGGCCTGAACTCGAGCAGGATGATATCGTTGCCGCTGCCGGCGAGCCGGCCGTGGCCGGCGACGTACAACCGGTCGCCCGCGGCCGCGATCGCGACCGGCCGCCCCTCGCCGCCCCGCCGGTAGCTCCCCGCGAGCCCGCCGTCCGGCCCGTACCTGAGCACGACCAGCTCCGGCAGTCCGCCCGCGCCGACCGAGGTCCCGCCGACCCAGGCACTGCCGTCCGGCCCGCAGGCGACGCACCAGCCCCGGTCCTCGCCCGAGGCCGGGCCGTTCCAGCGCCGGGTCCAGAGCGTCTCGCCGTCCGGCGAGTACTTCACGGTCAGGATGTCGACCGAGGTTCCCCGGCCGCCGGCGTCGCGCCCGGCCCGGGAGCCCGAACTGCCGGTGATGACGAGGTTGCCGGCCTCGTCGAACGCGCCCGCCTGCGCGATGTCGACGCTCCCCGCGCCGTCCCGCGCGTCCTGCCAGCGGAGGTTGCCGGCCGTGTCGAACGCCGCGGCGAGGTAGTCGAACCCGGTCCCCGCGCGCTGGAGCGCGCCCCAGACCGCCGGCCGGCCGGACGGGTCGAGCGCGAGCCCGGCCGCGAAGTCACTGCCCGCCGGCCGGCCGGCGATCGTCCGGGCCCAGCGCCGGCGCCCGGCCGGGTCGAAGCTCGCGACCAGCGCGTCGGTCCCGCCCTCGGCCGGCGCGGTCCGGCCCGCGATGTAGCTGTTGCCCGCCGCGTCCACCGCGAGCGCGTCGGCCTGGTCGTCCCGGCCCCGGTCGAGCCGCCCGGTCCAGAGCGTCTCGCCCGACGCCGCACAGCGCGCCAGCACCGCGTCCCAGCCGGTGCCGGCCGGGTCCGGCCGCGGCCGGGCGCGGCCCGCGAGCCAGAACCCGCCCGGCCCGGCCGCGAGCGCGGTCAACCGGTCCTCGGAATGGTGCGCCGCGCCGCTGTCCTTCGCGCCCGGCGCGAAGTCGAGCCGTCGGGTCCAGAGCGTCTCGCCGCCCGGCGCGTACCCGGCCCAGTAGAAATCCCAGGTCGCGAGCTCGTCCGCGATCGACCCGCCCGCCGCGACCAGCCCGCCCTGCTCGTCGGCAATCACGCACCAGGCCCGGTCCTCCGAGCCGAGCGGCGCGCCGAGCCGGCTCGCCCAGCCGAGCGCGCCCGCGCTGTCGAACCGGACGACGGTGAACTCGAAGTCGGTCTCGCGGCCGAGGCTGTACCCGGCCAGCGCCGCGCCGCGGTCCGGCGTCACCGCGAGCGCCGCGCAGTAGTCGTCAAGGCCCTCCGGCCCGTCCCACGCCGCCTCCCGCACCGGTACGAGCGCCAGCGCGAACAGCAGGAAGACAGCCACTCGCCCGCCCGGCTAGAACAGCCCCTGCACCCGGCGCCCGGCCGGGTACTCGACCTCGAACTCGACCTCGGCCTCGAACTTCGCGCCCGACTCGAGCCGCGGCCGCCAGCGGTAGACGCCGGTGTCCTCGTCCTGCTCAAGCGGGGCGGGCTCGACGCGGAGCACCTTGACCCGGACCTCCTTCTGCCGGGACACCGGCACCTGCTCGAGTACCTCGATCGTCGCCGCCCGGGGATGGAAGTTCTCGACCTTCAACCGGAAGGCCAGCCGGGCCTTCTCGGTGTTGCTGAACAGCCCGCCCTTCGACTTGAAGCTCCGGACCAGCTCGCGCGAGACCTTGACCCGCTCGTCGACCCCGAAGCTGACCTCGGTCGACTCCTGGGCCGCGACCGCGCCGAGCCAGGTCGAGCCGGTGAACTCGTCGCCGACGTAGGTCCCCGCTTCGCCGGCGAGGAACACGAACCCGGTCGCGTTGACCATCTCGCCCTTGAGGAAGGCCTGGTCGCGCGCGCGGGGCAGGGTGTAGTAGCTGAACGCGGCCGGCAGGCTCGCCTGGGTCAGCGCCAGCTTCTTGGCCGGCTCGCCGCTCCTGAGGCTGACCCGGCCCGGGATGACGTACTGGAGCGAGATGCCGGTCTCGACCGGCGCGGCGAAGTCCCCGGCGAACTCCTCGTCCGTGATCTGCCTCTCGAGCGCCATCACTCCGGGCGCGGGCATCGCCTTGGCCGCGCGGTAGCCGAGCGCCTCGGCCAGCGACAGGTACCACGGCCGGGGCTCGGGCGCGGTCTGCCCGAAGACCGGCTGGGTCGTCGAGAGCACGACCTTGACTCGCTCCCAGTCCTCGCCGGTGCGCTGGGACAGCTTCGCGAAGTAAGCGAGCTCGACCGCGCCCCGATCCGGCCGGGCGCGCAGTTCGTACCACGGCGCCCAGCTCGCGGTGCCCGGGATGACATAGGAGATCCGCACGTCGTAGCTGCCGGCATCGGCCGAGTAGTCGAAGCGCAGCTCCTTGCGGTTCTCGTTCGCCGCCCGCGCCGCGTTGTACTCCTCGCGCGCGGCCTTGAGCTTCTCCTCGAGTTCCTTGCGCTCCGGCTCGAGCGCGAGCTGGCGCGCCTTGACCGCGCCCAGCTCGCCGCCGAGGAAGGACAGCGCGCCGCGCCACGCCTCGGTCGACACCCGGCCCTGCTGGAGCTCCTTGCTGATGAGCTCGGGCGCGCCGAGCTTGACCGAGTTGAGGAACTCCTCCTTGGCCTTGAGCACGTCGGCCTCGTTGGCGAGGCCCTTGAGCTCCCGTTCCAGCCGCTCGACCAGCTCCTTCAGCCGCCGGACCGCCGGCGTCGGCTCGGCCTGGTACCCGCGCGCGACCTGGACCTCGCCGAGCCGCATCCCCTGCGCCCGGACCCGGACGGTGTTGTCGTCGAGCGCGCCGGGCAGGCCGTCGAACTCGAGCCGGCCCGGCCCGGCCACCGTCACCCGCGCGGTTCGGACGACCAAAACCTGGTTCGGGTAAACCACCACCGAATCGACCGTCGAGCCGGCGCCGAGCATCAGCGCCACGAGCAATGCCGTCATCGTTCCTCCTTTGTCCGTGGAGTCACCAACGATTCTGCAGTCTCCTGAGATACCCCGGCCGGTTGCGGCGAATTCCCCGCCCGGGCGATGATGCCCCCGCCGAGCACGGTCTCGCCGTGATAGCAGACCGCGGCCTGGCCCGGGGCGACCGCCCACTGCGGTTCCTCGAACTCCACCAGCGCCCGGGCCTCCTCGACCCGCACCCGGGCCCTGCCGCCCTCAGCAAGGTTGCGGATGCGAACCAGCGCCTCGAACTCCCCGGCCGGCGGGCGTCCGGAAACCCAGCTGAGCTGTTCGAGCTCGGCCGTTACGGCGCGGGCGGCCCGGGCCGGCCCGACCACGACCGTCGCGGTCGCCGGTTCGAGCCGGACCACGTAGTAGCGCTCGCCGAGCGGTATTCCCAGCCCCTTGCGCTGGCCGACGGTGAAGTTCGCGATGCCCTGGTGCCGGCCGAGCTCCCGGCCGTCGAGGTCAACCACCGGCCCGGCGCGGAAGAGCTCCGGGCAGCGCGCGCGCAGGAACGCCGGGTAGTCGTCGCCGGGCACGAAGCAGATTTCCTGGCTGTCCGGCTTGTCCGCCACCGCCAGCCCGAGCTCGCGGGCCCGGCCGCGGACCTCGTCCTTGGTAAGGCCACTGAGCGGCAGGAGCGTCCGTCCGAGCTGCCCCTGGGTGAACCGGTACAGGAAGTAGCTCTGGTCGCGCTGCCGGTCCCGCGCCCGGCGCAGCTCCAGGTCGGCGCCGGCCCGGACGATGCGGGCGTAGTGGCCGGTCGCCAGCCGCTCCGCGCCCAGCTCCGCCAGCCGGCCGAGCAGGTGTCCGAACTTGAGGATGTCATTGCAGCGGATGCAGGGATTGGGAGTCCGTCCCCGGGCGTATTCGGTGCGGAAGTCCTCGATGACCTCGCGCTCGAGCGCGTCCCGGAAGTCGAGCGGGTAGTGGGGAATCCCGAGCCGTGCGCAGACCCGGCGGGCGTCGTCAACCGCCCGGACGCCGCAACAGCCCCGCGCGCCGGCCGGCCCCGGGTCCTCGTCGGTCAGCCGCATCGTCACGCCGATGACTTCGTGCCCCTCGTCGCGCAGGAGCGCGGCCGCGACCGACGAATCCACCCCGCCGCTCATCGCCACCGCCACGCGCATCATCTCGGGCAACTTGGAGCTTCAGGCGGGCGAAGACAGGTGGCTCATCCCGGCGTCTCCGGGTTCACGGCTCCTCCGTGCGGTCGCCCTCGGCCCGGAACTCCTCGACCAGCACCCGCCAGAGCGCGACGTGGACCTCGCCCGGGACCTCCGGGCTGCCCTCGACCCGGCAGGTCTCGACCACCCGGCGCATCGACCAGAGCAGCCGCGCACAGCGGTCGCATACAGCCGCGTGGGCGGCCAGCGCCTGGCGCATCTCGACCGTCTCCCCGTCGTCCAGGTACTCGCTGATGAGCTCGATGAGCTCCGAACACTCCCGGCACTCGGTGATAGGTTGTTCCGGCCCGTCGGCCCGATTCGCATCGCGCTCGCTCATATGTAGTTCTCCAGCTTGCCCCTCAGCACCATCCGGCCGCGGTGAAGCCGGGACTTCACCGCCGCGACCGTCAGGTTGAGCACCTTGCTGACTTCCTCGTTACTCAGTCCTTCAAGGTCGCGCAGGACCACGACCGTCCGGTAGTCCTCGGGCAATTCGTCGACCGCCTCCTGCAGGCGGCGCTGCATCTCGCGGCGTCGGAAGAGCAGTTCCGGGCTGAACTGGTCGTCCGGAATCTCGAACGTCATATCCTCCGACTCGCCGACCGGCTGGTCGATTGACATCACGACCGGGGACTTGCGCCGCCTCAGCTTCGTTAGACTGACGTTGGTCGCAATGCGATACAGCCAGGTGAAGAACTGCGACTTGAACTCGAACTTGCCCAGGAACCGGTAGGCGCGCAGGAAAGTGTCCTGGAGCGCCTCGCTCGCGTCCTCGGGATTGCCTAGCATCCGGTAGACGATGTTGTAGACCTTGCGCTCGTAGCGCCGGACCAGTTCCTCGAACGCCTCGACCCTGCCCGCCTGGGCCCGGCGTACGAGCTCGTCGTCCGTGACCGGCAGTGCCGGCGGGACGACCTGGAGTTGTCCGCCCGCAATCGGCACCCGGTTGTCGGAATCGGCCATCTGCCTAAGATACGGCTCGGCCGCGGCTAGTCAATCCCGGGCCGTGCCGCGCATTCCGGCCGGGCCTCGTCCGGACCCAGCCGGCGGACAATGACCGGCAGACCGCGGCCAGTGGCCCGCCTGTGGTGGTCGATGAGCTTGAGCGCGCCGACCGCCAGCCCGAGCCCGACCCCGGCCAGCACCGCCGCGCCGGCATCGCCCCACAGGACCGTGCCGGCCAGTACGCCGAGCGCCATCGCCCCGGCGAGGAGCCCGAACACGAGCCCGGAGGAAACCACCCGCCCGGCGCTGTCCGTCTCGACGACGACCGCGTCCCCGGCCCGGGCATCCGCGTCGTTGCGGGCGAGCACGAGCCGGCTGCGCCGTCCGGTCCAGCTGCAGAAACCGGCCGCCCCGCACTTGGCGCAGGCGGTCCCGGCGTCGATCTCGACGTCGGCCCGGCCGTCGCGGACCGCGACGACCCTACCCGGCTCTTCCATCGGACCTGTCGCCCGGCGCTACGCGCCGGGAGTCCGTTCCGGATTCCTGATGGAGCACTCCCTCTTGCCGCGCCGCTGGCGCGGCTTCCCGGCGCCCGGCGGCCGCCGGGCGCTTTTTGCGTCGCCGCCTGAACTGCTGGAACCGCATATGGCCGTAGAGGACCCCGCCGCTGATGGCGAGGAACGCGAGTCCGGACGCGACCGTGATACCGAGCCAGCGCCCGACAATGCGCCAGTTGTGCAGTCCGAAGACCGTGGGGTTGAAGTACCCGGAGACTGTCAGTAGTCCGGCAATGCCGGTCACGAGCAGGAACGGCGCGAGGATCGCGCCCAGGATCAGGTGGAACTTGCGCAGGAAGTTCACTTGCGCCTCCGTTCAGGTTTCGCCTTGCCAGCGGTCGATGAATGTCATCTTGTCGAAGGGCAGTCTCTCCGGCCGCTGGCGTTCCCAGCCCAGCTGCTGCTCCGAGAGCACCGGGCTCGGCGTGTCGGCGTGCCGCCCGACCAGCACCAGCGTCGCGACCGCCATCCGGCCCGGGATGCCGAGTACCGCGCGGACCTTGTCCGGGCTGTAGCCGGCGATTGGGTGCGCGACCAGCCCAAGTTCGGTCGCCCGCAGGACGAGGAAGGCGGTCGCCAGCCCGCAGTCGAAGAGGTAGTACTCGCGCTCCCGGATGACGCAGTCCGCCTCCTTCTCGGCGCAGACCGCGACGACCAGCGACGCCGCGTGACACCAGGCATTGCCCCGGCTGAAGACCGGCTTCATTGCCTCGAGCCGGGCCGGGTCGCGCGCGAACACGAACCGCACCGGCTGGTTGTTGAAACAGCTCGGCGCGAGCCGGGCCGCCCGGGCGAGGTCGCCCACCAGCTCGTCGGTTACCTCGACCGGCGCGAGCGACCGGTAGGCCCGGCGCCGCTCGATTGCCTCTTTCACGTCCATCCCGTCACCTCCAGGACCGCCGGTCAGAAGCCGGTCACCTCGCCGCCGGGGATTTCGCGGCGCCGGCCCGAGTTGACGTCGAAGCTCACCTCGGGCTCGATGGCCGCGTTCTCGGTGTAGCCGCGCTGTTCCCAGAACCCGGCGACGACCCGGTCGTTGAACGTCATCCGTACCAGGCCCTTGATGCTCTTGTAGCCCCAGAGCTGGGGCACGAACAGCCGCACCGGCCCGCCGTACTCGGGCTCGAGCTCCTCGCCGCCGACCGCGTAGCAGATGAGAACCTTCTCGTTCCGCAGTTCCGGGAGCGGCACGCTCGTCGTGTATCCGCCGTGGCTCGTGAACAGCACGTCGGTCGCCTGCGGCTGCGGCCGGACCAGCGCGAGGAAATCGCCGAACCGCGCGCCCTGCCAGTCCGCCCGGACGGTCCAGCCGCTCACCGAGGTCAGCCGGGCGTTGACCGTCGCCATCGGCAGGGCCAGGACGTCCGCGAAACTGAGGCTGCGCGGCTCAGCGACCAGCCCGCCGACCTCGAGCCGCCAGTTCTCCCTGGTCAGTCCGCGCGGCACGCCCTCGGCGTAGAACACCGGCGTGCCCAGCCGTTTGAGGACGCTCATCGCTTGCGGCAGCAGACGTAGATGTCCGCCTCGATCATCCGGATCGGGTCGGTGCCGGTGAAGTAGTGGTGCACGAAGTACAGGTTGTCCTCCCGGTCCAGCGTCGGCTCGCCCGCGAACTGCGAGAGGATCAGCTCCGGCGGCCCCCACGCGCCGGTCGTGTCCAGCAGGGAGCGCCAGACCGAAGGACCGGGCGTCGCCTGTCCTTCGTAGTTCGCCCTCGTGAACCAGAGCTGGGCGCCGTCCTCGGACAGGAACGGCCAGCCCTCGTCCGCCGCGGTGTTGATGACCGGGCCGAGGTTCTGCGGCGGGTCCCAGCCGTCCGGGTTGCGGGAGAGAGACCAGAGGTCGAGCCTGCCGTGGCCACCCCTGCTCGCTTCCCGGTGGCAGAACACTGTCCGCCCATCGGCCGAGACATGCATCTCGCCAATGGCGTACTCCCGGTTCAGTTGCGGGCCGGCGTTCCGGACGTCGGTCCACCGGCCGTCACGCAGGACCGCGGTGTAGTAATCGAGCTCCCGGTAGTTGCCGGCCCGGGCTGATGCGAACCACATCGTATCGCCCAGGATGAAGTGGGCTCCGTCGAGCGCGAGGTCGTTTGAGAGCAGCACCCTCTCCGGCTCGGTCCACTCGTCGCCCACCCGCCGCGACCAGTAGATGCCGGTCGCGCCATCAAGGAGCTGCTCCCCGGCCGGCACCCGGACGTCGGGCGTGAACCAGCAGAAAAACCACTCGCCGTCCGGGGTGATGAACGGCGAGTCCTCCGCCCCGGCGGTGTTGATCGGGCCGGGCATCGGTACCGGCGACTCCCACTCGTCGGAGTGCAGTATCGGCGGCCAGCTGTCCATCGCCGGGGTCATCTTGACCGCGCCGGCCGGGATCGCGTCCTCGCGCGGCACCAGGATCGGTGGCTCGTCACAGCCGATGAGCGCAACGAACGCCAACGCGACCGCTGCCAGTCGCACCGCGGACCCCTAACCGCGCGTCGCGAAGTTGACGCCGTCGAGCAGCAACGCCGGGAACCGGCCCATGTAGCCGGTCTCGAGCCGGTTGCCGACCGCGACGACGCGCTTGAGGTCCTCGTAGACGTTGCCCGCGACCATCGCGTCCTTGACCCGGCCCGCAATCTCGCCGTTCTCGACCCACAGCCCGGGCGACAGCCCGATCGAGTAGTCGCCGTTCAGGATGTTGCCCGAGTGCGCGCCCATCGCGCCGGCGACGACTACGCCCCGGCCCATCTCTTTGAGCAAGGCCGCGAGCGCATGCCGGCCGGGCTCGATGCGCAGGTGCTCGAGCCCGGGCGAGGGCCGCGCGGTGATGTCCGGGCGCCAGCCGTTTCCGGTCGGCTCGGTCCCGAGCTTCCAGGCGTAGTACCGGTCGGTGTGGAAGCCGCGCAGGACGCCCCGCTCGAACACCGCCCGGTTCCGGCACGGCGTGCCCTCGTCGTCAAAGGCCCGCGCGCCCGGCAGCCGGTCGTCGAGCGGCGCATCGGTGAAGGTCAGCATCGGGCTCAGGACCTGCTCCCCGACCTTGTCCCGCAGCGGCGATACCTTCTGGTGGACGGTAACCCCGGTCGTCGCCGCCTTGAGCCGCCAGGCCAGCGCGAAGACGCTCGGCGGCAGGAACAGCACCCGGCTCGGCCCGGAAGTCGCCCTGACCTCCTCCTCCCCGGCATTGTAGGTCTCGACGACGTAGTCGAGGTCGCCGTCGCCGACCGGCACGAAGGCCTTGCCCTCTACCTGCCGCCATATCGAGGCGTGCGAGCCCGGGTAGTGCGCCGCGCAGTAACCGACATACGAGGACGACCGGACCGTCGCGTCCAGACCCGCGCTCGTGAGCAGGCGCACGGAGGTGACGCTCCTGCCGGCCGCGACATGGATCTCTCCCCGGGTCCGCGACGTGAGCACCCCGGCCAGCCGGTTGCACTCCCCGACGAGGTCGGCGCTGGTCAGCCGCTCGATGCCGGCATCGTAGCTGTTGAGTTCGGGCAGGTTCGCCGCCGGCGCGAGTTGGTAGTCGGCCTCGACCCCGCCGGCCAGCGCGGCGAGCGCATTGTCGACCAGCCCATCGCGGTCGGCGAGGTTTCGGGTGTACGCCGTTCCCAGCCGGCCCGACTTCATTACCGTCAGCCCGACGCCGGACAGCATCGAACTCTGGATGTTCTTGAGCCGGCCGTTCTCGAAGCTCACCGCGTCCGCGGCAGTCGACGTCGAGAAAACCTCGGCCTGGTAGGCCTTGCGGCGGGCGATCTCCAGGAGTTTGTCCATTACCTGCCTCCGATGACGACGTTCTCGACCAGCACGTGGGGCGCGCCATGGCAGGACCGGACGTTGGTCTGGCCCTTGCCGCATCCGCCGATCTCGCCGAGCGTAACGTCGCCGGCGATGCCGGCGATGCTCCTAAGTGTGCTGTAGAGGTTGCCCGAGATATTGATGTCGCGCAGCATCTTCCCCCTGCGGCCACCCCTGACCTCGAAGCCATACTGGGCGCCGAAGGTGAAGTTCTCGCCCGAGGTCTGGCCGCCCATCGGGTTGAGCAGGTAGACCCCGTCGCCGAGCCGCTCGAGCAGCGACTCGGGCGTGTCCGCGCCCGGCTCGATGAAGATCGAGCCCATCCGGATGATCGGCGCGTAGCGGTAGTCCTCGGCGACGCAGTGCCCGGTCAGCGGCTCGCCGAACGCGGCCGCGGTCCGGCGCGAGTGCAGCCGGCCGACCAGCACGCCGTTCTTCATCAACTGCGTCGGCCGCGCCTCGACGCCCTCGTCGTCGTAGCGGTACCGGCCGAGCTGATGCGGCACCGTCGGGTCGTCCTTGATTGACAGCACCCCGGTCCCGAGCTCCGCCCCGAGCCGCATCTTCTCCCGCATCGCCGGCGCGTCCTCGATGATGTCGGCCTCGGAGAAATGCCCGAACGCCTCGTGGGTGAACACGCCCGCCAGCCGGCCGTCGAGCACCGTCCGGTAGGTCCCGCCCTTGACCGGCTCGGCGCCGAGCAGGTCGACCGCCAGTTGCCGCCGCTCCTCGACCAGCGCCTCGCGGCCCCGGAGCCGCCCCATCCCGTCACTGCCGCCCATCCCGACCCGGACCGACTGGGTCAGCGCGCCCTCGCGGGTGGTGATGCTCCCCGAAATCCGTACCGTCACGAGCTCCTCGCTGACGCGGCTTCCCTCGGTGCTGGCGAAGTGCTTCTCCCGGATGAGGTCCGAGTAGCCCAGGCTCGTCGTCGCCACCTTCTGGTGGTCGAGGGCGATGTCGTTGTACTTCCTCAGCAGCCCGAGCTTCTCCTCGACGCCCAGCTTCCGCGGGTCCTCGTCCAGCTCCGGCCGGAAATCGTCCCGCACGACCTCGGTCTTTGCCAGCCGGACCGGCTCCTTCACCGCCCGGCCAATCAGCACGGCGTTGGCGGCCGCGGTCGCGAACGCCCGGTCGGCATCCTCGGCCCGGGTGAATGCGACGGTCGCGAACCCGCCGCTCTTCAACACCCGGGCGACGTAGCCGTCGGCCGAGCTCGCCGAGAGCGCGGTCAGCTCCCGGCCGTTATAGCCGATGCTGGTCTCGCGCTTGACCTCGTAGCGGATGTCCGCGTACTCCGCGTCCGCCCGGGCCAGCATCTTCTCAAGCTTGTCAAACATCAAGACTCCTTGGTTTC
The DNA here is from genome assembly GCA_046485285.1 of bacterium. Lineage (GTDB taxonomy): Bacteria > Hydrothermota > Tepidihabitantia > Tepidihabitantales > Tepidihabitantaceae > DSBX01. The sequence goes on from JAWOHE010000041.1 coordinate 23,971, forward strand.
TTCCGGCACTGCACGACTCACCTTAAGCCGGATTGGGCGCGATGTCAAAGCTCCCGGCGCAACGCGCCGGGAGTCCGTTCCGGAATCCGGAAGTGACTTCTCATCTGCTCCGCGCCGAAGGCGTGGCTTCCCGGCGGCCAGGCCGCCGGGCGCAACGCGCCAGGAGTCGGGAGAAACGCGAGGACACGGCGCACGGATTCAGCATCAGAATTCAAAGACGGAGAACCGCTGTATCCGGATCCACATACCCTGTCCTTCCTGGTGCCCTCGTGGCTAGTCCGGCCGCGCTACGGGCGCGGGAACGAGCTCGTAGATGGCGCGCATCATCGGGAAGCTGCCGTTGGACCAGCGCAGCCGCCCGGCCGCGACCTCGAGCCCGGCATCCTCGAACAGCTCTCGCCACTCGCCATCGTAGCGCAGCCGGATTCGGCCGTACTCGATGCCGTCCGGCCGGCGCACGAGGCAGTTGTACATCCGGTGATGGCCCCACTCGTAGAACCGCCGCCCGAACAACGGCAGGTCCTCGACCACCAGCACCCGTCCCCGGCAGGTTCGCGCACACTCCCGGAGCAGGTCGCCGCCGCGCTCGGCGTGGTGGAGTACGTAACTCAGGAGCACGACGTCATAGCTCCGGTCCGGGAAGGGCAGGTGGACGCCGTCGAACACGGTGACCGGAATGTCGGTCTCGGACCGGTCGGCGATGTCCGCGCAGGTCACCCGCGCCCGCCTCACCTTCCGCAGCGCACCGGCCAGCAGGCAGTCCCCTGCCCCAACGTCGAGCACGACCGCCTCGGCCGGGACCAGCCGGAGAACGTCGCCCCAGTGCAGGGACGGAAACCTCGAGCACGACCACCGGTTCACCCGGCGCAGCGGCCGTTCCAGCCGCAGTACCAACGCCACCAGCCCGACCACGACCCCGACCGTGTGACTCAGCAGCAACACCGCACCGGTCCCGAGCGCGGAGAGACAGTAATCAAACCCGCGGCGGACCATTGACCGGCTGTTCACTTGCCCTTCGTGTCTTCGCCCCTCTGTCCATTTGTCCCTTCCCTTTGTCATCCTTCCCTGCTCCCTTCGCGCTCTTCGTCCCTCCGCCGGCTACCCGGGCGCCGAACCGTCATCCTCGACGAGAAGCTCGGCCGGCGCGGCCAGGCTCATGAACTGGACCAGGCTCATCGAGAACCCGTACGCGCCCGCATTAGCGATGGCGATGACGTCGCCCGGCTCCGGCTCGGGCAGGCGGACGTCCCGGGCCAGACAGTCAATCGGCGTGCAGATCGGCCCGCAGACATCGCAGGTCGTGGTCGCCGGCCAGCCCGGCTTGTTGGCGATTCGCGCCTCGTGCTGGACCCGCATCACCACTGGCCGGCTGAACGCGTTCATACCCCCGTCGGTAATGACGATGACCCGGCCGCGCGACCGCTTCACCCGCACGACCCGGGTCAGGAACGTCCCCGCCTCGGCGACGAGGAACCGGCCCGACTCGACCAGCAGTCGGCAGTCACGCGGCAGGCTCGCGCGCGCGGCCGCCGCCGCCGCGCCGACCGCCGCGAGGTCCAGCTCCGGCTCGTCCGGCGCGTAGGGCAGGCCAAACCCGCCGCCGAAGTCGACCGTCTCGAGCCGGGTGCCGAGCTCGCCCGCCAGTTGCCGGGCTAGCTCCGCGACGTAGCCGAAATGCCCGCCGAGCCAGTCCGCATCCAGCACCTGGCTCGACGAGTAGACTTGGATGCCGGCGATGCGGCACCGCCCGAGCCCGACCGCGCGGACCTGCGCCGCGGCCTCCTCCTCGTCGAACCCGAACTTGCCCGGCCCGCCGACCATCTTCTCCCGCCCGGTCGGCCGCTCGTTGGTGTTGATGCGCAGGAGCAGGCGAACGTCCCTGCCGGCCTGCCATGCCGCCCGCTCGCACAGCTCGAGGTCTTCCGGACAGTCACAGGCGATGGCGTGGATGCCGGCCGAGACCGCCCGGGCCACGGTCGCCGGCGGCTTGGCCGGCGCGACGTAGACGATGTCGTCCGGCGCGCACCCGGCCGCCAGCGCGGTCTCAAGCTCGCCGAGCGAACTCACCTCAGCCCCCGCACCCGCGCGGAGCAGAATCCGGACCACCTCCCGGTGCGGGTTGGCCTTCAACGAGTAGAACACCCCGTAGCCCGCCAGCGCGTTTGCCAGCCGCGCGTACTGCCGCCGCATCACCGCCGCCGAATAGACGTAGCACGGGGTCGCCAGCGAACTCAAGTCAGGAACAGACAAGGTGAATCCTCGTTCAGAGTTCACAGTACGTCCCGCCGCATGCAGTCATTTCGCCCGGAGCGCAGCGGAGTGGAGAAATCCCTTGCCAGTTTCTGAAGTTCGTGGTTCAAGGTTCTTGGTGCTTCGTGCCTTCGTGTTGAATCCGCCGGTCCCTTCCTCACGCTTCCCTCTTCCGGAACACCTCGATCCGGCTCACGCCCTGGAAGATGTAGAACGGGAACGGCTCGCCGACGACCGTGTCGACGCCCAGTGACCGGCAATACTCCTCGCCGAAGTTCGCCCCGGTCTCGCAGAACAGGAGCAGCTTCGCCCCGCCCGCGCGCGCCGCCTCGATAATCGGCCCGAGCGCGTCGGTCGCAATCGTCATCCCGGTCACGATCGCAAGGTCGCTCTCCGCCACCCGCTCAAAGGTCCGGGTCCCGTCCTCGACCAGCACGCCGTGGACGCGCTGGCCGACCGTCTCCGGCTCGAGGTCGGTCGCCAGCACCTCGCACCCCTGGCCGCACAGCTCGCGGATGACGTTGCCGACCACCCCGACGTTGACGACCCTCGGCCGGCGGCCGGTTATCGGCGCCAGCAGCCGCCGCGCCTCGCCGGCGATGACCGCGGTCCGGGTGTCGGTCTTCTCGACCGAGTTGCCGCGGAGCTCGTGCGCCGCGGCCGGGAACTTCGGTATCGAGGCGTAGACCGAGTCGAGCGCGGCGATCGAGATGCAGGTCTGGAGATCTAGGATTCCCCGCGCGTCGGTCCCGACCAGGCTGTGCCCGCGCTCGTCGTCGCCGACGCAGTAACAGCACCCCTGCCCCAGCGTCTGGACCAGCCAGAACGTGTAGCGGAATGTCCGCTCGGCCGGGTTGGGCCGGAACGCGAGCTCGACCTTCCACATCCCCCGGATCAGGAACCGATCGTCCGGCCAGTCCCGCGTCGTCTCGAGCCCCCGTTCGCGCAGCAGCGTGAAGACGTCAATCACTCGAACACCTCCCCAGTCGCCTGGCCCGCGCCCCCGTCCCCGTCGCTCGGGACCGGGCGCGGCGGGGCCGTGAACGCCCCGTCGGCCACCGGCGCGGCCAACCCCGGGCAGATGCTCTCCAGCCAGCGACCGACCGCGGCCGCGAGCTTGTCCTCGTGGCCGAGGTAGTTGTGCGGCGCGCCCTCGATGACCGCGCAGTGGAACGACGGCGCGTTCGCGAGCGCGTCCGCGGCCCGGTCCACGAAGACCGCAGCCGGCAGGGTGAACGCCTCGGCCTCGGTCCCGACCGCCAGGAACGCCGGCACCCGGACCGACACGAGCTCCGGGAACTCCTCCCGGTCGGTCCGGCTCAGGTTGAAGCTGAGCGCGATCGAGCCCGGCCGGAGGCAGTCGTGGAACGTCGCGGCCGAGGTTGGGTGCGGGTAGCAGGCATCCGGCATCAGCTCGCCGCCACGGCCGTTCGCGACCAGCTCCGCGGCCAGCTCCCGCCCGGCCTCGAACCGGTCGCCGAGCCGCTCGCGCGCCACCGCGAGATCATCCGAGGGCGAGAGCAGCGCCAGCGCGGCGACCCGCGGGTCGCCGGTCACGTGGAGATAGTGAAGCGCCTTGAGCGCGCCGTGGCTGTGGCCCTCGAGCACCAGCCGCCGGTGGCCCCGGCCGGAGAGCCACGCGAGCGCGGCCCGGATGTCCTCGACACACTCGCCCAGCGTCTCGTGCATCCCGCCCCCCTGCCGGTAGCAGGCCGGCTGGCCCTCGCCGCCGTCGACGAGCAGGTCGGCGAGGTAGTCGTGGCCGCGGTTGTTGAAGGTCAGGAACCCGAGGCCCCGGTATCGGCACGACGCCGCGAGCGCGTCGATGAACCGGTTCTCGTAGAAATTGCCGTCCAGCCCGTGCACGTGCGCCAGCGCCGGCGCGCCCGCGCGCTCGGCCGGAACGTACAGCCCCTGCAGCTCGAGGCCGTCCGAGGTCAGAAAGCGGACAAACTCACAGTTCATCGGCAAAACTCCGGCAAGATGGTAGCAGGCCGAATGCCCGGCGCAACCCGCGCGACCGCACCCCGGCCGCGACCGGACGCATCCACGGCGCGATCTTGACAGCCCGCTCCGCCGGCCTACGCTTGAGTCAGACGAGGACACGATGCGCGCGCTGCTGATGGCCGTCTTCCTGACCGGCGTCCTGCCGGCCGGGCCGCTCGTGCTCGACAGTGCCGACCTCGCCCGCTCGCGTTTGTTCCCGGACCTCGCGGCGCTCCACGCCATCGTCCCGGAAACCTTCGACTCGGCGCCGGTCGTCGACCTCCTGCTGGCCGGCGGCGAGGTCATCCGCATCCCGGTTACCGGCAACGAGGTCGTCATCATCCGCGCGCTCGCCGCCGAGCCGCTGCCCGGCTCGACCGCGCTCGACAACTTCTGGCTCCGGATGCGCCTCCGCGCCCGCGCCCCCCGCGACCCGCTCCACGAGCACCGGCTGTTCTGGACCAACCGCGGCGCGTGGCTCGGTGCCGGCGCCGGCGGCTGTGCCGCCGCCAACACCGCGGTCCACTACGTCGGGGAAACCGGCGGCTGCGTGAACACGAGCATGTGGCGCATCGACTTCCCGACCTACTGGCTGATATCCTGCGGCGCGACCGGGCTCGGCGCCGGCGCGGGCTGCCTTGCCGGCGGTCGCGAGGACCGCCGGCCCGCCGCGTTGAGCTTCCCGGAGTCGCACGGCCACCGGGCCGACTGGACGGTCGGCGGGGCGCTGCTCGGCGGCATCGCCGGCTACACCTTCTTCCTGCTCGCCGGCCCGACCCTCTTCGGCCGCATCGAGTGGGTCGACCGGGTTGTCAACGAC
>JAWOHE010000099.1:0-4514 GCA_046485285.1 bacterium
GGGATGATAGTGCTCCTGACCGGACGGTCAACGCCGTGGTCGGCCGGGACATGGCGATGACCGGAAGCTGCGAGCCGTCCCGGGCCAGGAGGCGCATTTCGGTCTCCGGGTTCTCCTTGCCGTCGGCAAGTCGGGCCAGGTGATCAACCAGCCGCGGGCGTTCATCTGCTGCAACCAGCCCGAGGACGGCAACGCCGACCAAGCCGGCGGGGTCGCCGTAGCCGAGCAGTTGCGCCGCCGCGGGGTTGGCGATGACACAGCGGCCTTCCCGAACCACCATCATCGGGTGGGGCACGGCCGCGAACAGCGTCCGGTAGCGCTCCTCGCTCTCGGCCAGCCTTGCCTCGGCGCGGCGGCGATCGGTGATGTCCCGGACGAAGACAAGGTCAGCGACTTCACCCTCGTGCTTCACCAGACCGGCCTTGAGCTCCACGTTAACACTCCGGCCGTCGCTGTGCAGGAAGACCGTTTCGTAGCTCTGCGGGACATCCTCGCCCGCAAGCCTCCGCCGGTAGCGGTCGGCCACCTTCTCGCGCTCGTCCGGATGTAGAAACTCGACGAACGGCCGGCCGCGCAATTCGTCCGCCCCCATCCCGGACAGCGCGGCCAGCCGGGGGTTGACGTAGACGATCCGACCGTCACGGATGATGGCGATGCCGTCGATTGCGCGTTCGACGACCTCGCGGTAGCGCGCCTCGGATTCCTCGAGCGCCTCGCGGGCACGACGGCGCTCGGTGATGTCCTTGATGACGCCATCGAAGTATTGCGGCTGTCCGTCCGGGCCGGGCACCAGCTGGACGTGAAACGCGGCCGGGAAGCTGCTGCCGTCCCGGCGCCGGATGTCCGCCTCGAAGTCGGTCACGACTCCGTCCCGGGCAATAAGCTTCATCATCTCGTCGCGCCGGGCCGGGTCAACGTAGAACTCGGCAACCGGGAGCCTCAGGACTTCCTGCTCGGTCTCCAGGCCCACCATCCGAACGGCGGCCCGGCTCACCGCCAGGAACCTGCCGCCGGGCGTTGTCCGGAACAGCCCGACCGGCACGTTCTCCTGAATTGTCCGCAACTGCTCCTCTCGCTGCTGTAGCGCCAGTTCGGTTTGCCGGCGCTCGGTCAGGTCGCGCGAGACGCCGAGCACGGCTCTTACCCTGCCCGCGGAATCGCGCAGTGGTGTCAACACGGTGTTGAACCACACCTCGCGCCCGGCCAGAACCGAAGGACCTTCGACCTCGACTGCCTCGCCGGTCTCGAACGCGCGCTCGATGTTGTGTGTCTGGCGTCGGGCGATATCGGGGGGGAAGAGCTCGGCAACCTGTTGGCCGGCCAACTGCTCGGCGTCCCGACCAAATGCGCGGGCGCCGCGAGTGTTCACGTACTCGACCAGCCCGTCGCGATCCACGACAAAAATGTAGTCGGGCGCGCATTCGGCAAGTGCGCGGTATCGTTCTTCGCTCGCGCGCAACGCCTCCTCGGCGCGCCGGCGCCTGGTGATGTCCTCGCCCGAGCTCAGGGTGCCGGTACCCCCCCCCCGTTGGTCGCGCAGGAGTACATTATGCCAGCGGACCAGGCGTTCCTCGCCGGCGCTTGTAACGACCAGATTCTCGAATTCCTCGGCCGCCCCGGGTCCGCCGTGTATCAGGCTCTGGAAGGCGCCCCGGGTCCTCTCGCGGTCGCGGGCGGGGATGAAGTGCTCAAACCAGTCACTGCCGAGCGCGTCCGCCTCGGTCGTGCCCAGCGCCTGACAGCCCCGCCGGTTGATGAGCGTTATCCGGCCCCGCCCGTCGAGCGCGACGATGATGACGCCGGCGACCTGCAGGTAGCTTTCTGCCCGCTCCCGCTCGGTCCGCTCCCGCTCTTCGGCTCGGCGCCGCTCGGTGAAGTCCTCGACCGTCCCTTCGTAGTAGAGCACCCTACCGTCCGGCCCGCGTACGGCCCGAGCGTTCTCGCGGAGGTGTCGCCGGGTTCCGTCCTTGAGAACAAGCTCCGATTCGAAACCGGAGATTTCCCCTTCGGCCTCGACACGCCGCGTGAACTCGGCCCGGTCATACCCGGACCGGCTGTCCAGCTCCGCCAGGGCCTCGCGGGTAATCTCGTCTGGCGACTTGAACCCGAGCATTCGAACCAACGCCGGGTTGGCCATCAGCGTCTCCCCGTCGGGCGAGGTTCGGAAGATGCCGACCGGTGAGCGCTGAAACAGACCGGAATAGCGCTCCTCGCTCGCGGCGAGCGCCTCTTCCGCCTCCCGCCGCTCGAGGGCGATCGAACACTGACCGGCAAATGTCTCAACCAGCCGGTGGTCCAGCTCCTGACCGGTTCGCGGGAGGAAGGCGATGCTGCCGTAGATCCGCTCGTTGCGCCGCAGGCCGACCACTGCCGGTGCCGAGATGTCGAGGGCGCCGGCAAGCTCGCGGCCGGCCTGCTCGGGCAGGCGACCCAGCAACAAGGCGCGGAGCCCACCGGGGACACGGGTCATGACGCCGGTCGCGAGCGTCCCGAGCAGCTCAGGCGGCACATCCGCGAGCACGAGCCCCTCTGGCCCGGACTCAAGGCGCCGGGCGACGAGCTCGGCGTCTCCCCGGGAGAAACCGGCTACGTGTCGTACGGTCAGCGTCGCGGCCTCGCTGTCGTACTCACTGATCGCGAAGCGGGCCTCGGGCATCAGCTCCGCGAGGCGCTCAGCAGCATAGGCGAAGAGGTTTGCCTCGCGCGGCAACTCGACGAAGCCCAACGCCGTCGCGGCAAGGCGTTCAAGCAGTTCTGACTGGCGCTCGCGGTCGGTTACGTCACGGACGACGGTCAATACCCGCTTGACCCGGCCCCGCTCGATGATCGGCTGTTTCTCGGTCTCGGTCACGACCCGGCGCCTGTCCACCCGGGAGGTCTCCTTTGTCCGCACCGGCTGCCCGGTCTCGAATACCCTCTCGTACTCGGACCTGACTCCCGGGTTGAGAAACGGAAAGACGTCAAACAGGTCGCGCCCCGCCAAGTCGGCGTCGAGACCGAGCCTCCTGTTCCAGTCCCGGAATGCATCGTTGGCAAGCACTACCCGGTAGTCACGGTCGATGACGTGCGCGGGGTCACTCATTGCGTTGAGTGTCGTCCGGTGGAGCTGTTCCGACTCGCGCACCGTCGCTTCGGCGCGCCAGCGCTCGGTGATGTCGCGAATCAGCGTTATGATCAACCTCTCCCCGTCCAGTTCGACGAGCGAGACGGAAAGCTCGACGGGTAGTTCTGTCCCATCGCGTCTGAGCGCGACGGCCTCGCCGAGAAATTCGCCCTCGTCGAGGACAACGTCGCGCAGGCGCAGGAGCCAAGGTTCGGCTCGAGCCGGGAACAGCCGCCCGACGTTGATTCCGACGAGGTCCCCGCGCTCGCGATCGAACATCCGGCAGGCGCCAGCGTTCGCGTCGACCACGACCCCGTCCAGACTGTGCACTACAACCCCGTCACGCACGGCGGTGAAGACCCGCTCATACTTGCGCTCCAGTTCCTCCACCCGACGCAGGACCTTGTCTCCCGATGAGACATCCCGGCCGACTGCCAGCACAACATCCCGTCCCGGCGCGCTCAGCACAGCAGCGTTGAACTCGAACTGGAGGGTGTTTCCGTCGCGTGCGGTCAGCTCAAGGCCGAACGTCGCATTGCGCTGGCGCCACAGCTGCTCCAAGCTGGCATGCAGGTCCGGCCGCTTGTCGGGCCGAATCAGGTCGCGCAGTTGTGTCTCCAACAACCCTTCGCTGGTTGTTCCCAGCAGGTCGGCGAACGCACGGTTGGCTTCAAGTATCCTGCCCTCGCGGTCAATGAGCACGATTGCATCATGCGTAAGTTGGCTCGCCGTGCGATAGAGTTCCTCTTTTGCCCGCGCCGCTTGCTCCACCTCAACGCTACTTGTCGCGTCGCGCCCGACGAAGACAATCCCCTGAATCGGCGCGGTCTTGCCGACGCCCGGGCTGGTTCTGGCACGTCTGGCTGTCCTCCTCCGACCGGCGGTGGCGTAGACAACCATGGTTATCGGGCTGCCGTCCGCTCGAAGCGAGCGGAAGGCCCCGGAGAACTCTTTCCCGGCCATCACCGCCTCGGGGTCATACCGGGCCCGGTCTGCTCCTCCTTCGTACTCGGGGAAGATCGCCGCCAGCGGCCGGCCGACGACCGCCTCGGGAGCGCGGCCGGTGACTGCCCGCGCGGTCGCGTTCCAGTACACGATCGTCCCGGCGCGGTCAACTGCGAAAAGGATGTCGCCGGGCTGAGTCGCAATGTCGCATTCGTATGGCAACCCGCCCCGCCCGGAGCTGGACGATGGTTTCCGCTGGCTCAACCAATCCTCAACTTCGTTCGCGGAGCTCTACGGCGACTCTCCAGTGCTGTGCTGTAACATGGCCAATCTAAGACGAAGATGCCTTCCTGTCAACATCTATCAGCGTCCCGTCTTGGTTGATACAATGCACGACCCGTGCCGCGACGCTGTCTGGCATGCTCGAGCATAACTCCCTTCTCTGCTGAGGGTTACCGCCGGGATA
>JAWOHE010000077.1:0-20813 GCA_046485285.1 bacterium
TTCTATAATTTCCTTCGATGGTCCAGCCAGGAGCGCACTGCCGCTCGGCCCGCGAGCGGGCCGGGACGCGGTCGTGAGGTTCGTCTACTCGGCCCGCTACGAGCTGAACATCGGTTCCCACGTTTTCCCGACCGACAAGTACCGGCTCGTCCAGGAGCGCCTGCTCGCCGCCGGGCTGGCCAAACCCGAGGATTTCAGCGAGCCGCCCGAACCCGACCCGGAGGAGATCCGGCTCGTCCATACCCCGGAGTACGTCGACGACCTGCTCAACCTGCGCTGGAGCCCGCGGACGGTCCGCTCCGAGCTCCCGCTGACCTGGGATATCGTCAACGGCTACATGCTCCAGGCCGCGGGCACCGTCCTCGCCTGCCGGTTCGGGCTCGAGGACGGCGTCGCGATGCACCTTGGCGGCGGCTATCACCACGCCTTCGCCGACCATGGCGAGGGTTTCTGCTACCTGAACGACGTCGCGGTCGGCGTGCGCAAGATGCTGGCCGAGGGCAGGGTCGAGCGCGCCGCGGTCATCGACGTCGACCTGCACCAGGGCAACGGCACGGCCCGGATTTTCCGCGACGAGCCGCGCGTCTTTACTTTCTCGATTCACCAGGAGCGGCTTTACCCGGTCAAGGAGGAGTCGAACATCGACATCGGCCTCGACGACGAGGCCGGCGACGACGAGTATCTCGACCGGCTCAAGGCGATCCTGCCGCAGATTCTCGAGGGTCACAAGCCGGAGCTGGTCGTCTACGTCGCCGGCGCCGACCCGTACCGGCTCGACCAGCTCGGCTCGCTCCGGCTCACGAAACGGGGCCTGGCGCTGAGGGACCGGCTGGTGATCGGCGCCTGCCATCGCCGCGGAATCCCGGTCGTCCCGGTGCTGGCCGGCGGCTACGCGCTCGATACCAGGGACACGGTCGATGTCCACGTCAACACCGCCCGTGAGTGCCTGCGCGTGCTCGGGCAACTGCCGCCTTCGTCCGCCAACGGGGAGGCGAACGGGGTTGAGGCCGGGTCCGCGGCGGGCGGGCCGAACGGCAAGGCGACCGAACCCGGGCCGGCGCTGTCCCCGGGTCAGTGACTTTCTCGCGCCCGGCGCGAGAGTCCGCGATATGATGTTGGGCCGCATATGAAGAGCACCTGCCTCGTCACGACCTCCCAGCCGGTCGACTACTCGCGTTTCTACCACCGCGAGGCGGCGACGCTGGCCGCCGCGGGCTGGGCCGTGACCGTGGTCGGCCTGCCGGCCGAGGGCGAGGTCGAGCCGGTGCCGGGCGTGACGGTGATGCCGGTGGTACTGCCGAGCGGGAGGCGCAAGCTCGGCGCGCTCGACGCGGTCGCCGGCGCGGCCGGGTCGGTCAATGCCAGCGTCTACCACTGCTTCGACCCGTGGGCGCTCCGGGTCGGGCTCGACATCAGGCGCGACCGGCCGGGCGCCAGGGTCGTCTACGACTCGACCGAGCTGTTTCCCGCGGTGTACCGGGACCGGTCCGACTTGTCCTGGCCGGTGCGGCTTGCCGCGCGCGCGGCGGTGCGGTCGATCGAGCGGCGCGCGGCCCGGCAGGCCGACGCGATAATCGAAACCAACGCGACCCGGGCGCGGCGCTTCCAGCGCCTGGGCCGGGAGCCGGTGCTGGTCCGCAACTACCCGCCGAGGCCGGCGCGGCCCCTGCCGGACCGGCCGCGGACGGGAAGGATCGCCTGGACCGGGCTGATCAGCTACCAGCGCGGGTTCGACGTCCTGCTCCGCGCGTTCGCCGCAACGGCGGCGGAGTTCCCGTCCGCCCGCCTGATCGCGGTCGGCCGGTTCGACCCCCGGAGCGACATCGAGCGGTGGAGCCGGGAGTTCCTCCGCGGGCGCGGGCTTGCCGACAGGGTCGAGTTCCGGGACCGGCTCACCTACCCGGAGCTCCTCGCCGGGCTCGAGGGCTGTGACGTCGGCGTCATCCTGCTCCAGCCCGGCAGGCTCAACGACTACACCGGCCAGCCGAACAAGCTCTTCGAGTTCATGGCCGCGGGCCTCGCGCTCGTGGCGAGCGACTTCCCGGAAATCGGGCCGGTGGTCCGGAAGGCAGGCTGTGGACTCGCGGTCGACCCGACCGATACCGTCGCGGTGGGCGATGCCCTGCGCGCGCTATTGTCCGACCCGGCCGGGCTCGACCGGATGGCCCGGCAGGGGAGAGCCGCAGTCGAGCGCGAGCACAACTGGGACACCGCCGCGGCCCGGCTGATCGAGGTCTACGACCGGCTTGCGGCCGGCGAGCCGGAAGGCAGGTCCGCGTGATAGGGCGGCCGGCGCGGAATGTCGGGTTCCTGCTCGCCGGCGAGCTCCTGACCCGGGGGCTGGGCTTCGCGGTGACCGCGGTGCTCGCCCGGCGGCTCGGGCTCGACGCCTTCGGCCAGATCGCGCTCGGGATGTCGCTGATGGCCTACGGCATAATGGTCACCAAGGCCGGCCTGCTGACGGTCGGGACCCGGAACGTCGCCCGTGACCCGGCCGCGACCCGGGACCTCGCCGGCCAGGTCCAGACCTTGCGGCTGATGCTCGCCGCGGTCGCTTTCGCCGGCATCGCGCTCTTCGCCGCGCTGTTGCCGCGGCCGGCCGAGACCCGCTGGCTGCTGGTGCTCTATGCCGCCGGGGTCTTCGCGCAGGCGCTGGCGCTCGAGTGGGTGCTCATCGGCGAGGAGCGGATGCACCACGTCGCGGCCGGCCACGTCCTGACCAACGCGGTCTACTTCCTGCTCGTGCTGGCGCTCGTGCGCGGGCCGGGCCAGCTCCTGCTCGTGCCGGTGGCCTTCGTCGTCGCGACCGCGGCCGGCGCCGGCTACCTGCTGGTCCCGCACGCCCGGCGGCACGGCCTGCCCCGGCTCGCCTGGCGGCCGAGGGCCTGGCGCGCGCTCATCGGCCAGGCCCTGCCGGTCGGCGCGGCCTCGGTGCTGAGCCAGCTCTACGTCAACGCGCCGGTCGTCAGCCTGTCGCTCCTGCGCGGCGACGCCGCGGCCGGGCTCTACTCGGCCGCGCACCGGTTCGTCTTCTTCGTGCTGATGCTCGACCGGGTTGTCCAGTCGGTCTTCCTGCCGGTCGCGGCCCGGCAGTACCGGGCGCGCGGCGATTCCGCGGCGGGCCAGGGCGCGGCCCTGCCCGTCACGATCGGCACGGTCCTGCGCGTCGCGCTCGCGCTCTCGCTGCCGGTCTGCCTGCTGGTGCTGCTGCTCGCCCCGCAGGTCGCCCGGCTGTTGTTCGGGGCCGAGTTCGAACCGGCCGGCCGGGTGATGATGATTCTCATCTGGTTCTTCCCGCTCAGCCTCACCAGCACGATAAGCGGTTACACCCTGCTCGCCGCGGACCGCGAGCGGCGCTACGCGGTCAACACCGCGGTCGGGGTGGCGGTCGCGCTGGTGCTGGTCGTGCTCGGCGGGCTGCGGCTCGGGCCGGCCGGCGCCGCGCTCGGGATGGTGGCAGGCGAGGCGTTGCTGGCCGGGCTGATGCTTGCCGGGATGCTGGGCCTGGTCCGGCCGCGCATCGGCCTGAGGGTGCTCTGGGTCGCCGTGGCCCTCGTGCCGCTGGCCGGCGTCGTGCTGGCGCTCAGGGACTGGAACTGGTTCGTCGCCGGTGTTGCCGGCGCGGCCGGCTACGCGGTCGCGCTGTTGCTGGTCCGGGGCGTCACCCCGGCTGACCTTGGCCTGGGCGGCCGGCGATGATTGTCCTGCTTGGCCCGGACCCGGCGTGGCGGCAGTTGCTGGCCCAGGCCGGGCTGCCGTTCCGGGTCGGCCGGCCCGATGCCCGTACCCGGGTGCTCATCGCGCCGGCCGCGGCCGGCCCGCGCGAGGTCACCGCCGGTCTTGGTGCGGCCGCGCCCGGCTGCGGCCTGCTGGCCGAGGCCGGAGCCTCGCTTCCGGGCGGCGCGACGCCGGTCGAGGCACTGGCGTTCCGGGTCGAAGCCGCGACCCGGGTCGGCCGGGCCCGCGTCCGGGCATTCCCGAGCCGCGCGCCCCGGCCGGTCGTCGAGCGGGTCGCGGCCCGGGACAGGGGAGAGGCGCGCCGGCAGGTGACAGCCGCGGTCCGGCGCCTGCTCGACGTACAGTCACTGCCCTGCGCCCGCCTGGCATCGACCCCGGCCGGCGGCGCGACCGCGCTCGGATTCCGGGTCGACACCGACTACTGCGGCCGCGCGGAGCTGGCGCAGACCCGCCGGCTGGCGGACGAGGTCGGGATGAGCTTCAGCTGGTTCGTCAACACCGAGGCCCACGGCCCGCTGCTCGGCGAGCTCGGGATGCTGTTCGCCGGGCAGGACGTCCAGGTCCATTGCCACCGGCACGAGGTCTTCCGGTCGGTCCGCGCCAACCGCGAGAACGTCGCGCGGGCGACGGCAATCCTCTCGACCCACGGCCTTCGCGCGGTCGGCGTCGCGTCGCCGTACGGCGACTGGAACCCGTCCTGGGACCGGGCGCTGGCCGAGCTCGGGTTGGTCTACGCGAGCGACTTCGTGGCCGGCTACGACGACCTGCCGTTCCGGCCGCTGTTGGGGGACGTGCTGTCGCCTGTGCTCCAGGTGCCGGTGCACCCGGTCTGCCTCGGCCGGCTGCGCGCCGCCCGGGCCTCGGAGGATGACATCCGCGACTACTACCGCCGCCTTGTCGAGCACAAGGTGGCCCTGCGCGAGCCCTGCCTGCTTTACGACCACCCGACCGCGATCGCGGCGCACCACGCGCTCCTCGCCGGCATCCTGCGCGACGCCCGCGCGGCGTGCGGCAGGACGCTGTCCCTGACCGGGTATGCCGAGTGGTGGCGTCGGCGTGAGCAGGTCCGGTTCGAGGTCGCGGTCGAGCCCGACGCGGTCGAGCTGGCGGTCGGGCAGGGCGACGAGCTGGTCGAGGTCGAACTCGAGTTCCGGGGACGACATGCGAGGATCCCGCTGCGGCCGGGACGGTACCAGCTCACCGGCCTTTCGTGGCAGGCGGCCGTGGAGCCGAACGCGGAGCCGTCGGCCCGGGTTCCGTTGCGCACGGTCCTGTCCGAGCGGCTGAGGCAGATGAGGCGGCAGACTCGTAACTAAGAGGGGGAGACGATGAAAGTGCTGATGAGTTCGTTCCAGGCGGTCACGGTGCTGGGCGGCGGCGTGCTGGTGCAGGTGCGGTCGCTCGCCGACGAGCTCGCGAAGCTGGGGGTCGAGGCCGAGCTCTTCGACCCCTGGAAGCCGTACCGGCTTGAGGAGTACGACCTGTTCCACCTCTTCGGCGCCCACGTCGGGACCTACCACCTCGGCCGGGCGGTCACGACACTCGGGATGAAGCTGGTGTTGAGCCCGGTGTTCTACAGCCGCCACTCGCCGCGCCGGGTCGCCTCGATGCTCGCGATCGCGCGGCGGCTGAGGAAGCAGGGCGGGGTCTGGACCGAGCACATGTTCTGCCGCGAGCTGTGCGACATGGCGACACTGGTGATGCCGAACACCGGCGAGGAGGCGACGATGGTCCGCGAGGCCTTCGGGGTAGACCCCGGCCGCGTGAAGCTCCTGCCCAACGGCGTCGCGCCGCGCTTCGCCGAAGCGACCCCGGACGCCTTTGTTGCCAGGTACGGGCTCAAGGACTTCGTGCTTTACGTCGGCCACGTCGGCTGGGGCCGCAAGAACGTCCTGCCGATGCTCGCCGCGGTCGAGGGGCTCGGCTGTCCGACCGTGCTCATCGGCGAGTTGCTTGACAACGCCTACGGCCGGAGCTGCCAAGAGGTCATCGAGCGCTGCCCGAACATCACCCACATCCCGTCGCTCCCGCCAGATTCCGAGCTGCTCGCCTCAGCCTACGCGGCCTGCGACACGCTGGTGTTGCCGTCGTTCTACGAGACCCCGGGCCTGGCAGCGCTCGAAGCCGGGCTGGCCGGCGCCAAGGTCTGTATCACCCGGCACGGCGGCACCCGGGATTACTTCGGCGACCTCGCCGGCTATCTCGACCCGCGCTCCGGCGAATCGATCCGGAACGCGATCGCGGCCTCGCTCGCGCTTCCGAAGGGAAGCGCCCTGCGCGACCACATCCGCTCGAACTTCCTGTGGGGAGAGGCGGCGAAGGTGCTCGCCGCCGCTTACCGGGACATCGCCGACTGACCCTGGAACGGGTTGCCCGGGGCGGTATCAGTCGCCCCGGGCTACTTTACGTAATCTACATTACCGGAAGTGCAGTACTCCCGGCGGGGAGACGGGCCGGCCTAGAACTTGAACTTCTCGGCCAACTGGCTGACTCCAAGCGGGCACTTCCAGTACTGGCCGCCCAGCGACTTCACGATGCCGATGATGTCAAACACGATGAGCAGGATGCTGCCGATCGGCAGGATTATGAACCAGCCAATGAACGGTATCACGCTGCCGAGCAGCGACACCGCGACCCAGTAGATCGTCAGGACGATCCCCTGCTTGACGTGCCACTTCGCGAAGGCGTTTTCTTTGAGTGTCAGCATCGGGATGAGCCAGAGTATCCCGATGTAGGACAGCCACGCGGTTCCCTTCGCCTGCTCGACCTCGTTGCCGGCTGCCTGCGGTGCAGGCGCCGGCCCTTCGAACTTGGTCTCGTCTGACATTACACTACCTCCCGTTGTCTGGATTCTGCGGTCCGGCCAGGAAGTGCAGGTGAGCGCCGATGACCGGCACCTGCCACTTGCGGCCAAGTGTTGCGTTGATGATCCCGGCGATTACCAGCCCGATGTACGCCAGGGAAACCAGGCTGCCGACGACGTTGCGTGCCAGCCAGGCGAGCGCCCGGAAGATGAAGCCCAGGAGCACGATGTCGCCAAGCACGCGGCCAAACACCAACCCGACAAGCCAGACGACCAGCGAGGCGGCGACGAACGTCAGGAGCAGCGCAAGGCTCTGGCGCCCGTGGAAGTGCGCGTAGTCGTCACCCCGGCAGGCAACCAGCGGTACGAAGAAAAGCATCGGCAGGTAGCCGACTGCCGACAGGATCAGCACGTCGCCGCCCGGGCCGCTCCGGCCGCCTTCGCTATCGTGCTCAGCCACTCGCGGTATGATAGCCCGGCCCTCGGGAGCTGTCAAGCAACGCCGGGCCGC
The DNA here is from genome assembly GCA_046485285.1 of bacterium. Taxonomy (GTDB): domain Bacteria; phylum Hydrothermota; class Tepidihabitantia; order Tepidihabitantales; family Tepidihabitantaceae; genus DSBX01. The sequence goes on from JAWOHE010000077.1 coordinate 7,053, forward strand.
GTCAGGTGCCGACCTGCCACGAGGACAGGTAGCGCCGCTGTTCCGGGGTCAGCCGGTCGATGCTGATGCCCATCGTCCTGAGCTTCAGCCGGGCGATGCCCTCGTCGAGCCGGTCCGGAAGCTTGTGGACACGGCATTCGAGCCGGCCGGCGTGCTCGAGCAGGTACTCGGCAGCCAGCGCCTGGTTGGCGAAAGACATGTCCATCACCATCGCCGGGTGGCCTTCGGCGGCAGAAAGGTTCACCAGCCGGCCCTCGGCAAGCAGGATCAGCCGGCGGCCGTTGTCGAGCCGGTGCTCGACGCAGTTCGGCCGGAGCTCGCGCTTCGCCTTCGTCATCCGCTCGAGCGCGGCCTTGTTGATCTCGGCGTCGAAGTGCCCTGAGTTGCAGATGACCGCACCGTCCTTCATCGCCTTCATGTGACGCTCGTCGATGACGTTGATGTCGCCGGTGACGGTGATGAACAGGTCGGCCAGCCGGCAGGCGTCGGCGAGCCGCATCACCCGGAAGCCGTCCATCCGGGCTTCGAGCGCCCGCACCGGGTCGACCTCGGTCACGATCACCTCGGCGCCCAGCCCGCGCGCCTTCCAGGACACTCCCCGGCCGCACCAGCCGTAACCGCAGACCACCATTGTCGAGCCGGCGAAGAGGATGTTGGTCGCGCGGAGAATGCCGTCCAGCGAGCTCTGGCCGGTACCGTAGCGGTTGTCGAACATGAACTTGGTCTGCGAGTCGTTGACCGCGATGATCGGGAAGGCAAGCACGCCCGCCTTCTCCATGCTCTTGAGCCGGATGACCCCGGTCGTCGTCTCCTCCGTGCCGCCGATTATCGCCGGAACGAGATGCCTGTAGTCGGAGTGCAGCGCGGAGACCAGGTCGGCGCCGTCGTCGGTGGTCACCTGCGGGGCGTGGGCTAGGGCGTCGTGGATGTGGCGGTAGTAAGTATCGCGGTCTTCGCCATTTATCGAGAAAACCGGGATGCCGTCATACTTGACGAGCGCCGCGGCGACCTCGTCCTGGGTCGACAGTGGGTTCGACGCGCAAAGCCGGACGTCGGCACCGCCGGCCTTGAGCGTCCTCACAAGGTTGGCGGTCTCGGAGGTAACGTGCAGGCAGCAGCTCATCCGGGTGCCCTTGAGCGGCTTCGTGCGCGCGAAGCGCTCCCGGATGCTCGCCAGCACGGGCATGAACCGGGCCGCCCACTCGATGCGGGTCCGCCCGGTCGGCGCCAGCTTCAGGTCGCGGATGTCGTGTTTGCGCATCTCCCCTCCTATCTCAGGGCGCGGCGGAGCTTATCGGCCATGTCGGTTCGCTCCCAGGTGAACGTGTCGCACTTCCGGCCGTCGAACTGCCGGGTCCCGGGCCGGCGCCCGAAGTGGCCGTAGGTCGCGGTCGGGCGGTACATCGGGTTGCGCAGCCGAAGATGCCTGATCATTTCACGGGGCTTGAGCGGGAACAGCCCCCGAACCACTTTCTCCAGCTTCCGGAGGTCAACCTGCTCGGTCCCGAAGGTGTCGAACGACACCTCGGTCGGCTCGGCGCGGCCAATGACGTAGGCGAGGCGGACCTCCATCCGGTCGCAGACGCCCGCCGCAACGCAGTTCTTGGCGACATAGCGCGCCATGTAGGTGGCGGAGCGGTCGACCTTCGTCGGGTCTTTGCCCGAGAACGCGCCGCCGCCGTGCCTCAGCCAGCCGCCATAGGTGTCGACGATGATCTTGCGGCCGGTCATTCCGGTGTCGGAGCGGGGACCGCCGACGACGAACATCCCGGTCTCGTTGATGAAGTACTTCGTCCGCCGGTCGACCAGCCCGGCGGGCAGGACCGGGCGGCAAACCGCACGGATGAGTTCCTCGCGTGCCGAACGGGTGATGCGGCGGCCGGTCCGGTCGAGGACTTTCTCCGAATGCTGGGCGGCGATGACGACGTTGTCGACCCGAACCGGCACGCCGTTCTCGTACTCGAGCGTGACCTGAGTCTTGCCATCCGGCCGGAGCCAGGGCAGGATCCGGGTCTTGCGGACCTCGGCCAGGCGCAGGGCAAGTCGGTGCGCAAGCACGATCGGCAGCGGCATCATCACGTCGGACTCGCGGCAGGCATAGCCGTACATCACACCCTGGTCGCCGGCGCCGCCGGCGTCGACGCCCTGGGCGATGTCGGGCGACTGGTGCCCGATGGCGTCGAGAATCGAGCAGTCGTCGGCGCTGATACCGTCCTCGGTGTGGACGTAGCCGATGTCGCGCAGGACGCCGCGGACGACCTCCTGCAGGTCGACCCAGATCCGGGTCGTTATCTCGCCACCGACCAGCACCAGGCCGACGGTGACGTAGGTCTCGCAGGCAACGCGGCCATTCGGGTCGCGGGCCATTACCTCGTCAAGCACCGCGTCCGAGATCTGGTCGCAGACCTTGTCCGGGTGGCCCTCGGTGACGGACTCGGAAGTGAAACGGGCTATCATCAGGAACGCCTCCTCATTCGGTTACGCACTCCGGGTCGGCAGGACAGGAACCGGGCGCCCGCCTGCTGCCGCGCAGGAAAGACGCGCTAAGCTTACGGTATCGCCCGCCGGATTCAACACCAGGATACGAAGACAGAAGCTCCCCGGGTCCGAACCCAAGAACCCCTTCTTCGTGCCCTTTACGGTTTGTCCTCATTCGGTCCGCCATTATCCCTTCTCACCCTTCGCTTCCCGGCGCTTCGCGCCGGGAGTCCGTTCCGGAATCCTGATAGAGTTCTCCTTCTCTCCGCGCCGCTGACGTGGCTTCTCTCCCGAGGATTTCCTCGACCAGCGGCCCAAGCCGCTCCACGAACTCGGCCCCGCTCGCGCACTGGAACCAGCGGGCGCCGGCCAGCCTGCGGCACCAGGTCAACTGCCGCCGGGCGTATGCCCGGGACTTCCGCTTGGCGGTCTCGACCGCCCCGGCGAGGCTGACTCTGCCGTCGAGATGCTCCAGCAACTCGGCATAGCCGTAGGCATTGGCGATGTAGCTGTTCGTTCCGAATCCGTGCTCGCGCAGCATCCGCACCTCGTCGAGCAGGCCGTCCCGCATCATCCGGTCGAATCGCTCGTCAATCTGCCGGTTCAGCCGCTCCCGGTCCATCGTCAGCACGGCATGGCATGGCTCGAACTCCGGCCGGGCGGGATTCCGCTCAGTCATCATCAGCGACATCGGATGCCCGACGGTCGCACAGACCTCAAGGGCGCGAACCATCCGCTGTCGGTCGTTGGGATGAACTCGACTGGCGCGCTCCGGGTCGGCCTTCCTCAGTCTCGATTGCAGCTCGGGCAGAGACAGGGCCTCGAGCTCACGACGTACCTTAGGGTCCGCCCGGGGAGCATCGAAGAATGGCTCGAAGACGGCCCTGATGTACATCCCCGAGCCGCCAACGACCAGGAACCGCCGTCCTTCCGAGTTCAGGCGCCGCATCACTGCGAGCGCGTCGCGGGCGTAGTCGGCGGCTGAGTAGCGACGGTTGAGCTCGACCTTGTCGACCATGTGGAACGGGACCCGGTCCCGGACCTCTCGTGTCGGCTTGTCGGTCCCGATGTCGAGCCAGCAGTAGACCTGGCGGGAGTCGGCGGACACCAGCTCAAGGCCGTATCGCTCGGCGAGCGAGACCGCAACCGAAGTCTTCCCGACCCCGGTCGGGCCGGTCAGCACGAGGACAATCACGTTCGTCCGAACTTGCGGTCCAGTTCCTCCATCGTGATCTTGATGATTGCCGGCCTGCCGTGCGGGCAGAAGTACGGCTCGCGGCAGGCGAAAAGCCGATTGATGAGCGACTCCATCTCGCCCTGCGAGAGCTTCTGGCCGGCCTTGATGGCGCCCTTGCAGGCCATCACCTTGGCTGCCTCATCGGACAGGTTACCCTTGTCGGCACGAACCCGCGCCAGCTCGGCAAAGAACTCCCGGATCTCGTTCTTGCCGATGAAGGCGCCGGCCGGCACCGCTTCGATGACAACTGTCCGTCCGCCGAAATCCTGCGCCTCAAGCCCGAGAGAGGACAGCCGGCCCTTTATCACCTCCCAGGCCTCGTGCTCGTCCGGCGTGAGGTCGATGGTGATCGGGAAGAGCAAACCTTGGGGCCGAACGGCGCTCCTGACGCCAAGGATTTCCTCGTACAGAACCCGCTCGTGGGCAGCGTGCTGGTCGACCACGACATAACCGGAGGCAACCTGCGCCATTATGTAGCTGTTGTGAACCTGCCAGAACCCGGTCGGCGCGGTCTCCTCGGTCGTCATCGCCTGCTGGAACAGGAACTCGTCCTGGCCGGTCTGTTCGCCCCGCCGCAACCCGAGCGCCTTGCTCGCCGCCTCCGACAGGAAGTCGAACAGGAACCGGTCGTCGACGAAGCGGACCTCCTCCTTTGTCGGGTGGATGTTGACGTCGAGCCGCGCAGGGTCCGTTTTGAGGAAGACAACGAAGTTTGGCCGACTCGTCGCAAGCGCCGGTCCATAGGCACTGCATAGCGCGCGGGTTACCGTGCGATTCCGAACGGGACGGCCGTTGAAGAAGACCTGCTGGACGTCATAGAACGCGCGGAGCTGGGTGTGGTCTGACAGGAACCCGGAGGCAGCGAGGATGGGGTTCTCCACGCGCAGCTCAACCATGCTCTCGACTACTCTCGGCTCGTAGAGACAGGCGAGCCGCTCGCGCGTCGACCTGGCGGGCGGGAGGTTCAGCAGTTCCCGGTCATTTGCCGCGACGCGGAAACGCACGGTTGGATGAGCCAGCGCATAGCCCCGCACCGTCTCGACAATCACCCTCAGCTCGTAGCTGTCCGACTTCAGGAAACTCCGGCGCGGGGCGAGGTTGAAGAACAGGGTCCGCGCCGTGACGGTTGTCCCCCGGGGTCTTGCGGCCTCGGCGACCTCGATCACCTCGCCGCCCTCGACCTCAAGTCGAGTGCCAAGCCCGGTCTCATCAGCACACGTCTCGATCGTCAGCCGGGACACGGCGGCCACCGCGGCCAGGGCCTCACCGCGGAAGCCGAAGCTGGTCAGCGTTCTCAGGTCATCGATGTCGGCCAGCTTGCTGGTTGCGTGACGACACACCGCGGACCTCACGTCATCACGGCTCATCCCGCAGCCGTTGTCACTCACGCGAATCAGTGTCTTCCCGCCCGCTTTGACCTCGAACTCGATGCTGTCGGCGCCAGCGTCGATGGAGTTCTCCGCCAGCTCCTTGACTACTGCTGCCGGACGCGTTATTACTTCCCCGGCGGCGATGCGTCGAATCGTGTCCTCCGACAGCATCTTCACCCGTCGCCGCTCGCAAGGATGGTATTGAGGTGTCTCCACTGCCCTTCCTCAGTTCAGGAGCACGAGACGATCATCGCTCGCGGCAATCGTCCGGACCCCGGTCGCCTTGCCCAGCTCACGCGCGACTTCCCATGGTCGCGCACGAAGCATTGTCATTCCAAAGTGAGTCAGTATTGCCAGTTGCGGGCGCACGGCGGCGATGATCTGCCGCGCGTCATCAGCACAGAGGTGGTCAAGCTCCGACGGTTCGAGTCGAACCACGTTGAGTATCATCACGTCGGCGCGGTAGAAGTTGACAAGCTCGGGGAAGTAGGCCGTGTCGGCGACGTAGGCCAGCGAGCGCCCGGGTGTCTCAAACCTGAACCCGTAGACCTCTCCCCTGTGCCGATGCCGAACCGGGCAGCTGAATCGGACTGCGCCCACCTCATAGGTGCCCGACTCCCTGAGCCTTACAACCCTGGACAGGAACTGCCGCGGGTACTGCAGGACAACAGGGTCCTCTCCTCCGAGCGCATCGTCCGGCGCGAACAAGATGCCTCCCGGACGCGTCCCGCCGAGCGTCATTGCCTCGACAACGTTGTTGACGTCACCGGAGTGGTCGAGGTGCCGGTGCGAGAGCAGTACTGCGGACAGCGACGCGGGATCAAGTCGATGACGCGAAGCGGTCATCCGAACGAGCGACCCGGGTCCGGGGTCAATCAGCATCTCGGTGCCCGCCAGCGAGAGCCATATGCCGCCCGAGGCGCGCAGCTGCTTTGCCACGACGATGCGCGCGCCGCCGGAGCCGAGGAAGACCACCCGGTCCCCGGCCGCCTGCCCGTGTTGGACCATGGGCGAGAGAATACCGCTACCCCTGTCCGCGTCAACAGCAGCTGTGTCGCTTGATGTTGACCCTGCGTCATCCGTTGACATCCCGTCCGTCGCACCTAACATCATCGCGGCAATGGATTTCGGACGTATCTGGGCCGAGGTCAACCTCGACGCCCTGAACTGGAACCTCGACCGTGTGCGCCGATTCGTCGACGGCCGGCCGCTGTTGATGGCGGTCAAGGCGGACGGCTACGGCCACGGCCTGGTCGAAGTCGCCCGCGAACTGCAGGACCGGGTAACGGCTTTCGGCGTCGCCGGCGTCGACGAGGGCATCAAGCTGCGCCGCGCCGGTGTCCGCGAGCCGGTCATCATCGTCCTCTCTCCCGCTCCCTACGAGGAAATCCCCGACCTCTTCGCCCATCGCCTCACCCCGACCGTCACCGAGCCCGAGTTCGCCGACCGGCTGTCCCGTGCGGCGCAGGAACGCCGGCTGGAAATCGGCGTCCACATCGAGGTGGACACCGGCATGGGCCGGACCGGCGTCGGGCTGGATGAGGCCGGTAACTTCATCCGCGCCGTCGCCGCGCTGCCCGGGCTGAAGGTCGAGGGCGTCTTCACCCACTTCCCGTCCGCCGACACCGACATCCTCTTCACCGAGACCCAGCTTGCGGCCTACTTCCGCCTGCTCGCCGAGCTCGAGCAGGAGGGATTTGACCGCATCCTGCGCCACTCGGCCAACTCCGCCGGGCTGCTGAACGTCCGCGAATCGCACCTCGACATGGTCCGTCCCGGGCTCATCGTCTACGGCATCCTGCCCGAGAGCTACCGGGCCGGCCGGCGCAGGATCGACCTAGACCTCCGGCCGGTGATGAGCCTGCGCAGCCGCATCGTGAACCTGCGCCGCATTCCGGCCGGCCGGAGCATCAGCTACGACCGCAACTACTTCACCACCCGGGAATCGACCATCGCGGTCATCACCGCCGGCTACGGCGACGGCTACCCCTGGGCACTGACCAATCACGGCCATGCCCTCGTTCATTGCCACCGGGCGCCCATCGTCGGCAACGTCTGCATGGACCTGACGATGCTCGACGTCACCGACGTGCCGGGCGTCCGCATCGGCGACCCGGTAACGCTCCTGGGCGCCGAGGGCGAGGAGATCATCTCCGCCAACGACCTCGCCACCTGGGCCGGGACGATACCGTACGACATCATCTGCCGGGTGAGCCCGCGCGTGCCGCGCATCTACATCAAGGACGGCCGTGTCAGTCATGTCAGGAGTCTCCTCAATAACCATGAAGGCCGATAACCCGGACAAGCAGGCCAACGCCGACGGCTCCGCGCTGTTCAGCACCCTCGTCTGGCGCCTCGCCGTCGAGACCCGCGCGTTCCTCGGCGAACAGCTCCATCCCGAGGTCGAGTCCATCGAGCCCCAACTGCCACTTGCCGCCCGGAGCATCGACACTCTCGAGATGCTCAAGGCGCGGACCGAGGGCAGACGAACCGAGGCCGAGTCCGAAATGCTGGACGAGGTGCTGTACCAGCTGCGCATAGACTACATCGCCGCCCGGCGCGCGCTCGAGGGCAAGCCCCGGCCGGCCTGCGCCCCGGAGCCCGAGCCTCCGGCCGACCAGGACCCGCCGGCAGGCACCGCCTCGAACTGAGGCCGGCCTCGATTCGTTGACACCGGAGCCCAATCGGGGAGAATCTATCCGTGTTGCGCACGCTGATCGCTTCCGCCGGACTGCTCACGCTCACCCTCTCGGTGGCAGGCGCCGATGGCGCTGGCAGCAGCGCTACCCCGGTTCCCGACAGCTCGCGAGCACGGATGGTCGCTCCGCCGGCCGAACGCCTCGTGGCTATCTTCCCGGGCTACTGCCACGCCGCCGAGCTCGCCGGCCCATTCCCCTGCCTCGGAGTCTACTCCAGCGCCGACTCGCTGCTCGGTTATGTCGGCTGGTCCGACCTGGCGGGCACGACCGCGCGGGGTTACGGCGGCCCGGTTCCGGTCCGAGTCTTCGTCGCGCCGGACGGCGCCATACTCGACTTCGACCTGCTCGACAACTGCGAAACCCCGTCCTATTTCAGGCTCGTGTTCGGCGGCGACTTCCGCGCCCGTCTGACCGCATGGCAGCCCGGGCAGGAGGCGCCCGACGCGGTCTCGATGGCAACCTCGTCATCCGCCGCAATCATCGAGGGCGTGACCGGCACGGTCCAGCGCATTCTTGCCGAGGTAATCGGCCCGCCGGCTGAAGCGGACGGCAGGCGGCCGCCGCGTTGACTCCCGCCGCCACTTAGCTAGAATTCTTGCTTGTCCCGTACCGAACCCGCCCCGGCGAGCGAGCAGACCCTGTTGCTCATCAAGCCCGATGCGGTGCGCCAGGCCTGTATCGGCGACATCCTGCACCGGCTTGAATGCGCCGGTTTCACTATCACCGGCTTGCGGATGCGGCGACTTGACGCCGTGGCCGCGGGCAGGTTCTACGCCGTCCACGAAGGCAAGCCCTTCTTCGCGGGCCTTGTCGAGTTCATGACTTCCGGTCCGCTGGTCGCCGTCCGGCTCGAAGCGCCGGACGCCCGGCGTCGAGTCCGGGAGTTCATCGGCGTCACCGATCCATCGCAGGCTGCGCCTGGCACGATCCGGGCCGACTTCGGCACTTCGGTGCGCGCCAACGCGGTCCACGCGTCCAACCCCGATGAAGACGTTGAAACGGAACTCCGGTTCTTCTTTCCCGAGGAATAGTCGGTGCCACAAGGAGGCATTGTGAGAAAACCCCTGCTCCTGGTCGCGTTGCCGGTCCTGGTCCTCGCCGGCACGGTGACGCAGACAATCAGTTTCGACAGCCGCGACCTCCTCTTCGACCGGGCCAGCGGCTACGACGTGGTCACGCTCCGCGGCTTCCCGTCGATGCTGGAGACCGGTCGGCCGATGCTGCCCGAGGCGGTCTTCAATGTCGCCGTGCCGGCGCACGCGACGGTCACCGACATCCGGGTCACGCCGCTCGACCCGGAGGTGCTCCCGGGTGCGTACAACATCTGCCCGGCCCAGCCGCCGGTCATCCTGTCGGCTCCGGGCCTGCCCGACTTCGTCGAGCCCGACCGGGCGGTGTACGACAGCGACCGCTCCTGGCCCGACCGGCTCGTTGACCGGGCTCCCACCGGCACCAAGTCCGGCTGGCGGATTGCCGGCTTCTGCCTGCGCCCGCTCACCTGGAACCCGCCCGACGGCAGGCTTACCCTCTACCGCCGGATGCGCGTCGAGGTCGACTACGAGGAGAACACGGTTGCGCCGGTCCGGCTGACCGCGACCCAGCGCGCGGCGTTCGAGCGCGACGTCCGCGGCCTCGTGATGAACCCCGGGGACGTCGCCCGTTTCGCGCCGCCGGACAAGGCGACCGACGACCCCGAGGTCAACTACGCGATAATCACCTCCGGCGCGCTGGCCGGCAACTGGGACCCGCTGGTCAACTGGCGGACGCGCAAGGGCTACCGCACCGAGGTCTTCACGACCGAGTGGATCTCGGCGAACCACTCCGGCCGCGACCTTCAGGAGAAGATCCGCAACTTCATCATCGACCTGTTCGAGAACCGCGGGCTGGTCTTCGTCCTGCTCGCCGGCGACAACGCGGTCGTCCCGGGCCGGCGACTGCGCGCGGTCGTCAACACCGAGACCGGCAACATCCCCGGCGACGTCTACTACGCCGACCTCCAGTGGTCATACGACGGCAACAACAACAACGTCTTCGGCGAGGCCGGCTACGACACGGTCGACTTCTACTACGACGTCTACGTCGGCCGCGCCTCGGTCGACAATGCCGCTCAATGCCAGACCTTCGTCAGCAAGGTCATTGCCTACGAGAAGACACCGACCACCGACTACCTGAAGAAGATGCTCCTGCCCTACACCCAGCTGTGGTCGAACTACTCGGGCAGGGTCTGCAGCGACTCGATCGCCGAGCAGACGCCTGCCGACTGGATCGACTTCTACATCGCCAACCCGACCTCGACATCGCCGATGCGCGACGCCATCAACTCCGGCTACCACTTCTGTCATGCGACCGCTCACGGTGACGCGGTCGGCCTCTACGACATGAACGGCTACACGGTCTACAACACCTCGACCGCCGGCGGCCAGACCAACTCGACCCGCCCGGTCATCGTCAACTCGATCGCCTGCATTTCGGGCAACTTCGAGTACTCCGACTGCCTTGCCGAGGCGCTGATGAACAACCCCGGCGGCGGCGCGGTCGCGGTGATGATGAACTCGCGCTACGGCTGGGGCACGCCCCCGTCAATGGGCCCTTCGGAGCGAATCAGCGTCAAGTTCTACGACTGGTACTTCCGGCGCGACTCGATCGAGATCGGGGTCACCCACGCCCGGGCCAAGGACTTCTTCGCATACTCGGCCCAGAGCCAGCAGGTCTGGCGCTGGTGCTCCTGGGCGCTGAACCTGTTCGGTGACCCGAACATGGCGATGTGGAAGACCGACCCGGTCACCCTGACCGCCGAGCGCCCGGACACGCTAGAAACCGGCAGCCAGACGGTGCAGGTCACGGTGCGCGCCGAAGGCAACCCGGTCCCGGGAGCGCTGGTCTGCCTGTGGAAAGACGATGAAGTCCACGTCGCCGGCTGGACGAACTGGAATGGAGTCGCCTCGCTGACCGTCAACCCGCAGACGTCGGGACGGATCCAGTTCACGGTCACCGCCAAGAGCGCCTGGCCGCTCGAGGACTCGCTCGTCGTCGTGCCGGGCGCGCCGCGGCCAAGCATCGACTACCTGTCTCACTTCATCGACGACGCGGGCAACAATGTCCTCGAACCCGGCGAGACCGCGAACCTGCTCGTCACCCTCCGCAACCTGGGCAATGCCGACGCCACCGAGGTCACGGCCACGCTCCGCACCGCCTCTCCCCTCATCACCCTGGCCGACTCGACATCCGACTTCGGCACGATCGCGCCGGGCGACACGAGTCGCGGCGATGCGTTCCGGCTGTCGGCCTCGCAGTCGACACCGCCCGGCAGTCGGGTCGAGTTCACGATTGTCGTCACCAGCGCCGAGGGCAGTTGGAGCCCGACGTTCACGCTGACCATCGGCGACGCGCCCCGGCCCGGCGCACTGGTGATGAATCACGACACCGGCTACTGCCGCCTGACTGTCACCTGTCTTGGCAGCATCGGCTTCACCGAGCCGCCTGCGCTCGACGCCGGCAGCGGCTTCAGCTACCCGAAGACGGCGGCCAGCCAGCTTTTCTACTCAAGCCTGATGCTGGGCACCGACGTCGACTGGGTCGCCGACCGCTTCTACAGCCGGCCTGCGAACAGCACCCCGAATGCCGACTTCCGGATTGTCGACAGCCTGCGGCCGGTCATCCCGCCCGGCTCGGGCGACCAGCACTACCGTGCCGTCATCAGCGACGCCGGACACCCGAGCCCGAAGAACCTGACCGTGACCCAGAACTCCCACATGACGGCGGCCTCCGGCTACGACGACTTCGTCGTGCTCGCCTACGACATTACCAACAACGGTGCAAACGCCGTCACCGGCCTCTACGCCGGCGTTGTCGCCGACATGGATGTCGGCAGCGACCCGGCCACCAACACTGCCGGCTCGGATGCCGGCCGGCGTTGTGCCTGGATGCGCCAGCAGTCCTCCGCCAACCCCTCGGTCGGCGTTAAGCTGCTTGAGCCGGCGACTGCCGCCGGACTCGGCTGCATCGACCATGCCATCTACGTCTACCCCGATTCCTGCGTCACCGACAACCAGAAGTTCCGCATGCTAAACGGCAGCATCGTCCTCGCGAGCTCAAACCGGCCCTATGACTGGTCGATCATCGCCTCGGCCGGACCGGTTGACATCCCGGCTGGCGCAACAGCCCGGGTTGCGTTCGCTGTTCTCGGCGGGACCAGCGAAGCCGACTTCGCCGCCAACGCCGATTCGGCCCAGAGTTGGTACGACCAGAACTCCGGAGTGTTTGAGACCGCCTCGCCGCAGTTGCGCGAACCAGTCCGGACCGAGTGCTGGCCCAACCCGTTCACCAACTCGGTGAGCATCGCCTGCCAGGTCGCGGTTGCCGGAAGAGTACGGGTCGAGGTCTTCGATGTCGGCGGCCGCTCGGTCGCCCTGCTGTTCGACGAGGAACGCGGCCCGGGCCGGGTCGTGACGAACTGGCAGCCGGCCGGGCTCGCCAACGGCATATACCTCCTGAGGGTGAACGTCGGCGAGACGAGCACGACCGGCAAGCTGATGCTGCTCCGCTGACGCGAGACGACAAATCACGGGCGGGGGCCGGGTGGCCCCCGCCCGCATGTTGACAAGCGCGGCTAGAGCACCCGTTCGACCTGCCACTCCGATCCGAGCCAGACTCCGACGACTTCGACTTCGAGCCCCCAGCCCATCACGGTGTCGACGGCCCTGCGCAGTTGCTCTAACTGGACTTCCTTCGGTTCGGGGTTCCCGGCGCAGTCATCGTGGGCCACGACTGCAACCGTCCGCGAGCCGTGCCGGTTCACCGATATCGCGACCCGGGCGAGCATCGACAGCGCGGCTCGTCCCCGCGGTTCCTCCGCGAGTTGGCGGATCGGCCCGGGCTCGGTCACCGAGTCAACGTACTCAGCACCGAATTCCCGCCTCAGCCACTCGATGACCGGCAACTGGGTCCGACCGTCCATGCAGTTGATTGCGGTAACGAAGCTGCCTTCTCCCATTCAAGCTCCTCTCTTTTTCCGGCCGCTGACGCGCCCTGGAATTGCCAGCCACGCGCATGCGACCAGCGCCAGTGCGCTGACCGGCACCAGCCAGTTCCTCGGCGCACTGGTCCGAGCCGTAACGCTGACCGAGTGCCCGCCGGCCGGGCAGAAGAAGTAGGTGAAGCCGTCTGCCGTAGGCCGCGCCATCACCTGCTCCCCGTCCAGTCGCACGTCAAGACAGGGGTACCAGCTGAGCGCCAGCCGAACCCAGCAGGCTTCGGCATTCTCAAGATCGACCTCGACGCGCTCGTGCTTGACCCGCCAATCCCGGACCAGCAGCGGCGAGTCCCCGGGGAGCGAGTCGTGTGGCTCGCCCTCAACGGGAATCGAGCTCACCACCGCGGCATCACGGTCCACCTCGACGGCGTCGAGCAACTCGCGCCAGTCGCCGGCGTAGCAGACGGTCAGCGCGGAATCCACTCCCGGTCGCGTTACCGGCCTCAGGACCCGGCTTCCCAGCGCGATACCATAGCCCGTCGCGGCGAACACCAGCGGCGGCCGGCGGCCAGCCCGGAGGTAGCGGTCGTCCCAGTCGAGCCCGGGCCTGGTGCGCACCAGCCCCTCCCCGACCTCGGTAGCAGGCGTCAGGACGTGCGTGATGCCGGCAAGCGCCAGGGCCTTCAGGGTGCCGGGCGCCAACTCCTGCCCGGACTGGTCGCCGAGGTCGGCCGCGGCGGCGGCGAACCAGGGATAGAGATAAGCCATCGAGCGCGGCGCGAACTGGTGGTAAGGCGGGCCAAGGGGCGTAGCTATCCCGCCGAACAGGTACCCGAGCGCCGGGTAGACCGCAAGCCGTGGGAAGTCATCCACCGTGCTCGCGTGACCCGGCAGGTCGAGTAGACGTGGACTCGGACTGCCCGGGAGAAGCCGGTAGAACTCGGCCCGCACGGGCAGTGCCCGTTCCGTCGCAAGGAAGCGCGTGCGCCAGAGCCAGGGCAGGCA
>JAWOHE010000101.1:0-26075 GCA_046485285.1 bacterium
TGACGGCTACGCCCCGCCGACGGCAGACCTCTGCAACGTTGCCGGTCGTTGCGCCCTCGAGCAGTATCTCCAGCTTCTCACGCGGGCTGAAAGCCCGTCCTGCAGCTCTCGGTTCCTGGTCCATTTTGACCTCGCTATGCCATCATAACCCTCCCCAAACCAAAAGCCACTTTTGTCCCACTCTCTGTGAAACATTTCATTCTCAACTCACCCTTCGCTCCGCACCCTTCGCAATTCCACCTTCCCTTCTCACCCTTCCCCATCCGCCTTCGTGCCGAATCCCTCTCCTGACTCTGCAATCCGCACTCGGCAATCCGACGTCCGAGGCCGCTTCTCACCTATCCTCCTCCCCGGCCCCGATGCCGAAGCCATCCCGGCGGACCGCAATCAGCACCTCTGGGTCAAGGCCCTGGCGAGCGCAGTCGGGCAGAAGCCGCCCGCAGGCCCTGTTTTCGGGCACCCAAACGTAAGTCACACACCGACAGAGCTTTGACGGCAGGGGGGGATATCCCCGGGGATATCCCCGGGACGGTTCCGGGGGCCGCCCCGGGGGCCGTCCCGGGAGCCGCTCCGGGGGCCGTCCCGGGAGCCGCTCCGGGGGCCGTCCCGGGAGCCGCTCCGGGGACCGCTCCGGGGACCGCTCCGGGGACCGCTCCGGGGATGCGGGTGGGGATAGGGGTTGTCGTCCGACTCTCCCTGCAAGTTCGGGGCAGTCAGGAGCGCTCTGGGGGATATTGGGGAGACGGTTCCCGGGGCCGCACGGGGGACCACTCGGGCAGCCGCTCCCCGGACCGCTACCGGAGTGCGGTAGGGGATGGAGTGATGCCTGCTTGACAGGCGCGGCCCGGCCGGTATAACAAGCAGAACGTGCCCGCGACAAGAACGGAGAACAGCCTGATGAGCGAAGACCCAGCGAGCCCGCCGCCCGAAGCCAACGTCCGGCCCGTCCCTGCGGCGGCCGGCCCGGACAAGCCGAGCCAGCTCCAGACGCTCGGCATACTCCGGCTCATTTCCGGCATCGTGAACTGCCTCATCGGCCTCAGCCTGATGTTCACCGTCATCTGGATACTGCCGGCGGCCTTCGGCATCGTCGTCGGCATACTTGAGATCATCAACTCGACCAGACTGATGGCCACCCCGGTCGGGCTTGGCCGGTTGCCCCGGCACCTCGCCGTTCTTGAGATCATCGCCATCATCAACGGCTCGGTGTTTTCGTTGGTCGTCGGAATCCTCGCCCTCGTCTGGGAGAACGAACCCCGAGTTCGCGACTACTTCGCCGTGCATCCTCTGGCCGCCGGAAGCCGCACCTTCGGCGTCGAGTAGAGCAGGAGCTTCTTCCGGGCTCCGGAACTGGCGCCTGGCGCACGCAGGGGCGGCCGCAGGACCGCCCCTGCGCAATCCTGCAAGACCGGCCTACCGCAGAACCAGCGACCTCGTCGCGGTCCCGCGGTCGGTCGTCAGGCGAACCAGGTAGATGCCGGCCGGGACCGGACGGCCCGTATCGTCCCGCCGGTCCCAGGTCGCCGCGCCGCCGACCGGGCGGTCGAACCGGCGCACGAGCCGGCCGGTGCCGTCATAGACGGCCAGCGCGTCCGCGCTCCCGTCCCAGTTGAACCGGGCGGCGCCCGCGACCGGGTTCGCGTTGACCCGCAGGGCCACCGGTGGTGCTACCGGCACGTGCGGCTCGGCAACGCCGACGCCGTTCCACGGCCCGTTCCAGACGAAATCACCCGGCGCGTCGTACTGCACGAAGACACAGCTCCCGCCCGTGGCGGGCGCGCCGGGCGAGTAGACGAGCAGCGGCTTCATCTCGCGCGTGCGGAATGCCTGCGTCGAGTTGATGCGCAGTGTGTCCGACCAGTTGTCCGGGGTCGGCGCGTTGGCGTAGCGGCGGAACAGACGGCGGTAGCCATCGCGGAGGCTGACGTAGGATACATTCATGTAGGTGTTGCCCGGCGCGTGGTAGCTCTTGAGGTCCGGCCACGCGTCAACCGTCCCGGCCTCGCTCGCGATCCTCTGCCGCGCGCTCCAGCTCGCAATGCCGTTGCTCGAGTAGTGGGTCATTATGCTGTAGCCGCTGCCCGTCTCGTCCTTGTGGCAGTAGGCCAGCCAGGTCACCGCGCTCGTCTCCGGGGTCGTGAATGCCGGGCACATCACCGGCTCCTCGACGTAGAATGTGTCGGGCCACACGTTGGTCTCGAACCAGGAGGACGGGTTGCCGTAGTTGTGGTTGGTGAGCGTGTTGATCCGGCCCTTCCCGCCCGCCAGCCGCACCGCGGCCGCCAGGTACTGCCAGCGCCCGGCGCCGTTCTGGTAGGAGACGTGGTTGAGGTTGCTGAAGGTGTTGGTCACTGCCCAGGTCACGCCGAGATCGGTCGAGCGGAGCATCTTGCCGTTGGCTGGTCCGCTCGTCCGGGCGGTGCTGTAAGCGGTTCCGTAGAGGTAGTACCAGTCGTCGAAATCGGCGGTGAACGCGATGTCGCCGACCGTGTCCGCGCTGATGTGCACCCCCGCAAACCCGAGGTAGGTTCCGTCGAGCCCGAACCGGCCGGAGTAGACGTCGCCGTACCCGGTGGGGTGAATCAGGAAGAGGTGGATGCGGGCCGAGTCGCCCCGGGTCACGCAGAGCGCGATGCGCCGGTAGAGCGCGCGCGGGCTGGGCTGAAGGCCGTTCACGTAGCTCCACGTTTCGCCGTGGTCGGTCGAGCGATACACCCGGACGCTAGAGTCGGGCAGGCCGCAGGCCGCGTACATCGTGCCGTCCATCGAGTAGTCGGCCGCGGTGCTGAGTATCGGGCCCCCGGTGATGCGGATGTCCGGCCCGACGAAGTCGGCCCCGGCCGGCGGCTCGGGCAGTTCGACCGCTGACACCGTCGCCTCCTGCGGCGGCTGGCTGAGCAGGTACAGCTCCTGGATCAGGGCGTGGACCCGCTTCATCGCCTCGACGTCACCGGTCGGGGTGACGCGGGCGAGCTCGGCGTTCAGCGCCTTGAGCTCAGGGGTGTTCTCGATCGGGTCGAGCGGCCCGAGCGTGGTCGGGCTTGTACCGGACCGCGCCGCCTCGCTCCGGGCCTCATCGGCAGGGTTGTCGCTTGTCGGTGTCCGGGCCGCGGCCGGCACTGCCAGCAGCAGTCCGACGGCTGCGACGATGGCCATTGTCTTCATCGACTCCTCCTCTGTTGGAGCCGGTCCCTCGCGTACCGCGCACCTTGCTCGGGTCGTTGCCCGGTGGCACGGCGATGCACCTCCGTGTCGCAGATTATGGTAGAGCGGTGGCCACCGCCTGTCAATGGCCGGCAGCGACGGCCCCACGCAGCCTGAGCCTGACCCGTAACGACCGTGGCATCAAGGGCTGTGACGCCAACCGTTCCGGCTGGACCGCGCGACACGCCGCGTCAGGCTGACCGGGGCGGGATGGCCTCGCGCCGGGACCCGGAGTCGGCCCTCACGCCCCGGACCGGCCGTGTGCCGCCGCCGGCTCGCCGGGCGTGACCCGCAGGAAGACATCGACCGAGAGCGGCAACCGGCCGTACTCCGCCCGGAGCGCCGGGCCGACGAAGTTGACGGTGGCCTGCGCCCCGACGCGGAGGGCGCTCGAAACCGCCCTGAGCACCGCGACCGAGCCGCCCAGGGTCAGCGCGCTCACGAGGTGGACGTCGTGTCCGTGTTCGCCGTCAAGGTCGAGCTCGCTCGCCGTACGCTGGAGCAGTTCGGCGCGGAGGTGCCCGCCGAAACGGCCCGCAACCGCGGCCTCGACCAGCAGCGAGCTCAGCCCCGGTCCTTCGGTCGGGTCGTTGCGGCCAAAGACCAGCGCCGCCGAAAGCGTCCGTTCGCGACCGAACCGGCGGGAGAACAGCGCCGAGGCGGTGGTCTTCCGGACGTCAACGTCCTCGTGGCCCGGCTCGGGGCTGCGGGCAAACGCGTGTGATACCTGCAGGGCCCAGGCCTCGCCCGGGTTCCACGACAGCCTACCCGACCAGGAGTCGAAGCGCGGCCGGTCGATGTTCCAGCGGTTCTCGTCCGGCTCGCGGCCGGTGAACAGCGAGGCGTCGAGCTTGAACTGACGGAGCCGCGCCCCGATGGTAGCGACACCGAAGATGATGTGGGTCGCGTCCTGCAGGTGGTGGCCGAGCGGCGCGGCGGGGTTGTCGCCGGCGGACGGCCGGTGGATGAACGCGGGCGGACCGAACGCCGGCTCGCCCGGCAGCCCGGCGTACGCGAACAGCCCGGCATCGGCCCCGAGCGCCCGGCCGTAGGCCAGCGCCAGCTCGCCGAGGAAGTCGTGCGGGTGCTGACGGTCGACCAGCTCTCTGCCCTGCCAGGTCTCGCCGCTCTGGAACAACAGCGGGTAGCCCGCCCCGCCGACGGTCAGCGGGTCGAGCGACAGCATCGTCCGGCCGCTGAGCCGGCCCGCGCGGCCAACCGGCATCCCGGCCATTCCCATCAGCCAGTTCGGGCCATCAAGACGGCTCGCCCCGCGCGTACCGCGACGCAGGACGTCCTGGCTCGTGAACCGCGCGAACCCGCTGTAGTGCAGCATCAGGTCGAGATTCGCCGCCCGGCCGTGCACGGCGCTCACCGGCGCCGCGTCCGGCAGCCAGGCCGTGCCCGAGCCGTCGCGGGTCATTGGCACGCCGGGCAGGAGGCCGCCGTCGACGGCCGCAGGCATCCCGGCCCCTTGCCGTTCATGGTGCTCGTGCTGGGCAGTTGCGACGGCGACCACTGCCGCCAGTACCAGCAGGATCATTCGTCTGCTCATTGTTCCTCCTTCTTCATCCCGCGACCGCGCAGCCGGCACCGGCATGCCGCGGCACCGCGTTCGCGCCGGGCCGGTCGCCTGCTCACGCGCTGAGGATATCGCCGGCAAGCGCGGCCGTCAAGTGCGCGTCGCCGACA
This sequence comes from bacterium, assembly GCA_046485285.1. Classification (GTDB taxonomy): domain Bacteria; phylum Hydrothermota; class Tepidihabitantia; order Tepidihabitantales; family Tepidihabitantaceae; genus DSBX01. The sequence goes on from JAWOHE010000101.1 coordinate 4,897, forward strand.
GGGGTCCCGCCTTGACACCGCCGCCGGGCGGCCGACCATCTTGCCGATACCGGGCCGGACCCGGGTGCCGCCGTCGGGGCACGGCCGGCCGGGTGGGCAGCTGACCTGGGGAGGTGACGCAATGTCTGCTTCGACTGTCTCGGGCTACGCGGCGCGGGCGGCAGGCCGGCCGCTCGAGCCCTTCGCCTGGCAACTGCCGGAACTCGGCGAGCACGACGTGCGGGTCGCGGTGACGCACTGCGGGCTGTGTTACTCGGACGTCCAGGCAATTGACGACTTCTACGGGGTGACCGACTACCCGTTCGTGCCCGGCCACGAGATTGTCGGGCGCGTGTCGGCCGTTGGCCGGGCCGCGACCGGCCTCAAGGAGGGCGACCGGGTGGGCATCGGCTGGCAGGGGCGGTCCTGCGGGCGTTGTGAGTGGTGCCTGCGCGGCGAGGAGCAGTTGTGCCGGGACATCGTCAACTCGGGAACCTGGGTGCCCTACGGCGGGTTCTCATCGTCCGTGGTCGTCGACAGCCGGTTCGCCTACCCGCTGCCGGACAAGATGCCCGCCGAGACGGCCGCGGTGCTGCTGTGCGCGGGTATCTCGGTCTATGCGCCGCTGCGGTCACAGGCCGCGCGGGGCGCGCGGGAGATCGGCATCATCGGCGTCGGCGGCCTGGGCCATCTCGCCATCCAGTTCGCGCGCGCCCTCGGCTGCAGCGTGACGGCCATCTCCTCCTCGGCGGCGAAGAAGGAGCAGGCGCTGGCCTTCGGCGCGACCGAGTTCATCGCCGACGACGACAAGGCCGCTCTGCGGCAGGCCGAGTTCCGCTTCGACACGCTGCTCTGCACCGCGCACGGGGACGTCCGCTGGGGGCCGCTGCTGGCTACCCTGAAGAGGCGGGGCTCGCTGATGCTGGTCGGCTTCCCGGAGATGGCGTTCAACCCGACCGAGCTCGTTGTCCACGAGCTCTCGATAACCGGCTCCTTCATCGGCAACCGGGACACGATGAAGGAGATGCTCTCCTTCGCACAGGAGTACGGAATCGCGCCCTGGACCGAGCTGATGCCGATGTCACAGGTGAACGAAGCCATCCGGCGGGTGAGAGAGAACAAGGCCCGCTACCGGGTTGTGCTGACCAACGACCTTGCCGGCGCAGGTGGGTAACCGGCGCAACTTGTTGCCTGACTACTCCGCGCTGACTGACCGGCGCCCGATCCGACACCAAGCCACAAAGCCAGAGGACTCCGGGGTCCGACCCCGTGACTGCTCTCCTCCTCCGTGCCTTTGTGGTTGGTACTGTCCGCCCGCCGGCCCGCGCGGCCCGGGCGGCGGCCCTCAGTCCTCGATGACGACGACTGCGGCGGCGTAGCCGGGGAGGTGGGTGACGCTGAGGTGGACCCGGCGGCCGGCGAGGTACCTGGCCGCGCGGCCAGCCGCCCGGATCGTCGGCCGGCTGCGCTCGTTGTCGCAGACCTCGACCTCGCGCCAGGCGATGGCCCCGCGCAGGCCGGTCCCGAGCGCCTTGGAAAAGGCCTCCTTGGCGGCGAAGCGGGCCGCGTAGCTCGCGGCCGGGTCAGGCCTGGCGTCGCAGAACTCGACCTCGGCCGGCGTGAAGATGCGGCCGCGGAAACGGCCCGGGAAGCGCGCGAGCGCCGCGCGGATGCGCGGCACGTCACATAGGTCGAGGCCGAGACCGAAGACAGCCATCAGCAGGGACCGGGCGGTTCAGGGTTCATGGTTCAGGGTTCAGCCTTCCCGGCTTCGTCCTGCGCGTTGATGCTCTCGATGAACGGGACTATCTGGAGCGGGTCGGTGACCTCGATGTCCGCGCCCGAGTGGATCGTCCCGAACTCGTCGCCGTACCGGGCGAAGACGGTGTGCATCCCGATTTCCTTCGCCCCGACGATGTCGCGCTCTGCCCAGTCGCCGACCATCACCGCCTCGCACGGCTCGACCTTGAGCAGTTCGAGCGCCTTCTGGAACGGCTCGGGCGCGGGCTTGTGCCGACCGGTGTCGTCGAAGGTAACGACGACGTCGAAGTAGTCGGCCATCCCGAGCGACGCCAGCCGCATCCACGCCGGCAGGCGGGGGGCGTCGGAGACGACCCCGAGCTTGAGCCCCATCCGCGCGAGCCGGACCAGCGTCATCCTGACGTGCGGGTAGCTGACCAGCACGCCCTCGCGCGCCCGGCGGTAGGCGATGATGCCGCTCGAGAGGATCCGGTAGTCGACGTAGCCGATGACGTCGCGCAGGAACTCGTCGAACACCAGCTGGAACTCGATGCCCTTGGCGTCGTAGATCTCGAATACCCGCCTGCGCGCCTGGGCCGGCGTCAGGTCGAGCCCGGCGTCGATCATCGCGTCGACCGCCGCGTCAACCGAGGCGCGCTTGAACTTCATGAAGTCGACGAGCGTGTTGTCGACGTCGAAGATGACGGCCTTGATCACAGCGCCTCGCCGAGTAGCTTGACCGCCTGTTCCGGCGGCACCGGGTTGATGAAGAACCCCGAGCCCCACTCGAACCCGTCGGTGCGCCGGACCCGCGGGATGACCTCGAGGAACCAGTGGTAGTCGTCGCGGACCGTCTCCCAGTAGCCCTTCTGGGGCAGGAGGTTCGGCGCGGTGTGGAGGACGAGGTTGAAGGGCGGGTCGTCGAGCGCCCGGCGCAGGGCTCCGAGCGTCCGCCTGAGCACCGCCGCGAGGTCGCGGAAGTCATCGTCCGACGCCTCCGCGTAGCTGAACCGGTGCCGCCGCGGCATCACCCGCAGTTCGTACGGCAACCGCGAGGCGTAGGGTGCGAAGACGACGAACCACTCGGTCTCTACGAGGACCCGCTCGCGCGCCCGGAGCTCGTCCTGGAGGATATCGCAGAAGATGCAACGCTCCTTGTACTCGTAGTACGCCTGCGCGCCCTCGAGCTGGTCCTTGACCCGGCGCGGGGTCGCGGGCAGGGCGATTATCTGCGAGTGGACGTGCTCGATCGTCGAGCCGCCCGCGAGCGCGCCGTGGTCCTTGAAGACGAGCACGTAGCGGAACCGGCTGTCACGGTAGAGGTCGACGAGCCGGTCGCGCCAGGTCCGGAGCACCAGCTCGACCTGCTCGTCAACAAGCGCCGAGAAGTCGGTCTCGTGGCCGGGCGACTCGATGACGACCTCGTTGGCGCCGATGCCGGTGACCATGTCGTGGATGCCGACCCCGATCCGCTCGAGCCGCCCCTCGATGCGGAGCACCGGGTGCCGGTCCGGCACGACCCGCACCCGCCAGCGCCCGTCGCCGTCCCGGGCCGCGGTGATCTCGGGCGGGGTCATTGCCTCGTTGCCGGCGCAGAACGGACAGGCCGGCGGCCGGCGCACCGCCTTCGCGCGGCATTGCTGGCCCTCGGCCCGGTCGGTCTCGACGATGACCCAAGTGTCGGTGACGATATCGCGCCTGACCTCAGACATTGGCAGGCTCCTGCCAGCCCCGGCAGCCTCCCACCGGCGGGCCGCCGCGCCTCAGGTGCGGGGAAAAGGAGAATTCCATCAGGCTTCCGGTGCGGACTCCCGGCGCGCGCTGCGCCAGCGGTTCCTGGCGCCGGGGGCCGGTTCTGCCGGCCCTCGCTTCGCGGTCCGTTTGCCCGCAGCCGCCGCCATCAGCGGCCGGAGCCGCCGCCAGGTCCCGGCCAGGTGCTCGCTCACGACCTTGGTCTCGGCCAGCGCGGGCATGAAGTTGGTGTCACCGTTCCAGCGCGGCACGACGTGGACGTGTAGATGGGTGTCCTCGCCCGCGCCCGCGACCCGGCCGAGATTCATCCCGACGTTGAAGCCGTGCGGCCGGCAGTCGCGCCTGAGGGCCCGGAGCGCGCGCTGGACCAGCCGGTCAACCGCCGCGGCCTCGTCCGGCCGGAGCCGGGCGTAGTCGGCGACGTGGCGATTGGGCGCGACCATCAGGTGGCCATTGTTGTAGGGGAACCGGTTGAGCACCGCGAAGGCCAGCTCCTCGCGGCAGAGCACGAGGTTCGCCTCGTCGTCGCGCTCGCGCCGGAGCCGGCAGAAAAGGCAGGCCTTTCGTCCCGCCGCGCACTCGGCCGAGGCCGCCCGGATGTACTCCCCGCGCCAGGGCGCCCAGAGCCTGCCCGTCATCTAGAAGAGCCCGAGCTGCCGTTCGCCCTCGGCCGCGGCCGGCGGCTCATCCGCCCGGTCGGGCCGCCTCGAGCCGGGCAGGACGCTGATTGTGCCGAACACGCCGTCGTAGCCGGGCGTCTTCTCGACCTCGCCCCGGCGCATCCGCTCGACGCCGAGCGCGACCCGCTCGCCGGCGACCCGCTCGATGTCCGCCGCCGGCGCGTCGAGCAGCACCGCGAACTCGCTGCCGAGCTCGGCGCAGAGCGCGTCGTAGACCGCCTGGGTCGCCTGGGTGTCGCGGCCCTTCTCGAGCGCCTCGGCGACGACCTCCTCGAGCGGCACGAGGCTCCGGTACGGGATGACGTCGGCCGGCACCTCGTCCGGCCGCCGGTCGGCAAGCTGCTCGACGCGGTGGAGCACGCCGATCGTCAGCTTCCGCCCGCACATCGGGCAGAGGTCGCCGCTCGCCCGCGCCTGCTCGGGCGGCATCACGACCTTGCAGTTCCGGTGGCCGTCGTAATGGTACTTGCCCTCCTCGGGGAAGAACTCGATCGTGAACAGGAACCGCCCACGGTCCTTTCGGCGAAGCACGTCAAGGATGGCGTCGTAGGAGAGCTCGCAGTCGAAGACGTTGGCCTCGCGGCCGAGCCGCGACGGCGAGTGGGCATCGGAGTTCGAGACGAGCGTCCGCCCGTCGAGCGCTGAGAGCCGCCAGTTCATCGGCGGGTCGCTCGACAGCCCGGTCTCGACCGCGAAGATCCGGTCGCTCAGGTCCCCGAAGCACTCCTCGATGGTGTCGAACCCGGAGTTCGAGCCGTAGAGCGAGAACCAGGGCGTCCAGATGTGCGCCGGGATGAGGAACGCCCGCTCGTCGAGATCGAGCAGCCGGGCGAGCATCTCGTAGCTCGACAGCCCGACCGTCGGCCGGCCGTCGCTCTCGAGCTTGCCGTGCCGGCCGAGCATCGCGTTGAACTTCTCGGCGGTCTCGAAGCCGGGGACGAAGACGAGGTTGTGGATGCGGCGCAGGCGGCCGTGGGCGGAGTAGATGCTTGACACCTCGACGTTGAGGATGAAATGCGTTTCGCCGTGCCGGAACAGCCCGTCGCCCGCCGGCTCGAGCTGCTCGCGAAGCAGGCGCAGGTACTCCGGGTGGGTGAAGTCGCCGGTCGCGCACAGCGCGATGCCCTTCTCCCGGCAGTGGCGGTCGAGCGCCGGCACTTCCATCTCCCGGCTGGTCGCGCGCGAGTACCGGCTGTGGATGTGGAGGTCGGCGATGAGACGCATCTCGGCCTGATTCTAGGACCGGCCCCGCGCCAGTCAAGGCGGCCCGGCCTTGACCCGCCTCCCGCCCGCCCTTATCCTGTCAGCGTGAAGACACTTCTCATCGCCCTGCTCGCCGCCGCGCCGGCGCTCGCCGACTACTGCGAAATCGGCGGCTCGGGCACGATAACGACCAACCGGCCCTTCTGCGGCTCCTGAGGGAGCTCGATCCGGCACCAGGTCCTGGTGCTTTCCACCGAGCTCGCCGGCCCGGCCGACCTCAGCCGCCTCGAACTGCTCTGCGCCAGCGCCGAGTACGACAGCGGCGTCTACCACAACTTCCGCCTGCTCCTCTGCCTGACGTCGCGGGCCGAGCTCATCGACAACTACGCCGACAACTACGACGGCAACGCACCGATGCTCGTCCGCGGCGACGACCTGCTCGAGGTCGGCTGGGTCAACGGCGAGTGGGACGGCTTCGACTTTGACTCGTCGTTCGCCTACGACGGCGCGTCGAACCTGCTCATCGAGTTTCGCTGGCAGGGCACCGACGGCCGGGCGGTCTACGACCGCGGCTGGTATCCGCCGGGCGGCAACCGCACCCTCGACGGCTACTCGCTCACGAGCCCGACCGGCGAGCTCCGGCCCTACTCGGTCTGCCTGCGCGTCCACTTCCTGCCCGCCGGCGTCGCGGAGCGGCCGGCGGCCGGCGGCGCGGCCCCGCTGCCGACGGTCGCCCGAGGCGCGCTGTTCCTCGCGGGCGACCGGCCCGCCGAACTGCGCGACGCCGCGGGCCGGGTCGCCGCGCGCCTCGCGCCCGGCGCCAACGATGTCTCCCGGCTCGCGCCCGGCGTCTACTTCGTCGCGGCCGGCGCCCGGGCGCGGCGGCTCGTCATCCCCTAGCGGGCGACGACCATCATCCGGACCGTCAGCGGCCCGACCGGCAGGAAGCCGCCGTGCGTGAAGAAGTGCACCCGGCCGAAACCGACCGCCTTGAGACAGCGCTTGACCTCGTGCCGGGTGTAGGCCCGCTCGCGGTGCTCCTCGTCGAACCGGGCCAGCCCGCCGTCCGGCGCGGCCTCCCAGAACGACAGCTTGAGCGTCGAGACGCGGGTCTCCGGGTCGTAGCTATTGTCCCAGACGCTCCGGATGCCGCCGGCCTCGCGCGGCGCAACCCGGTTGCCCCAGAACACCGACAGCGAGTAGACCGTGTTCATGTCGAAGGCGAACAGCCCGCCCGGCGCGAGCGCCCGGCGCACGCAGGCGAAACAGCGCCCGAGGGCGTCCTCGGTCAGCAGGTAGTTGACCGAGTCGTAGAGGCTGATTGCCGCGTCCGCCGGCTCGGCCAGACTGAAGTCGGTGATATCGGCACGGACGAGCCTTATCGGCAGGTCGCCGGCCTTCCGCCGGAGCACGGCCAGCATCTCCTCGGAACGGTCCACGCCCGTCACCCGGTAGCCGCGCCGGGCGAGCAGGACCGACGGGATGCCGGTCCCGCAGGCGACGTCAAGCACCGTCCGCGGCTCGACCCGGAACCGTGCGAATATCCGCCCGACATAGTCCACCCAGCCCGGGTAGTCGACGTAGTGACTCATGAACCGGTCGTAGTGACGGGCGAACTCCTGGAAAGGCCGGGTGGTGGTTTCGTCGCCGGCTTGGGGCGCCATCTGGCCTGACTATAGGACCCGGCCCGGCGCTGTCAAGGCTCCGGCCCGATTGACCGCCCGGGCCCGGCCACTATCATCAGCGCACTGATGACAGCGGAACCGGTCGTCCACGGCCCGAGCCTGCTCTCCGAGCTCGACGTCTGGCTGTTCCGGCAGGGCGCCCACTACCGGCTCCAGGACCACCTCGGCGCCCACCCGATGACCGTCGACGGCCGGCCCGGGGCGCTCTTCGCGGTCTGGGCGCCCTCAGCCGCCGGGGTCGCGGTCGTCGGCGACTTCAACGGCTGGGACCCGGCCGCGTCGCCGCTCGCGGTGCGCTGGGACTCCTCCGGCATCTGGGAGGGCTTCGTCCCCGGCGCGGCGTCCGGCGCGCGCTACAAGTACCGCATCGAGCCCGGCCGCGGCGGGCCGGCGCTCGAGAAGACCGACCCCCTGGGGTCCTGGTTCGAGCCGCCGCCGGGCAACGCCGCGCTCATCCACGAGCTCGGCCACGACTGGCAGGACGACGACTGGCTCGCCGCCCGGCTGGAGACCGACCAGCACCGCCGGCCGCTGGCCATCTACGAGCTCCACGCTGGTTCCTGGCGCCGCGGCCCGGGCAACCGCCTGCTCGACTGGGCCGGGCTCGCCGACGCGCTCGTTCCCTACATCCTCGACGCCGGCTTCAGCCACGTCGAGCTCCTGCCGGTGATGGAGCACCCCTTCCGCGGCTCCTGGGGCTACCAGGCCCTCGGCTACTTCGCGCCCGCCGCCCGCCACGGCGCGCCCGGCCAGTTCTGCGCCTTCGTCGACCGGCTCCACCGCGCCGGCATCGGCGTCATCCTCGACTGGTCGCCCGCCCACTTCCCGGACGACCTGCACGGCCTCGCCCGGTTCGACGGCACCTGCCTCTACGAACACGAAGACCCGCGCCGCGGTCGCCACCCGGACTGGCACACCTGCATCTTCAACTACGGCCGGCCCGAGGTCGCGTGCTTCCTCATCTCCAGCGCGCTCTTCTGGCTCGACCGCTGTCACGCCGACGGGCTCCGCATCGACGCCGTCGCCTCGATGCTCTACCTCGACTACTCCCGCCCGGACGGCGAGTGGTTGCCCAACCCCTTCGGCGGCCGGGAGAACCTCGAGGCGATGGAGTTCCTGCGCAGGCTCAACACCGAGGCCTACGCCCGCTGCCCGGGTACGTTCACCGTCGCCGAGGAATCCACCGCCTGGCCCGGCGTCACCCGGCCGGTCCACCTCGGCGGCCTCGGCTTCGGCTACAAGTGGAACATGGGCTGGATGCACGACACCCTCCAGTACTTCGGCCGCGACCCGGTCCACCGCCGCTGGCACCACGACGAGCTCACCTTCGGCCTCAGCTACGCCCACTCCGAGAACTTCATCCTCCCGCTCTCCCACGACGAGGTCGTCCACGGCAAACGAAGCCTGCTCGAGAAGATGCCCGGCGACGACTGGCGCAGGTTCGCCGGGCTCCGCCTGCTTCTCGGCTGGCAGTACTGCCACCCGGGCGCGAAGCTCCTGTTCGGCGGCGGCGAGTTCGGACAGCGTCGGGAATGGGACCACGACTCCTCGCTCGACTGGCACCTCCTCGACGCGCCCGCGCACTCGGGCGTCCTACGCTGGGTCCGCGACCTCAACCGCCTCTACCGCGACCACCCGGCCCTCCACGCCCTCGACCGCGACCCGGCCGGCTTCCGCTGGGTCGTCGCCTCGGACTCCGCCAACAGCGTCTTCGCCTTCCTGCGCCGTGACGGCACGGGCCGCGACCTGCTCGTCGTCGCCAACTTCACCCCGGTGCCCCGGGCCGGCTACCGGGTCGGCGTGCCCGCGGCCGGTCGCTGGCGCGAGCTCCTCAACAGCGACGCGGCCGACTACGGCGGCTCTGGGCTCGGTAACCTCGGCCGGGTCCGGGCCGAAGCCGTGCCCTGCCACGATTTCCCGCACTCGCTGGACCTGGACCTGCCGCCGCTCGCGCTCGTTGTCCTGGAGCCCGCCGGATGACCGCGCCCCGGGTCTGCCTCCACGGCCACTGCTACCAGCCCGACCGCGCCGACCCCCACACCGGCTGGGTCCCGGCCGACGCCGCGGCCGTGCCCTTCCACGACTGGAACCGGCGCATCACTGCCGAATGCTACGCGGCCAACCTCCGCGTCGGCAACTACGCCCGCACCAGCTTCAACTTCGGCCCGACCCTCCTCGCCTGGCTCGAGCGCGAGTCGCCCGCGGACCACTCCGGCATCATCGCGGCCGACCGGCACGGCCGCGCCCGCTTCGGCGGCCACGGCCCGGCCATCGCCCAGGCCTGGGGCCACAGCATCCTCCCCCTCGACACCGACCGCGACCGCCGGACCCAGGTCCGCTGGGGCGTCCGCGACTTCGAGCACCGCTTCGGCCGGGAGCCCGAAGGGATCTGGCTTCCCGAGACCGCGGTCGACCTCCCGACCCTCGAAACCGTCGCCGATGCCGGCATCCGGTTCACCATCCTCGCCCCCCACCAGGCCGGGCACGGACCGGGCGCGTACCGATGCCCCTTGCCCTCGGGCCGCGAGCTCGCGCTCTTCATCTACGACGCCGCGCTCGCCGGCGACATCGCGTTCGGCGGCCTGCTCGCCGACGCCGGCGACTTCGCCCGCCGCCTGCTCTCGGCCGGGGGCGACTTCGTCAGCGTCGCGACCGACGGCGAGACCTACGGCCACCATCACCCCCACGGCGAACTCGCGCTCGCCGGCTGTCTCGACCGCCTCGAGGCCGCCGGCGCCCGGCTCACCACCTACGGACAGGAACTCGCCGACCACCCGCCCCGGGAGAACGCCGCGCTCGTCGAGCGGACCTCCTGGAGCTGCGCCCACGGCGTCGAGCGCTGGCGCCGCGCCTGCGGCTGTTCCACCGGCCGCCACCCCGGCTGGCGGCAGGACTGGCGCGCGCCGCTCCGCGCCGCGGTCGAATGGCTGCGCGACGCCATCGCGCCGGCCTGGGAACAACGGCTCGCGCCGCTCTTCCACGACCCGTGGGCCCTGCGCGACGACCACATCGAAATCATCCTCGACCCCGGCTCGGCCCCGGCTGTTCTCTCGCGCCACGCCCGCAGGGTCCTCGCCGGGTCGGACCGGGCGCTGGCCGCCGGTCTGCTCGAAATCCAGCGCCGGCTCCTGCTCTCCTTCACCAGTTGCGGCTGGTTCTTCGACGACATCACCGAGCCGGCCTCGGTCCAGGTCATCGGCTCGGCCGCGCGGGCGGCCGAGCTCGCGCGCCAGCACCTCGGGCTCGAACTCGAAGACGGCCTCACCGACATCCTCCACAACGCTCGGAGCAACCGCCCGGAAGTCGGCACCGGGGCGGACATCTACCGGCGCGGACAGGAAGCAATGCCGGGTGCAGATTGCAGGATGCAGACATCAAAGTGATGAAACGGCCAGGCTCGGGAATTCTGCAATCTGCCATCTGCAATTCGCATTCTGCAATGGTCCGGTTCGTCCCCCGCTCCGCCGGCGTCCTCCTCCACGTCACGAACCTGCCCGGCCCGCACGGCATCGGCGACTTCGGCCCCGCCGCGCGCGCTTTCGCGGACTGGCTCGCCGCCGCCGGCTTCCGCTGGTGGCAGGTTCTGCCGCTCAACCCGACCGACCCCTACTACGGCAGTTCGCCCTACCGGAGTCCCTCCTCGGCCGCGCTCAGCCCGGGCTTCCTGAGCCCGGACCTGCTCGTCACGGACGGCCTGCTCGAACCGACGAAACCGCGCCGGGCCTTCCCATCCTCCCGCGTTGACTACCCCGCCACCCGGCACTGGAAGGATCATCTGCTTGACCTCGCCTGCGCGCGCATCGTCCCCGCACCCGGCTTTCGCCGGTTCCGCGCCCGCGAGGCCGACTGGCTCGACGACTTCGCGCTCTTCACTGCGCTCAAAGGCCGCTTCGGCCAGCGGCCCTGGACCGACTGGCCGCCGCCCCTGCGCGACCGCGACCCGGCCGCGCTCGCCGACGCCCGTCGTACGCTCGGCCCGGAACTGCGCCGCACGGCGCTCGGCCAGTATCTCCTCGACCGCCAATGGCAGTCCCTGCGCGCGCACTGCCGCCGGCTCGGCATCGGTATCATCGGCGACCTGCCCATCTACGCCGACCCCGACTCGGCCGACGTCTGGGCGCACCGGGAGTTCTTCCTGCTTGACCGCCTGGGCCGCCCCCGCTTCGCGGCCGGCGTCCCGCCCGACGCATTCTCCGCAACCGGCCAGCTCTGGGGCAACCCGGTGTACGACTGGCCGGCACTGACCCGGGATGGCTTTCGCTGGTGGCTTGACCGCGCCGGTCGGGCGCTCCGGCTCTTCGACGTCGTGCGGCTCGACCACTTCCGGGGCCTGGTCGCTTACTGGCAGGTGCCGGCCGGCGCGCCGACCGCCGAGCGCGGCCGCTGGGTTCGCGCGCCCGCGTCGCGCCTGCTCGCCGCGCTGCGCGGTCGGTTCCCGGACCTGCCCTTCATCGCCGAGGACCTCGGCTTCATCACTCCCGACGTCGAGCGCGCGCGCCGTCACGCCGGCCTGCCCGGGATGAAAGTCGCGGTCTTCGGCTTCGGCACGGATGACAGCATCCACCGGCCCGACCGCGCCGGCCCCGGCTCGGTGCTGTACTCCTCCACCCACGACACGGACACGCTCCGGGGCTGGCTCGAGACCGAGGCCCGGCCCGATGAGCTCCACCGGCTTCGCTCCTGGCTCGGGGACAACACCACCGGCAGACTGCTCCGCGCGTGCTTCGAGGCCCCCGCGCCGCTCGTCATCGTGCCGGCGCAGGACCTGCTCGGGCTCGGCAGCCGGGCGCGGATGAACCGGCCGGGCACGACCGGACGCAACTGGCGCTGGCGGCTCCGGCCGGGTCAACTCACAGCCCGCCTCGCTGCCCGCCTGCGCCGCCGCCTCGCCGCGGCGAACCGCCTGACGGTCAGTCCCGGACCGTGACCTTGCGCGTCAGCGTCCCGCCCCCGGCCTGCAGGCTCAGCCAGTAGACGCCCGGCGCGAGCCCGCGCACGTCGAACCGGAGCTCGTGGCGGCCCGCCGCCCGCTGCCCGGCGAACAACACTGCCGCCCGCCGCCCGCCCGCGTCGTAGAGCATGACTTCGACCGGGCCGGGAGCGGGCAGGGCAAAGCGCACCCGGCCAGTGCCAGCAAGCGGATTCGGCCGCACCCCGTCGAGCCCGAGCGCAAACCGTGCCGGTTCGCCGCCGATGCCGCTCCCCGGCACGACATACACCGAGTCCTCGACCTTGTCGTCGGTCGGATCGTCGTCGCCGGCGAGCTCGGTCGAGCAGCGGGTCGGGTGGGTCCCCAACGCGAGCGCGGTCCATGGCGTGAAGTCAACCGTGTCGGTCGCCCCGGCGGCAAGCGTCACCGGCTGCGGGTCTGAATAGCCCGTGCCGATGCCGAACCGAACCGTGAACACTTCACTGCGGTCCCCGGTGTTGCGGACGATTGCCCGCGGCACGACCACCGCGCCCGAGTCGACCGTGTCCCGCGGCGCGAGGATCGCCAGCGCCGCGACGTTGTGGAGCGCAACCCGGGTCGTACAGTAGCGCGCGTCATTGGCCGGCGTCATGTCGCCCGCAAGCCGTGTCGAGCACGACACCGGGTAAGGGCCGGGCTGGGCCGGCGCCATCCAGGGCGGGAACCCGAGCGCCACTGGCGCCCCGGGCGCGTGCCCGGTGACGCCAAGCGTCGAGTCATACGCGGCGCCGATGCGCAGGCGGACTGTGTAGCTCTCGGGCGAGTTGCCATAGTTGTAAACGGTGCAGAGCGGCGCGACGATGAGCCCGCGGTCGACCAGCGCCGGCATCACCAGCGCGCTGACCCCGACGTCGTGGCGGGGCGGCGGGTTGTTGATGACCCTGACCGTCATGCTGTCCGTGACGGTGTTACCGTACTGGTCCGACGCGGTGACGAACACCCGGTACCGGCCGTCCGCGACCGCGGTGGTGTTCCAGCTCGCGAGCGAGTCGGTCGCCTCGATTGTCGAGTCGCCGTCGGTGTTGGTGAAGATGTAATAGAAGCGCCGGTTGAGCGAATCATAGTCGCACCGGGTCGGGCAGGTCGCGTCCTGCTTGTAGACCACGCGGGCCTGGGTCGCGGTGTAGGCGTCGAGCGAATCGCAGAACTCGAAGCCCCGGGTCGGCGGCACGACCGTGGCGCCGAGGCTGTCGCGGATCGTGAAGACGATCTTGTAGACCGCGACCTTCCAGAGCCGGTGGTTGATGCGGTCTTCGAGCCGGCAGATCAGGTCAACGCTCCCGTGGACGCTGTCCTTGCTCTGGTAGTTCGGGCTGTTGTTGGCGCAGATCGCGAAGCGCTGGCCGGGGTAGGCGTCGAGGAAATTCGGCACGACCGAGTCGTTGTTCGGGACGAGGTCGAGCAGCGGGTTGCGGAAGAACCCGCCGTAGCCCTGCCAGATGACGCCCGAGTTCCGGTTCCAGGAGAAGTGATTGTGGTGGAAGCTCGCCACCGGCCAGTTCGAGACGAGGCCGAGGGTGTCGCCGACCCGGACCGTGTCGCCGTCCTGGACCCGAATCGTCGTGTTGTCGAGGTGGTAGTACATCAGCGCGTTGCAGAACCCCGCCCCGGCCGAGTCGCCGACCGTCACGCCATTGTAGAGCGGGCTCCCGCCGTACCACACCCGCTTGACGTACCCGGCCTTTATCGCGACGCAGGGCGCGAGCGAGGCGGTGATGATGTCCTGGCCGTTGTGGAGGTAGGGGAAGCCGCTGCCGTAGTACTGATAGCTGCCCCAGGCGTTGCCGATGTGGTGGGGGCTGTTCATCGGGTGGTGGGGCCAGGGCAGGCCGAGCGCCGGCCCGGCCAGGGCTGCCGCGAGCAGTGCCGCGCGCATCACTCCTCCTCCAGCCGCCAGGTCTCGACCTCATCCGGCCACTCGACAGCGAAGGTCCGCCCGGCGCCGAAGCGGACCCGCGGGGTCCGCGCGTTCCAGTTCTCGCGTACGGACTCGCTCCGCCACCGCTCGGCCCCGTCCGCGCCGAGGAGCAGGACCGCGCACCGGCCCTGGCTCTTGCCCAGCCCGACCAGCACTGGCCCGCCCGGGCCGGCGAGGTCGAGGCTGACCGGCTCCGGGTCGGTCGCGACCGGTCGCCAGTCCGCGACCTCGGCAAGGTCATCGGTCCGGAGCACCCGGAGGCCGTGGCGTTCGACCCAGCCGACGAGCCCGCCGTCCGGCGAGAGCGCGAGTTCCCGGATGAACCGCGTCGGCAAGGCCGCCCGGCCCCGGAGCTCGCAGTCGCGGTACAGCGCCAGCGTGTCGCCGCGTGTGACCGCGACCAGCCCGGCGTCGGCCGAGGCCGCGAACCGGTACGCCGGGCCGAGGTTGCCGAGCTCGCGCCCGGCCGCGCTGAACACCACGAGGCCGGCCGCGCCGTCGTTGACGAGGAACCGGCTCCCGTCGGCCGAGAACGCCCGCTCGCCGTAGAAGCCGACCTCGGCCGTCCCGGTCTCGGTCCCGGCCGGGCCGAAGAACCTGAGCTGCGCCCGGCCCGACACCGGCCCGTCGAACGCCGCGCCGACGACCGCGCCCTGGTCGCTGATGTCGAGCACGGTCAGCCCCTCGCCGGGCCGGGAGTAGACCAGCCGGCCGCCGGCGTCGCGGAGCTCGAACCGCCGGAAGGGCACGAAGTCGCCGAGCCGGGCCTCGTGCTCGACCTCGGCCCGGAACCGGCGCGACGGGGAATGAAACGTGCGTCCGTCAGCGGCCAGCGGCGCCCGGCCGACCGGCACCGGGCTCGCCGCCATCGCCGCGACGATGATGAGTGCTGTCATTGGTGCCACCTCTCGGGAGATTGTCGGCCGTTTGGCGGATTCGTCAAGCGGCGGTTCTTGACCCGCCCGCACCCGGCCGTAGGATGATGGCCTGTTTCCCGACCCGAAAGCGAGGCAGTTGATGACGACAACCGACAAAGGCCTGCGGCGGATCCGCGCGCTCCGGCAGGAACTGGTCGGCCTCGACGTCGAGGTGCCGGTCCTCGGCGGCGGCCTGCGGCGCTACGTCACGCTCGACAGCGCGTCCTCGACCCCGACTTTCCGACCGGTGCTCGAGAAGGTCGACGAGTTCCTGCGCTACTACTCCAACGTCCACCGCGGCGAGGGCTACAAGAGCCAGTTCGCCTCGTGGGCGTTCGAGGAGGCGCGCGGCATCGTCGCCCGCTTCGTCGGCGCCGACCCGGACCACGACACCGTCATCTTCACCAGGAACACCACTGAGTCGATCAACAAGCTCGCCCGCATCTACCCGTTCCACAAGGACCCGGTCGTCCTGACGACGCTGATGGAGCACCACTCCAACGACCTGCCGTGGCGCCGCCGCGCCGAGGTCGTCCACGCCGGGCTCAGGCCCGACGGCTCGCTCGACCTCGACGACTTCCGCGCCAGGCTCGCGCGCTGCCGCGGCCGGCTCGACCTCGTCGCCGTCACCGGCGCCTCGAACGTCACCGGCTGGGTCAACGACATCCACCTGCTCGCCCGCCTCGCCCACGAGGTCGGCGCGAAGATCGTCGTCGACGCCGCCCAGCTCGGCCCGCACCGGCCCGTCGCGATGAAGCCGGCCGGCGACCCGGAGCACCTCGACTTCGTCGCCTTCAGCGGCCACAAGCTCTACGCGCCCTACGGCGTCGGCGCGCTCGTCGGCGACCGCGCCGCCCTGCTCGCGGCCGAGCCCGATAACGTCGGCGGCGGCACCGTCGACATCGTCACCACCGACTCGGCCTCGTGGCGGGACCTGCCCGAGCGCGAGGAGGCGGGCACACCCGACATCGTCGGTGCGGTCGCGCTCGCCGCGGCAATCCGGCTCATCGAGTCGCTCGGCTGGCCGGCAATCATCGCGCACGAGGAGCGGCTGACGCGGCGCCTGCTCGAACGCCTCGCCGCCGTCCCGGGCCTGCGCATCCACGGCAAGACCCTCGCACCCGACATCTCCGACCGGCTCGGCGTCGTCGCCTTCAACCTCGGCGACCTGCCCCACGCCCTGGTCGCCGCCATCCTCAGCTACGAAGGCGGCATCGGCGTCCGCAACGGCTGCTTCTGCGCCCACCCCTACGTGCTCTGCCTGCTCGGGGTGTCCGAGGGCGAGGCCGAGGCGGTCCGCCGCGAGATAATCGGCCGCGACCGCAGCCGGGTGCCGGGCGCGGTTCGCGCGTCGATCGGCCTCCAGAGTGATGAGTCCGACGTCGACGCGCTCTGCGACTGCCTCGAGATGATTGCCGAAGACCGTCACGCCGGCCGCTACGAACTCTGCTGCGAAACCGGAGCCTGGCGACCGGCCGGCGAGCCGTGCTTCCGCTTCGCGGACCGCTTCTCGTTCGACCCGCGCCTGCCCTGAATCGCGCCGCCCGCGCTAGCGGGCGACGACGACCGGCACGGCCCCGCCGCCGGCGCTCGCCCGGGCGTAGTAGACGCCCGCGGGCGCGAGCAGGCCGCGCTCGTCACGCCCGTCCCAGGTCGCTCGGCCCTTCCGCGCCAGGAGCGCCCGCACCAGCCGGCCGCAGGCGTCGCGGACCTCGACCCGGTTCTCGCGGCCAGCCGCGTGGATAACCAGCACCGACCCTCGCCGCACCGGGTTGGGGACCGCCGCGAGGTCGGCCCGCGCCGCCGGCCGGCCCGGCGCGGTCTCGACCGACTGGGGATACTGCTCGATCGGCCCGCGGGACAGGAGCTCCCTGCCGGCGAGACCCGGGTAGTCGGCCTGGTAGCGGCGGACCTTGAACACCGAGTTCGAGTTGAGCGGTATCCGCTCGAACTGCCGCATCGGGCCGCGACTGTTGACCGGGCTGATGTAGCGCCAGACGACCCGGCCGTCGGGCGTCCCCTCGAAGAAATCGCCGGTCTCGCCCGAGCATATCAGCGTGTTGCCCGACGGCAGCCGCTGACAGCCGGATATCGTCGAGGAGTAGAACCGGATCGAGTCAGGGTCCCGGTAGGTCCAGACCGGCGCCGCCGGCCCGTAGGGCGCGCCCGGCTCGATGGTGTAATGCCCGGTCGAGTCGCAGGGCGGGACAATCTCGATGACCTCCGAGAAGGGCCCGGGGAAGCGACCGTAGCCGTTGTTGAATATCAGGATGTTCCCGGCCCCGGGCAGGCCGGGCGCGATCCACTCGATGTCGTGCGGGCCGTAGAGCTTCTCGTCGGACGGCAGGCCCCGCCGGTACGCGAACGGGTTGCCCCACCGGTAGAGCAGGTCGCCGCGGCGGCGCGCCTCCTCGGTCGTCGTCGAGTGGTCGATGACCCAGAGCTCGGAAAGCTGGCGGACGCTGATGATCACCTGGTCGAGCTCGGCGTTGTAGGCCACGCTGTTCGAGTGGTTCCAGTCGGCGGGCGCGAACGACGAACCGTTGATGAAGTTGACGTCGATCAGCTCGGGGTGGGCGGCGACGTCGCCGTAGTTCTCCCTGGTCGAGTCGAAATCCTGGATCAGGTGATCCCAGACGTGCCACTCCCAGACGATGCCGTTGGCCTCCGGGTCGAACTCGATGACGTGGTCCGGCCAGAGGCAGTTCTGGCTCAGCCGGGCGGGGTTGCGGCCGGCGGCCAGCGCCTCGTCGCGCGTCTTGTACTCCCAGGCCAGCATCAACACGTTGCCGTTCGGCAGTCGCGCGATGTCGTGGTGGAGGCAGTGCTGGGTGTTCGAGTAGTCGAAGGACCAGGCGACTTCGCCGTCCCAGTCGCGCGCCTCGACCCGGCCGCCCCTGCCGCCGCCGTAGAACGTCAGGTTGCCGAGGTCGTTGGTCCGGAGCAGGAGCCCGTCCTCGCCGAGGTACGCGGCGAGGCCGGGCTTGAGCGTCCCGGGCCAAGACTGGACGAGGTCGCCGTCCGGGTCAATCAGGTAGCTCTCGGTGTACGGCATCGGCGCGAAGAGCGTGTAGCCTTCCGACGCCTCCGCCTCGCGGAGAATCAGCCCCATCGTCCGGTCCTGGGCCCGGGCACTGCCCGGGACCGCCGCGAGCGCGGCAAGCAGTGTCAAGCCGAGGCAGACTGCGGCGGGCGTGCCGGTCATCGCCGGGCGTCCTCGCATCTCTGGCTCCTTGTGGTTCGGTCAGCCGGCAGTCGCCCGCCCCGGGCCCGGCGCGCCGGAAGATTCCGGGGCGACGAGCTCCGGACAGATGGCCGCCTCAAACAACGAGCTGCGCCGTGCCGCGCAACTCCACTCCTGATTGATTATCCCGGCCGGGGCCGCCCTGTCAATCACTGCCGCCCGACCAGGCTCGGAACGCCAGCACGACCTCGACGCTCGCCCCGCGGCCCGACCGGTTCTCGACCGCGAGCCCGCCGAGGATGCGCTTCATCGCCTCGCGCAGGCCCCTGCTCAATCCCGGCTTCGGGAATTCGATCCTCGTCACCTTGCCGTCCGCGCCGAATGCCAGCCGCACCGCCAGTTCGCCGGCAAACCCCGGCTGCGCCGCGAGCTCGGCCGCGTACGCCGCCTCGAGCTCGGCCAGCACCGCCTCGACCGCCGCCCTGACCCCGGCCTCGAGCCCGGCCGCGCCGACCGCCCCGACGCCTATCACCTTGACGCTCTTGACCGCCACCGCGCGTGCCGCGTCGGCCTCGGTCCGCTCCGGCTCGGCCGCGTCCAGCGGCCGGGCGGCGAGCCCGCCCCGCATCATCATCCCGGGCGCCAGCCCCATCTTGACCGACCCGCTGCCGACCGCGTAGTCCGACACGCCCTCGGGCAGCGGCAACGGCTGCCTGACTACCTCCGGCCGGCCGCCCCCGGTCCGCGCCTTCGTGTCAATCGCCACGAACGAGGTGTACCGGGTCAGCAGGTTGTACTTGAGCCCGAGCGCGGTCACCTCCTTCGCCCGCTTGTCGTCGGACCGAATGTTGTCGTAGTCGCTGAGGAGCTGGATGCGGTGGCGAGCCCAGAGATAGCGCAGCGCCGCGTTCTTCGCGCCCGACGCGAACCGGCTCACCTCGAGCACCTGCCGGTAGCCGCCCCCGCCGCTCCGCCCGCTGACGACGATTCTTCCCTGCGGCCGGCCCCGGTACTTCCCGAAGACGATGACCGGCCGCTCCGCGAATACGTCCGGGACCCCGGCCGGCTCCACGTCGTAGACATCAAACCCCTCGAACCGGACCCGGACCCCGGTCAGCACCGGCGACGCGACGTACTTCCGGAACCGCTCCGCCTCGGCCGGGGCCGACCGCTCGTCGAGGACCACGAACGGCTCGCCCATCCCGACCCGCGCCATCCCCTCGACCAGGTGCCGGTTCACGCCCGAGCCGATCCCGAACGCGAACAGGTTGGCGTCGCCGAGGCTCTGCCGTATCAGGTCGAAAGCCTCGGCCTCGACGTCGACATAGCCGTCGGTCACCACGACGACCGAGCGCGACACCCCCGCGGCCCGCTCGAGGGCCAGCGCCCGCCTGAGCGCGGGCAGGAGCTCGGTCCCACCCCCGCCCCGCTGCTCCTCGATCAGCGCCAGCGCCCGGGCGACGTTCGCCTCGTTCGCGGCCGCCGACTTCTCGCCCATCACCGAATTGCCGCCCGCGAACAAGAGGACGTTGAACCGGTCGGTCGGCCGGAGCCCGGTGATCAGGTCGCGCAGCAGCTTCTTCGAGACCTCGAGCGGGAAGCCGTACATCGAGCCGGAGACGTCGACGATGAAGACGTACTCCCGGCCCGGGATGTTCTCCTTCGCGACCCGCCTCGGCGGCTGGACCATCGCCAGGAACAAGCTCTCCTCCTTGCCCGGGAACAGGAGCAGGCCGCTCTCGACCTTGCCCCCGGCCAGCCGGTAGCGCAGGACGAGATCGCGGTTGCCGCCGTCCCTGCCGTCGCCGGCCAGCCGGCAGGTCGCCGTCGCCGGCCCGGCGTAGCTGATCTTCGTCCGGTGGCTCGGGCAGGTCATCTCGGCAATCGCCATCCCGGCCTCGAGCCTCACCCCGACGTCAAACCGGTACGGCGCGGCCTCGCCCTCGTGAAGGTGCGGGCTCTCGACCCAGCGGTCCGCGTCGCCCGCGCCCTTCGCCGGCTTGTTCGAGTAGCGCGGCCCGACCACCGCCGGATAGACGAACTCGTACACCCCCTCGACCGGCACCAGCAGCTCGGTGTAGGACAGCTCGACGACAATTGTGTCCCCGGGCAGGATGTTGCCGACGCTCATCTGGAAGACGTTCGGCCGCTCCTGTTCGAGCAGTGACGCGGTCCGGCCCTGCTCGAGCGCCTGCTCGTAGCTCTGCCGGGCCTGCTCCCGCTCCTGCACCTCGGCGACGATGACCCGCTCGCCGATGGTCATCTTCATCCCGTACACCGCGGCCCGGGTCGAGGCCGGGAATACGTAGACCGCCTCGATCGGCTTCTTCCCCCCGTTCCGGTACTTCTGCACGACCCGCACGTCGGCAATCACGCCGGCGATGTCCGCCTCGGCGCTGGTCGAAATCAGCGGCAGTTTCTCGGTCGCGGAGTCTCCGCCCTTGACAACGAAATACGGTGAGAGCGTCCGGTCCTCATCCGGCCCCGGCCCGGCGCTCACTGCGCCGGCGAGGGCCAGCGCGACGGCGAGCATCAGCGTCTTCGACATTGGTAGCCTCCGGTTATGCCTGATATACCGGCCCTGTCCCCGGCCTATTCCGACGCCGTCCACCGTCATTTCGACCGAGCCCGAAGGGCGAGTGGAGAAATCCCTTTCCTGTCCCGGTTCCTAGTCCTCGTAGGAGCGACATCCCTGTCGCGATTCGGGGGACGCATTGCGGGCAGGACGAACATCTCGGCTGGAAGCCGCTCCCACATCCGATTCGCACCTTACGCGAGAGCCCGCACTCCGCAGGATGTCGCCGCCGCCCGTCATTCCGACCGAAGGGCCGCAGGCCCGGAGTGGAGGAATCCCTTTCCGGCCCGTGCGGGCCGTGGTTCAAGGTTCATGGTTCAAGGTTCATAGTCCGGGGTTCATCGTCCAGCGCTCTCCCTTCGTCCCTTCCCTCCTCCACTTCCTTCCTCGTGCCCTTTGCGCCTTCCTCCTCGGCTTCGCTCCCGGCCCGAAGCCGCAACCCGCGTGACGCCGCACCCGGCGCAACCGTCTCGCCCGGTCTGAAGCCGGCCACCTTCGCATCACTATCCATAGCCCATGTTAGTAGAAACTAACGACCCGGCCAATCGGGAAATCGTCGCAATCGGTTGAAAAATCA
>JAWOHE010000033.1:0-29859 GCA_046485285.1 bacterium
GCGTACTGGCAAGCATGAGCCGGGCCGGGACGCCGCTCGACAATGCGCCGATGGAGAGCTTCATCAAGACCTTCAAAGCCGAGTTTGTCCGCCGGCACAGCTTCGAGACGAGAGAGGAGGCACTAACGGAGGCTGGCAACTACCTGCAGCTGTTCTATAATTGTGAGCGAAGACACTCAGCCTTGGGCTACGTCAGCCCGGCCGAGTACGAGAAGCAGTTGAGAAACCACGCCTAACTGCGTGTCCACAATATCAGGGGCAGTCCACGGAGTGGTCCCCGGGGCGGCCCCCCGGAACCGTCCCGGGGATATCCCCCCTGCCGTCAAAGCTGAGCCGGTGTGTGACTTACGTTTGGATGCAAAAACAGGTCCTGCGAGCGGCTCCTGCTCGACTACCCCAGGGAGGGCCTTGACCCGAAGGTGCTGGCTGGGTCCATCGCGACGTCTTCAGCATCGGGCCCGGAGGCGGAGGAGGGGGAGAAACGACCTCTGACGTCAGATTGCAGAGGCGCATTGCGGGAGGATGGGGATCTCGGCACGAAGGCAGACGGAGAAGTGGTGAGAAGCAGCGCGGAGGATCGCGAAGGGTGAGGAGCGAAGAGGCCAGGGCAGAGCGTGGAAGCCGGAAGGGCGGAAGCGGAAGTGGCGGAAAGGTATTCCTCCACTCCGGTCTTGCGGCCGTCTGGCGAGTTGACAGGCGGCGCCGTTTCGGCAGGGTGCGGGCTCTCGCGTAGGGCGCGAATCGGATGTAGGAGCGGCTTTCAGCCGCGATGTCCGCCAGACTGAATGGATCGCGACAGAGCTTGCCCTGAACGAAGTCGAAGGGGATGTCGCTCCCACAGAGGACAACGGCGCGGCAGGGGATTCCTCTACTCCGTTGCGCTCCGGTCGAGATGACGGGACTCGGAAATAGACCTTCCAGGTCCGGCCCGTGGCCCTTCGGTCGAGATGACCTTGCGCGGGTCGAGATGACGGGAATTGCGTTGGTGTCTCGGTGCCCGGCCCGGGCTGCTTTGACGGGCGGTCAGGGCAGGGTAGAATGTATGTAGCCGGCGGGGAACGGCCGCCCGGATGTTGGCCTGGATAAACCACAAAGGCACGAAGAAGTGAAGAGGTCCAAGGCACGGATCCCAGTGTTTTCTCTGTCTTGGTGTCTTGGTGTTTTCTCCGGCGGCCGGTCGCCCGCTGTATTGTGTGAAACGGAGGTACGAGTGAAGGTTGTGAATCGCGCGCTCGCGGCTGTGCTGTGTGCGCTGCTGTCCGCCCCGGGTATCGCGGCGGCGGGCAGGGCCCTGGTCCGGGTCGAGGCCGGGGACTACTGGGAGCTGTACGACCGGATTCCGTTCAAGGGAAGCTCGATCGAGATTGCCGGGAAGGTGGCGGGCGAGTCCTATGACCTGCTCCTCGACCGGGCCGAGCTCGGGCTGGTCACCGCGAGCGGGCTGGGCTGGCGGGTGCTGACCGACGACATCGACACTTGGCGCGGCGAGGCGGTCGAGGACGGGCAGTACCGGTCCTGGGACGACCACGTCGCGCTGATGCGCGGCTGGGCCGCTTCCTATCCCGATATCTGCCGGCTGGACAGCATCGGCCAGACCCACCTCGGGAACTGGATCTACGGCGTCAAGATTAGCGGCAACGTGATGGTCGACGACGATCGGCCGATGGTCCTGCTCGAGGCGCTGCACCACGCCCGGGAATGGGCTGCGCCCGAGGCGGCGCGCCACTTCGTCGACACGCTGCTGAGTAACTACGCGACCAATGCCGCGTTCCGCGACTACATCGACAATACTCAAACCTGGGTGTTCCCGATGATAAACGTCGACGGTTACCTGTACGATTACCCGGCCCAGCGGTCGTGGCGTAAGAACCGCCAGCCGTACGGTAGCGCCATCGGCTGTGACCCGAACCGCGACTACAACGGCGTCTGCGACGGCGACCCGATTGGCGACTGGGGTGCATTGGTCTATGGCTCGAACACGAGCCACCGGCCGTCTCAACTGGTGTGGATGGGCGCTAGGGGCGCTTGGGGCAAGGAAGTCAACGCGCTGGCCGAGTTCTTCAAGACCAGGAACTTCGTCGCCGACATAAGCCTCCACTCTTATTCCGAGCTGGTGCTCTGGCCGTATGGCGACGGTCGGACCGCGCCCGACAACGCGACGCTCGCCAGCCTCGGTCAGCGGATGGCCGCGCTGATGCCCAGGCTCTCGAGCGGCACCTACACGCCCGAGCAGTCGAGCCAGCTTTACCCGACCTCGGGCGGCTCCTGCGACTGGATGTACGGCTGGGGCCACCATGTCGGCGGGTTCCCGTGCATGAGCTACGTCTTCGAGCTCGGCACGAGCTTCTACCAGAGCACCAGCCAGCTCGAGGCGATCCAGACCACCTGCTTCAGCGGCGCGTGGTACCTGTTCCAGCGCGCGGACTCGATCCGGACCGCGCTCCGGGGTCGGGTTCCGCCGCCCGTACTGGTCGGGCCCGACACCTCGGAGACCGGCGACGTCACCCTGCACTGGTCGCCGGTGCGGCCGGACTACAACGAGCCGGACCGCTGGGAGGTGGAGCAGCTCTCCGGGCTGACCGTGAGCGAGGAGGACTTCGAGTCGGGTTCGGCGGGCTGGACCCTGCACGGCGCTTCGCTCTCGACGACCCAGAGGAACTCGGGGAGCTACTCGGTGTACCTCGGCACCGGCCACAACATCTCCAACTACGCGATGACCGCGGACCCGTATCCGGTCCGGCCGGGCGACTCGCTACGCTACTGGCTATGGTACAACACCGAGGCCAACTACGACGTGACGGTCGCCGAGGTGTCGGAGAACGGGCTCGAGTGGTTCCAGCTCCACGACCGGTTCGACGGCAATTCGGGCGGCTGGGTGCGGCAGGCGTTCTCACTCGAGCCATGGGTCGGTACGTCGGTCCACATCAGGTTCCGGTATATGACCGACGATGGCACCTTGAACGCCGGCGTCTATGTCGACGATGTCTGGCCGGCTCCGGGGTTCGCGAATCGCGAGGTCCTGTCGAACGTCATTACCGACACGCTCTACGAGGTGACCGGGCTCGAGCCCGGCACGGTTTGGTTCCGGGCGCGAGGCCGGAACGCGCGATGGGACTGGAACGCCCAGGGCCCGCTCAAGGAGGTCGTTGTCACCGGGACCGGCATCGCGGCCGGGCCCGGGTCGGTGTTTGTCACCGGCATCCGGGGTATCAGCCCGAACCCGGCGGTTCGGGGCACGCAGGTGCGCTTCATGCTGGGCCGGTCCGGGGCGGCGCGGGTCGCCGTCTACGACGCGACCGGCCGCGAGGTGCGCGTGCTCGCCGATGGCGCGCGGCCGGCGGGCGAGCACAAGGCCGGCTGGGACGGGCGGGACGCGGCGGGCAGGCTCGTGCCGGCCGGGGTGTACTACTGCCGGCTGAGCGCGGATTCGAACCACACCGCCCGGTTCGCGGTCGTGCGCTAGGGCCGGGGACGGTCTTCATTGCGGGGCGCGGGCGACCGCGCCCCGCGCTTTTCGGGCCGGGTGCTAGTCCGCGGCGCCGGAGCGGGGGTGGGCGCGGTCGTAGGCCCGGCGCAGGCGCTCGAGCGAGACGTGGGTGTAGACCTGGGTCGTGCTGAGTGTGCGGTGACCGAGTAGCTCCTGGACCGCCTTGAGGTCGGCCCCGCGCTCGAGCAGGTGGGTGGCGAAGGCGTGGCGGAGCGCGTGGGGGTTGGTGGCGGTCGCGCCGGCGACCCGGCCGAGGAGCCGGCGGACGATGCTCTGGACCGAGCGGGTGGTGAGCCGGCCGCCACGGGGGTTGAGGAAGAGCGGCGCGGCGTCCTGGTGACGGCGCCGGCCGAGGTAGTCGCGGATGGCCGCAGCCTCGTGCCGGCCTACCGGGACGATGCGCTCGCGCCGGCCCTTGCCGAGGACGCGGACGGTTTCGGCGGCGAAGTCGATGTCGGCGATGTCGAGCCCGACGAGCTCGGCGGCGCGCAGGCCGGAGCCGTAGAGGGTCTCGAGGATTGCCCGGTCGCGGGCGGTGCGCTCGTCGGCCGGCTCGACCTCGAGCGCCTGGGCGACCTGGAACTGGCTGAGAAATCCGGGAAGCCGGCGCTCGGCCCGGGGCGCGCGGACCGTGCGGGCCGGGTTGGCCGGGACGGCGCCGGTCGCGGCGAGCCAGCGGAAGAAGCCGCGGACCGCGGAGAGCTTGCGGGCGGCCGACCGGCGCTCGTAGCCGCCGCGGAGGACCGCGCCCAGCCAGTCGCGGACGTGGTCGCGGGTGACGTGGTCGAGCGGCGGCGTGCCGAGGCGCTCGCGGCAGAAGTCGAGGAACTGGTCGAGGTCGGTGCGGTAGCCCCGGATGGTGGCGGGCGAGCACTGCCGCTCGCCGGCGAGGCCGGCGAGGTACCCCGCGAGCGCGCGTTCGTAGCCGGGCATCGGTTGAGGGTAGCGCGGCGGGCGCCCGCGTCAAGCGCGGCGAGCTTGACCCCGGGCGATATCGGTTCTATAGTCAATGGCAGGCAACCAAGGAGGACAGATGACGCGCTATCGTCTTGCGCTGGCAGTTATGCTCGCGCTCGCCGCACCGGCCGCGGTGCTGGCCCAGCTCGATACCGCCTGGCTCCGGCAGTACGACTGCGGGGGCGAGGACGAGGACTTCCTGTCCGACATGGCGGTCGACCAGCTCGGCAACGTCCACGTCTGTGGCCTCGGCTACACCGGCGGCGTCTCCACTGACATCATCGTCCAGAAGTACGGCCCGACCGGCACGCTCGAGTGGACCCGGTTCCACGCGGGAGGCCAGGAACTGGACGATACGGCCTCGGCGCTGGTCGTCGACGGTAGCGGCAACGTCTACGTCTGCGGGGCGATCGCGCACGTCCCCGGTCAGGGGCTCGACATGTTCATCGCCAAGTACTCGCCGGCCGGCGACTCGCTCTGGGCGCGGACTTTCGCCCGGGGTGGCAGCGGCGACGACGTCGCGCTCGGCATCTGCCTGACCAGCTCGGGCCGGGTCGCGGTGACCGGGTTCTCGGCCGCCGCGGACGACCCGTGGAACTACGACTACTGCACGATGATGCTCGACGCCGCGACCGGGGATACCCACTGGGTCCGGACCTACAACCGGGCGCCGGAGGACGACGAGGACGTCGCGATGGCGATCTGCGCGGACGGCGCGGGCGCGGTCTACGTCACCGGCTACAGCTACGACGACGGCACCGACTACGACATCCTGACGACGAAGTACACCGAGAACGGCGACCGGCCCTGGATGAGAAGGTACAGCCGCCAGTTCGACGACGACTACGGGATGGCGATTGCCTGGAACCCGGTGACGAACAGCGTGTCAGTCGGCGGCGTCGTCTACACCGACAACCAGGACTACAACTACTACACGGTCGCCTACGGTGCAAACGGCGATTCGCTCTGGGCGCGGGAGTACAACCGCTATCCGGCCGACGACGAGGACCTGCTGACCGCGGTGGCCGTCACTACGACCGGCAACACGATTGTGACCGGGATGAGCTGGGACGAGGCGACGTTCTCCGACTGCGCGACGGTCGCCTACGGGCCGACCGGTTTGCCGCTCTGGGTCAGCCGCTACGACGGCGGCGGGTGGGATGACGCCGGGCTCGGGCTGGCGGTGGACTCGCTGGGCCAGGTGCTGGTCGCCGGGTATGCCGAGGACGTCCAGACCGATTTTGACGCGCTGCTGCTGAAGCTCGGGACCGACGGGAGCGTGGTCTGGGCCTGGCGGTTCGACCAGTCCGAGGGCGAGGACTGGTTCGCCCGGGTTCTCCCTCGACCGGACGGCACGATGTACGCGGCCGGCACGGTCGAGGCCAGCGCGACGATCACCGACTTCCTGGTCTGCCGGCTGAGAGAGCTCCTGGTTGATTTCAGCGCGCTCGCCTTGGTCGCGCCGGATTCGATCTACCTGGGCGACTCGGTCGCGTCGATGCTCGTGGTCCGGAACGAGGCGATCTATCCGGCCGAGGGCTGGGCGCGGTTCCGGGCGACCTGGACCGACCACGACGACAGCGCGTTCGTGCAGCTCGCGCCGCTCGAGGTCGACACTGTCGCGTTCGGGGTCTGGTACCCGGACACGACCGGGACCTACGAGCTCGCGGGCTGGGTGACGGTCCCGGGCGACGAGCGGCCGGGCAATGACTCGGCGTTCGTCACGCTGCGGGTTTGGGGCGACACGATCGGGATAGGCGCGCCGGGCGCGGTGGCGCTGTCCGCCGGGTTCCGGTTGTTCCCGAACCCGGCGCGGGGCGCGGTCCAGGTCCGGGCGGCGCTGGCCGGCGAGGAGCCGGCAACGGTCCGGCTCTACGACGTCACCGGCAGCGTCGTGAGGACCGGGACAATGGCCCGGTCCGCCTCGGGCGAGGCCGCTACCAGGCTTGACCTGGCCCGCCTGCCCGCCGGTGTGTATTTCTGCCGGATCGAGCACGAGCGCCAGGAGGCGGTGAGGAAGCTCATCATCCAGCACTGACCCGGGAGCAGTTGCGCCGCCGCGGTCGGGTTTGACAGCGTCGGCGCTTCCCTTAGCATCAGACGGAATGCGGAGGCGGATGGGTGCTGGTGTGCCTGGCGGACTTCAAATCCGTGTGGTCTGCGATAAGTGGACCGGTAGGTTCGATTCCTACACGCCTCCGCCAGAGTCTTGTCCGACGGCCGGCCCCGGGCCGGCCGCCGCGTTTCAGGCCGGCGGGCCGGAACCGTCCTGCCTCTCCCGGTTGAGCTCGGCGTCGGTGCGGCGGAGGTACCTCGGAACGAGGTCCTCGGGCCGGTCCGGGCCTTCGCGCGCGAGCATGTCGCGGGCGAGTTCGGCGACCGCGAGCGCGCCCGGGTGCCGGATGCCGGTGTCGGCGATGCCGAGCGCGTCGAGGGCGGCCAGGCAGAGTTGAACGCCCGAGCCGGCCGCGACCGTCGGGCCGGTGATGAGCGGGCGGATGAGTCCGGCGAGGCCGGACGGCTCGATGAGCCGGGGCGGCAGGAGCTCGGCCGGGCCGTCGTGGAGCGCGCAGTAGACCTGGCCCCGCCGGGCGTCGACGAGCGCGAGGACGCGGGAGGACTGGTCCGCGGCGCGGGCCAGCGCGGCCAGCGTACCGACCGCCTTGAGCGGGATTGCCCGGGGCAGACCGAGGCCGAGCGCGGTGGCTAGACCGACCCGGAGCGACGTGAACATCCCCGGCCCGGCGGTGACGCCGATGAGCCCGACCGCGTCGAGCCCGGCCCCGGCTTCGGCCAGCGCCCGGTCAACAAGGCCGAGGAGAACCTCGTCGTGGCCGGTACCCTCGCGGGCGAACTCGCGGCGGAACCCGCCGGCGTCGAGCAGACCCACCGCGGACCGGGGGCCGGAGGTCTCGAGGCCGAGGACGAGCGGGCGGTCCATCGCTCAGCCGCCCCGGTTGAGCGCGTGGAGAGCGGCGAGCCCGCGCAGGCCGAGGTCCGGGTCAACCGACTCCAGCCGGGGGATCCGGCGGGCGAAGTACCGGGCCGCGCCACCGGTGCCGACGAGCCGCCAGCGACGGCCGGTTTCCCGTTCGACCCGGGCGAGTTCGCGCTCGATGCCGCCCGCGACCGCGGCGAGCGCACCGGCGGCAAGCGCCGGCCGGGTGGTGCGCGGGAACAGGGCCGCCGGGGGGCGGAACCGGGCGAGCGGCAGGCGGCCGGTGTGGCGGCAGAGCGCGGCCAGCATCAGGCCCGGACCGGGCAGGATCGGTCCGCCCTCGAACGCGCCGTCGGCATTGATGAAGTTGAGCGTCACCGCGGTGCCGAAGTCGGCGACGGCGAGGTCGCCCGGCCAGCGCCGGCGCGCGCCCTCGGCGACGCAGAGCCGGTCCGCGCCGAGCTCGCGCCGGTCGTAGCGGACGAGCAGGCCGGAGCGGGACCGGGCGGAGAGCACGAAGGGCGGCCGGCGGGCCTGCCCGCGCCCAGGCAGGCGGGCGAGCTCCCGGAGCGCGCGGGCAAGCGGCCGGGTCGCCGCGGGAAGGACCGAGGCGAGCGCCGCGTCGGCGGCGGTAAGCCCGGCAAGGAACCGGCCCGGGGCGGCGAGCACCCGGGCGGTCGGGGCGGCCCGGCGCGCGCGGACCCGGTCCGCCTCGAAGAGCGCGAGGCGGCAGTTCGTGTTGCCGGCGACCAGGCAGAGCGTCATCGGAGCCGGCGGACCTGGCCGGAGTTGACGGTGACGATGCTGCCGTTGTCGCGCCGGATGACCAACCGGCCCTCGGCGTCGATGTCAACGACCGTGCCGATGTGACGGCGGAGGGCCGTTTTCGCCTCGACCCGCCGGTGGAGCACCGCGGAGCGGGACTTGTACTCGTCCATCAGCGCCGGCAGTCCGTCCCGGCGGACCTGCTCGAGGGCCGCGAAGAGGCGGCGCAGGATTGTTTCGAGGAGTTCGAGCCTCTCCCATTCGCGGTTGGTGGCGAGGCGGAGCGAGCCGGCCTCGGCGAGGTCGTCCATCTCCGGGAACGAGGCCTGGTTGACGTTGATGCCGATGCCGACGACGAGCGCCTCGCGGCGCTGCTCGCAGAGGATACCGCAGAGCTTCCTGTCGTCGAGCATCACGTCGTTGGGCCAGCGGATGAGCGGGCGCGTGCCGGTCAGGTCCTCGATGCCGCGGCTGACCGCGAGGCCGGCGAGGAGGGCGAGCCCGCCGGCCGGGAGCGGGTGGTCTTCCGCGCCCGGGAAGAGCAGTAGTGAGAAGAGCAGGCTTGAGTCGTCGGAGTACCAGCGCCGGCGGAACCGGCCGCGGCCCCGGGTCTGGCGCCGGGCGATGACGAGCGCGGGCTCGCGGGAGTCGGCGAGCGAGAAGGCGTAGTCATTCGTCGACTCGACCTGCTCGCGGAGGTGGACCCGGCCGAAGCGGGTGAGCCGGGCAAGAATCTCGCCCGGGACTTCGACCGCGTTCCGGTCCATTGCTCAGCGGGCGACCACCAGCCGTACCCGCGCGTCGCCGGCCCGGCCGAAGTAGGAACCGGGTACGACGCGGCGGCCGTAGCCGTCGAGAAGGTCCCAGTGCCAGCCGGCCGGGCCCGGGAGGAGTCGGCGGGCCAGTCGGCCGTCGCTTGCGTAGATGTCGAGGGGGGGCAGGGGAGTCGTGCCGGGCCCGGCCGTGAATGTCACCGGGCCGCGGGCCGGGCTGGGGCGAACCCGGAGCCGGGCGGGGACCGGCGCGCGTCCCGCCTCCGCGACCGGGCTCGCGTCGGTATTGCGGAACAGGTGGTTTCCGGCCGTGCGGTGCCAGTTGCTGACCGCGAGGTCGGGCCGGGCCGCGTACCGGTAGTGACAGCGGACCGCCGCACCCGCGGGTGGCACGGTCTCGAGGCTGAACCAGGCCGCGAGCGGGTCCGCGCACCAGCTCCCCGGCGGGACCGCAGCGCCGTCGACCGTCACGCTGTCGATGAACTGCGCCGGGCCGCGGCCCAGGCTCCAGAGCCGGCGGCTGCCGTCGCCGGCGAACTCGTCGAACCGGGCCTCGAGGCGGCGATTGCCGACGTCGGCAAAGGCGAGCGCCTCGCAGACAAGCTCCTGGATGTTGGCCGGCCGCCAGCTCCAGGCGGGGACGGTGCCGAGCGTGCCGGCATTGTTCTCGAAGACGACGACCGGCTCCCACCAGCCGCCGGCGGCCAGCTCCGGGTAGCCGTCGCCGTTGACGTCGCCCCAGGCGACGCAGGAGGAGTAGCGGTTGGCGCGGAGCATCACGAAGGACGGGGCGGCATCGAGCGTGCCGGCGTTGTTGCGGTAGACCCGGATGCTGTTCGAGTCGAGGAGCTGGCCGTTCGAGGCGACCGCCAGGTCGGGCCAGCCATCCTGGTCGTAGTCGCCGAAGGCGAGCCGGAGCACCCAGCCGACGCCGGCACGGGCGGTCCAGCAAGGCGACGTCTCGAGCGCGCCGGCGTTGTTGCGGAACATCGAGACCTGCCGGCGGTGGCCGACAAAGAGGTCGAGGTCGCCGTCGTTGTCGATATCGCAGAACCGGACCGCATCCGAGGCGGTGTCGAACTGCGCGGACCATGCCGGCAGGGTATCGAAGGCCGGGCCCGTGTTGCGGTAGACCCGGGCCGGGTCGCGTTCGTTCCGGTAGGCGTCCCCGGCCGACACCGCCAGGTCGAGCCGGCCGTCGAGGTCGAAGTCGCCAAGACAGCAGTCGAAGGAGGAGTGCCGGTCGGCCGCGCGCCAGGCGGGCAGGGGGTCGAGCCCGGCACCCGAGTTACGGTACAGCCGCGCGACGAGCTTCGTGTGGGTTGACTCGGGCCCGAGCGAGACGACCGCGAGGTCGGGCCGGCCGTCCCGGTCGACGTCGCCCGCGTAGCAGTGGCCGAACATCCCGCGGTCGGCCGAGCGCCACGACGCGGCGGTCTCGAGCGCGCCGCCGACGTTGACGTAGACCGCGTTCGAGTCGTGGGCCATGTCGTTGCCGTTCGAGGTCGCGAGGTCGACGAGGCCGTCGCCGGTGAAGTCGGCGAAAGCGATGCCGGTCGCGTAGTCATCGTCGTGCGACGTCCAGTCCGGCGCGGCGGGCAGGGGGATGACCGCGGTCGTCGAAACGGCGAAAGCGACAAGCACGAGGCCGAGCATCGCCGTCAGTCTAGCCCTCGCGGCCGGCCGGTCAAGCCTGCCCGCGCGCCGCGCAGGCGGGCCGTCGGCCCCTACCCCGGCACGGCATCGGCCCCGGCATCGGCCCTCGGCGGCTTGACTCGGCCGCAGCAGGTTCTATAATCGCCAGAACAGAAACGCCCCTGTAGCTCAGACGGATAGAGCGACGGTTTCCTAAACCGTAGGTCAGGCGTTCGAATCGCCTCAGGGGTACATTGAAGACGAACCAGCTATGAAGAAATACCATGCCAGGCAGCGCGTAAGCAAAGAGGACCTGAAGCCGGACCGGTTCCAGCAGGCGACCGAGAAGGTCGCCGAGTTCTACTACCGGGACCGGCAGAAGTTCTTCATCATCCTTGGTGCCGCGCTCGTCGTCATCGTCGGGCTGATCCTGGTCCTGCAGAGCCGGAGGCCGGGCGCCAACCCTGAGGCCCAGCTCAGGTTCACCGAGGCGCTGGGCATCTACAGCCAGGGCCAGGTGCAGGAGTCCGAGGACGCATTCCGTGATGTCGCCACCCGTTTCGGCCGGGATGCCGTCGGCGTCCGGGCCCGGTACTACCTCGGGCAGATCTACTTCCAGACCGGCCGGTACGAAGAGGCCCGGCGGGAGTTCGGCGCGTTTCTGAAGGGCAACCCGAAGGACCCGATTCTCGGGCCCGGCGCGCTGATCGGCGTCGCCGACTGCCTCCAGGAGACAGGCAAGCCGCTCAAGGCGGCCGAGACCTACGAGCAGGCCTGGCGGCGCTACCCGCAATCGCCGCTGGCCGAAGAGGCGGCGATGGCCGCCGGCCGCAACTACGCCGACGCCGGCGCGCTGGACCGGGCGGAGAAGCTCTACCGGGCGCTGCTGGACAAGGAACCGACTGGCGAGAAGGCCGAGGTGCTCAAGATGCAGTTGAGTCACGTCCGGACCCTGAAGGAGAAATTCTAAGCATCAGCCGGAGACGCGGTTCCCGCGCCGGTCTCGGACAAGATCATCGCGGCCGCCTGCCGGCGGCCGCGTTCTTCGTCGCGCTGGCAGTTGCGGCGTGCGGCCCTCGGCCGGCCGCCCCTGTCGACTGGTCGGCCGGGTTCAGGACGCCCGACGGCGGTGCGCTCGCGGCCGATCCGGGCGGCCGGCCGGTCCTGCTGGTGTTCTGGAGCCCGGGGTCGCAGCCGAGCATCACCCTCCTGCGCGACGTCGGGCGGCTCGCCGACCGGGCCCGGATCGTGACCGTGATGCTCGATGCCCGGGACCCGGGAGCCGGGCAGTTGGCCGCCGGTGACCTGGCTGTCGTCGTCCCGGCCGCGGATTCGGCACTTCGGCCTTACGGCATCGAGCTCCTGCCGACGGTGGTGGTTCTCGACCGACAGGGCCGGGTTGGCGCTCGGTTCGAGGGCTATAGTCCGGGACTTGTCGAGGAGATTCGCCGGGTGCTCGAAGAGGAGGACTAGAGTGAGACTCAAAGATGCCCTGACGTTCGATGACGTCCTGCTCGTACCTCGCCGCTCGGGGGTGCTGCCGGCGACGGTGCGCATCGAAACGCGGTTCACCCGGTCGATCCGGACCAGGCTGCCGCTGGTGAGCGCAGCGATGGACACGGTGACCGAGGACGCGATGGCGATCGCGATGGCGCGCGCCGGCGGCATCGGGGTGATTCACAAGAACATGACGGTCGAGCAGCAGGCGGCGCAGGTCGCGCGGGTGAAGCGGGTGGAGAGCTCGATGGTAGTTGACCCGATCACGGTCACGCCCGACCGGACGATCGGCCAGGCGCGCGACCTGATGGCCGCCTCTGGGATCTCCGGCCTGCCGGTAGTCGACGAGCGGGGCCGACTGGTCGGCATCCTGACACGGCGCGACCTGCTGTTCGAGGACGACAACTCGCGTACGGTCCGGGCGGTGATGACCAGCGAGGGGCTGGTGACCGCGCCGGTCGGGACGACGCTGAAGCGGGCGCGGGACATCCTGCGCCGGCACCGTGTCGAGAAGCTGCCGATCGTCGACCGGCGCGGGGTCCTGCGCGGGCTGATAACGACCAAGGACATCATCAAGCGTCTGGAGTTCCCGAACGCGACCGTCGACGATCGCCGGCGGCTGCGGGTTGCCGCCGCGGTCGGCGTGGGCCGCGACGGCCGGGAGCGGGCCGCGGCGCTGGTCGGGGCCGAGGTCGACGCGCTCGTGGTCGACACCGCCCACGGCCATTCCGATAACGTCCTTTCGATGGTGCGCTGGCTGCGTCGGTCCTGGCCGGGCCTCGCGGTCGTCGCCGGCAACGTGGCGACCGCCGAGGGCGCGGAGGCGCTGGCCCGGGCGGGCGCGGACGCGGTGAAGGTCGGGGTCGGGCCTGGCTCGATCTGCACGACCCGGGTCGTCTCGGGGATCGGCGTTCCCCAGATGACCGCGATTCTCGACTGTGTCAAGGCGCTGGGCCGGCGGGTGCCAGTGATCGCCGACGGCGGCATCCGCTACTCGGGCGACGTCGCCAAGGCGCTGGCCGCGGGCGCGGGGTCGGTGATGATGGGGAACCTGCTGGCCGGCACCGAGGAGAGCCCGGGCGAGAACATCCTGCTCGAGGGCCGGCGCTACAAGGTCTACCGCGGGATGGGCTCGATCGACGCGATGCGCTCGGGCTCGGCGGACCGCTACGTCCAGGAGGGCCTGCCCAAGCTTGTCGCCGAGGGCGTCGTCGGCCGGGTGCCGTACCGGGGGAGCGCGGCCGAGGTGCTCTACCAGCTTGAGGGCGGCCTGAGATCAAGTATGGCCTACTGCGGCTGTCGGACGCTGGCCGAGTTCCGGCGCCGGGCGCAGTTCATCCGGGTCAGCGGCGCGGGCCTGCACGAGAGCCACCCCCACGACATCACCATCACCAAGGAAGCGCCGAACTACGAGCTGCCCGAGCGGGGCAAGTCCTGACCGGCGCGGCCGAATGAAGAAGCGGGGGCCGCGCGGCCCCCGCTCTCTCTTCTGCTGGAATCAGGTCTTCGGGGCTTCGGCGATGAACCCTTCCTTCATCAGGCTCTGGACCATCTCGCGGGCGTGCCTGATGGTCGCGCTGGACTTCTTCATCAGCTCGTCGCGGGTCAGCTTGATGCGGGCGACGCCCTGCTCGATGGCCTTCATCCCGACCGCGACCGCCTCGCGCGGGAATACCTCCCAGTCGTCCATCGTCGGGACGAGGTAGTCCTGGCGCAGGCCGCGGTCCTCGGCGACCTTGGCAAGTTCGAGCGCGGCGGCGATGCACATCTCGTCGGTGATCGTCTTCGCGTTGACGTCGAGTGCGCCGCGGAAGATGCCCGGGAAGCCGAGCGAGTTGTTGACCTGGTTGGGGAAGTCGCTGCGCCCGGTCGCGACGACCGCGGCGCCTGCCTCGAGCGCCTCCCAGGGCCAGATTTCCGGGATGGGGTTGGCGCAGACGAAGACGACGGCGTCTTTCGCCATCGACCCGATCCACTCGGGCTTGACCGTGTCCGGCCCGGGCGTCGAGAGGGCGATGAGGACATCGGCGTCCTTGATCGCGTCGGCGACCGTACCGCGTAGGTCCCACTTGTTGGAGACTTCGCACATGTGCCACTTCTCCTTGAACGTCTCCCTGAGTTCGGTCCGACCCTTGTGGAGCGTTCCCTTTGAGTCGCACATGATGGTGTTCTCGGCCGTGACCCCGCCCTTGATGCAGACGCGGGAGATGGCGATGTTGGAGGCACCGGCGCCGAGGAAGACGACCTTGACCCTGCCGATGTCCTTGCCGACGAACTTCAGGGCGTTGACGAGACCGGCGTAGGTAACCGCGGCGGTGCCCTGCTGGTCGTCGTGCCAGACCGGGACGTTCATCTCCGCCCTGAGCGTGTCAAGGATGCGGAAGCACTTGGGCTGGGAGATGTCTTCGAGGTTGAACCCGCCGAAGGAGGGCTCGAGCAGTTTGGCGGTGCGGATGAACTCGTCCGGGTCCTTGGTGCGGAGCGCGATCGGCACGCAGTCGACCCCGCCGAGGTACTTGAAGAGGATGGCCTTGCCCTCCATTACCGGCATCGAGGCCTCGGGCCCGATGTCGCCGAGGCCGAGCACCCGCGTGCCGTCGGTGAGCACACAGATGGTGTTGGCCCGGTTGGTGTGGACAAAGGACTGCTCGGGGTGCGCCTGAATATCTCTGCAGGGCGCAGCGACGCCCGGAGTGTACCAGATGGCGAAGTCGTTGAAGTCGCGGATGCAGCACTTGGGCACGGTCTGGTACTTGCCCTTGTAGAACGGGTGCAGGACCATGGCATCCTGCGACGGCTTCTGGGCCTTGGTCTTGAGCTGCTCGACCTCGGCCGGGCTGAGCTTCTTCACGGTGTTTCTCCTTGTCTGCTTCAGGACGCGGCGGGTCTGTGGGGCGCGGGCGGTCGGAGGAAGAAGCTGACCGCGGCCGCGGCGATGCAGAGCACGCCGGTCAGGATGAACGCGAAATTGTAGTTTCCGGTCAACTCCCGGACGCGCGGGGCAAAGATGTTCGACGCGAGCCCGCCGACCCCGTAGGCGGTGAAGATGAGGCCGTAGTTGACCCCGGCGTACTTCGTGCCGTAGTAGTCGGCGTTGATCGCCGGGTAAATCGCCAGGTAGCCGCCGAAGGTCGCACCGACCAGCGCGATGCCGAACCAGAAGACCACCGGCGCCGCGGGGATGAGGAAGTACCCGAACACGGCGACGGCGTTGATGAGGTACATCAGGAACAGAGCCCGGGCGCGGCCGATCGAGTCCGAGACGCGGCCCCAGAAGATGCGGCCGAGGGTATTGAAGATGGCGAGCACCGACACGCCGACCGCGGCGGTGGCGCCATCGAAGCGCGCGAGCTCCTGCGCGATCGGCGAGGTCTGGCCGATCATCATCAGTCCGGCCGCGCAGCCGGCGAAGTACATCAGCCAGATGACCCAGAACTGCCAGGTGCCGAGCATCCGGCCCGAGGTGTAGTCGGTGCGCGGCGCGGTGCCGGGCATGGGTTGCGGCGGGGTCCAGCCGGGCGGGCAGTAGCCGGCGGGCGGGTTACGCAAGAGCAGTCCGCCGATGACGACCAGCGCCAGGTAGGCGACACCGAGCCAGCGCAAAGTCTGCCACACCCCGAGCTGGGGGAGGGGGAAGAGGTTTGCGCCGATGAGGTTGTAGGGCGTGCCCGAGATGAGTCCCTGGGCGAGCGGGGCGACGAAGAATGCGCCGGCACCGAAGCCGGCGACCGAGACGCCGCTGATGAGCCCCCGTTTGTCCGGGTAGCATTTGACCCCGCAGGCAATCGGACAGACGTAGGCAAAGCCGATGCCGACGCCGGAGATGACGCCGTAGGAGAGGACGAGCACTTCGATGCCGCGGGCGAGGCTGGCAAGGAGCATCCCGGCCGCGAGCAGGACGCCGCCGGCGATGACGACGACCCGGGGCCCGAGCCGGTCCTGGAGCCGGCCGCCGGCGACGGTCGCGAGCGCGAAGGCAATCAGGACGACCGAGAACGGCAGCGACGCCTGGGTCGGGGAGATGCCGAGTTCGGCCTCGAGCGGCTTGCGGAACACGCTCCAGGCGTAAATGGCGCCGAGGCAGATCTGGACGAGGATGGCGCCGACGACGATGAGCCGTCGGTTGAAGACTTTGCTTTCACTCATTGCGTGACCTCCGTGAGGGCAGGCGGCGGGTTGCGGGGTTGTGACGGCAGGCGGACTGCCGGAGGGACGTCCGGGCAGTCCGCCTGCATTGTCGGGTGCCTACTCGTCGAGCGTCGAGATGTCGCCGACCGGCTGGCCGAGGGCCTCGGCCTTGAGCAGGCGGCGCATTATCTTGCCCGAGCGGGTCTTGGGCAGTTTGTCGCGGAATTCGATCGAGTCCGGCTTCGCGATCGCGCCGATCTCGGTCGCCACCCACTTCATCAGTTCCTGCTTGAGCGCGTCGGTCTTTTCGTAGCCGACCTTGAGCGTGACGTAGGCCTTGGGCACGTCGCCCTTGACCTCGTGGGGGACGCCGATGACCGCCGCCTCGGCGACGGCCGCGTGCGCGACGAGCGCGGACTCGACTTCGGCGGTGCCGAGCCGATGGCCGGCGACGTTGAGGACCTCGTCGGCGCGGCCGCGGAACCAGAAGTAGCCGTCCTCGTCGTGCGACACCGAGTCGCCCATCAGGTACTTGCCCGGGAAGCGCGACCAGTAGGTCTGGACGTAGCGGTCCGGGTCCTTGTAGATCGTCCGAAGCATCGCCGGCCAAGGCTTGAGCAGGACCCCGAGCCCGTTGGTGCCCGACGCGGCCGGATTGCCCTGCTGGTCGAGGACGTCGGCCTTGACGCCCGGCAGGGGCCGGGTCGCGGAGCCGGCCTTGAGCGGGGTTATCGGCAGCGGCGATATCATGAACGTCCCGGTCTCGGTCTGCCACCAGGTGTCCATTATCTGCAGCTTCCCGCCGCCGAT
Organism: bacterium; assembly: GCA_046485285.1. Classification (GTDB taxonomy): domain Bacteria; phylum Hydrothermota; class Tepidihabitantia; order Tepidihabitantales; family Tepidihabitantaceae; genus DSBX01. The sequence goes on from JAWOHE010000033.1 coordinate 16,991, forward strand.
GTGCTCGCGGTACCAGCGCCACGCCTCGGGGTTGATCGGCTCGCCGACCGAGCCGAGCAGGCGTAGTGAGGAGAGGTCGTGCTTCGCCGGCAGCTCACCGCCGAAGCGCATGAACATCCGGATCGCGGTCGGCGAGGTGTAGAGGATCGTGACCTTCTCGCGCTCGATAATCGACCACCAGCGGTCCGGGGCCGGAAAGTCGGGCGCGCCCTCGTAGAGTATCGACGTCGCGCCGGTCATCAGCGGGGCATAGACGATGTAGGAGTGGCCGGTCACCCAGCCGATGTCGGCCGCGCACCAGTAGACGTCGTCGGGCTTGATGTCGAAGACGAACTTCAGCGTCGAGTAGGTGCCGACCGCGTAGCCACCGTGGATGTGGACGATGCCCTTCGGCTTACCGGTAGTGCCCGAGGTGTAGAGCGTGTAGAGCATGTCCTCGGGGTCGAGTTGCTCGCACGGGCAGTCGTCGGACTCATCCTTGACGACGTCGTGCCACCACAGGTCGCGGCCGGCGGTCATCGGGGCGTCGTTGCCGGCGCGTTTGAAGACGATGCAGTGCTCGATGCTCGGGCACTCGGCCAGCGCCGGGTCGGCGTTCGCCTTGAGCGGGACCAGCTTGCCGCGGCGGTAGGCGCCGTCGCAGGTGATGAGGACCTTCGCCTCGGCGTCCTGGATGCGGTCGCGCAGGGAGCCGGACGAGAAGCCGGAGAACACCACCGAGTGGACCGCGCCGATCCGGGCGCAGGCGAGCATCGCGATCGGGTTCTGCGGGACCATCGGCATGTAGAGCGTGACCCGGTCGCCCTTCTTGACGCCGAGCTTCTTGAGGGCGTTGGCGAACCGGCCGACCTCCCGGTGGAGTTGGGCGTAGGTCCAGCGTTCGACCTCGCCTGGCTCGGACTCGTAGATGTAGGCGACCTTGTCCCGAACCGGGGTCTTCATGTGGCGGTCGAGGCAGTTGTGGACGATGTTGAACTTGCCGCCGGTGAACCACTTGAAGAACGGTGCCTTCGAGTCGTCGAGGACCTTTTCCCACGGCTTGAACCACTCCAGCTCCCTTGCTACCTCGCCCCAGTACCACTCGTGGTCCTCGGCGCGCTTGAGAAGGGCATCCAGGTCCGCGATGCCGTGCCTGTCCATGAAGGCCTTGATGTTCGAATTCTCGACCAGCTCCCTGGGCGGCTGGTAGACCTCGGGCTGTGACATGCCGTGTCCTCCTTTGACTACTGGCCTGTGATTAGCTGTTGCAGGATGCCTGACGCACCGGCTTCACGTCGCGCCGGCCGCGGCAACCCGGCGTGCGTCGGGCATGCGGCGTGCGGTACCCGGCGCGATGCGTGGCGGACCCGAAGCGCCAGATGCCGGGTGAGTATATGCCGGGGTTGCGGGGAGTCAAGCCGTCCGGTCAGCGCTTCGGGGCAAGAATCAGCGCGACGACGGACCGCTGTTCAAACAGCCCGCCGTGGCGTGCGAGGGTCCGGCGGATGCCGCCGAAGAGGCGGCGCTTGACCGCCGGGGTCCGGATGGCGTGGTCGGACATCGTCCGGAGCAGGTCGACGTACTCCTCGACGGCGTATCGGCGGACGCAAGGGTAGCGGAGGATCGTGACCGGTCCGAACAGGCCCGAGTTCAGGATGGCCCGGCGCTGGCGGCGGATGCGTTCCCCGGGAGGGCGGGCCCGCCAGGGCTTCAACCCGGCCGCCCGGTAGACCGCGTCGAGTTCGCGCCGGATTGCGTCGTCGGGCGTCTCGCGGAAGTGCCAGGCGAGCGCGAGCCAGCCGCCCTCGGCGAGCGCCCGGGCGGCCCCGGGGTAGGCGGTGCGGGTCGGTAGCCAGTGGAATGCCGAGGCGGCGAAGACGAGCCGGAAGGCGGCCGGCTCGACCGGCCAGTCTTCGAACCCGACGTTGAGGATCTCGACCCGCGGGTATCCGCGCAGGTTGCGCCGACAGCGGCGGGCCATCCGCGGCGACAGCTCGACCGCGGTGACGGCCAGGCCGCGGCGGGCGAGCTCGAGGGTCGCCTGGCCGGTGCCCGGGCCGATCTCGAGTGCCCGGCTTCCCTGCTCGAGCCGCGCGAGCCGGACGAGGTCGTCGAACATCTTCGCGGGATAGCCGGGCCGGGTGCGTTCGTAGAGCGCCGGGTTGACGTCGAATGATGCCCGGCGCAGTCGGTGGCGCTCGGCGGCCCGGAGCGGAAGCGTCGCGCCGGCGTTCACAGCCGGGATGCTAGGAGCCCGCGGCGGTTTGTCAACCGGGCCGATGCCGGGGTTGCCATCCCGGCCGGGCGGCCTACAATAGCCCATGACCGAATGGAGTTGAACATGAGCAGAACGACGGTTGTCCTGATCCTGGCGCTGGCCGCGGCGAGCGCGCCCGCGGCGTGGCAGTCAATCGGGCCGGACGGCGGCTACATAATGGCGATGGCAATCAATCCGCGCGATGCCCGGCAGGTCTACGCGACGCCTTACGACTACCCGGACAGCGCGCGGCTGTTCCTGAGCACGGATGCCGGCGCGAGCTGGCAGGACCAGGGGCGCGTGCCGGATATCTACGTGACCCTCCTGGCCGCCGACCCGCTTGACAACGACCGGGTCTACGCCAGCGGCCGCGGGAACGTCATCCACAGCTCGACTGACCGCGGCCTGAGCTGGACGAGCAGTTCCCTGCCCGGGTACGGCGTGTCACTGGCGGCGGACCCGCTAACTGCGGGCCGGGTCTATGTCGGCGGGTACTACTACCACAATGGCGCTTACCGGGCGGCGGCCTACGTGTCGACCAACCACGGCGCGAGCTGGAGCGTCTCGATGCCCTACCCGGACACGGTGAGCTACACCTACTCGCTCGCGGCCGACCCGGTTGACGCCGGCACGGTGTATCTCGGCGCCAACTACGCCCAGCTCTTCAAGTCGACCGACGGCGGCGCGAACTGGCAGCGGGCGAGCGGCGGCATCCCGCCGGGTTCGTCGGTACAGGGCATCTCGGTCAGCCCGGCCGACAACCGCATCGTCCTCGCGGCGACGACCGCCGGGTTCTACCGGACGACCGACGGCGGCGCGAGCTGGCAGGCCGCGGGCGCGGTGAGCGGGACGATGAGCGTCGCGTTCTCGCCCGCTGACGGAAGTGTCGCCTACGGCATCGGCCGAACCGACTCGATGCGGGTCTGCGTGACGACCGACGCGGGGTTGACGTGGAACGTTCCGTCGCCCGGGTACGTGACGCTGAAGACCGCGAGCCTCCACGCCGACCCGGGAACCGCGGCAACCGCCTGGGTCAACACCCAGACCGGCATCTATCGGTCGACCGATACCGGCGCCAACTGGCGCGAAGCCCACACCGGGCTTCGCATCACGAGGATATCCTGCATCAGCCCCAGCCCGGGCGATGGCAGGCGGCTGTACCTGGAGGTTCACGAGAACGGCATCTTCCGAACCGAGTCGGCCGGCGACAGCTGGACCCGGTGCAACGACTTCCTGTCCTGCGGCAACGTCTGCGGCATCGGGGTCGCGCCCGGGACCGGCTACGACGTGCTCTATGCGCTCGAAGGCGCAGGCTGAGGGGACGCCGAGCTCTTCAGGAGCACGGACGGCGGGACCGTCTGGACACAGATTGACAGCTACCTCGGCGAGGGCGGCGACTGCATCGTTCACCCCGAGGACCCGGAACTCATCGTCTATGGCGGGCAGGGCAATTCCTCGACCAGCAACTGGTCGTTCGGGCTCTGTCGTTCGACCAACGGCGGGTTGAGCTGGACCCGGATCTTCATCCAGCAGTCGCAGCGCGGCTGGTGCCACGCGCTGGCGGGGGCGGGAGCGCAGTCCGACATCATCTACGCGGGCGGTTACATTGCCACCGCGGGCGCGGTCGCGCGCTCGACCAACCGGGGCGCGAGCTGGCTCGAGACCGCGGCCGCGCCGGCCGACACCGTCTTCGGCCTGGCCGTGGACCCGTTCGATGCGGACCGGGTCTTCGCCGCGACCTCGGGCGGCGTCTACCGGACGACGGATGGCGGCGCCGGCTGGACCCGGGTTTCCACCGAGCGCGGGCTGCGCGCGGTCGCGTTCTATCCCGGCGGGCCGGATACGGTCCTCGCCGGCGGCGACAACGGCGTCCTGGTCAGCCGCGACCGCGGGCAGAGCTGGCAGGCGATGAGCGAAGGCCTCGCCGGGCAGTCGGTCACCTGCCTCGCGTTCACCGCGACCGACGCCGTCCGGCTCTACGCCGGAACCGCCCGCGGCGCCGCGTACCGCTACTCGTTCCCGACCGGGGTCGCCGGGCCCGGGTCGGGCCGCGGTCGCGCGGACCGGGCCGGCTTCCCGGCCATCGTCCGCGGGGTGTTGAGGATTGGCGACCGGGGGCCGGGGACAGGAGACCGGGCGGAACTGCTCGACATCTCCGGCCGGAAGATGATGGACCTTGCGCCGGGCGAGAATGACGTGCGGCACCTGTCGCCCGGGGTCTACTTCGTGCGGGCTGTCGGCGGCGAGCCGCCAGCCGCAGGCTGTCAGAAGGTGGTCGTCACCCGGTAGCGGTCGGGACCGGAGTGAGGCTGAGGCTGAGGTCAAGGCGGAGATGACCCGGGGGCGGTCGTGCCTTGTCCTGCTGTCTCTGGCCGGGGTCCTGTCCGCCGCGCAGACCGGCAAGCTCGCCGGCCGGGTGCTCGACGCGCGGACCGGGGAGGGTCTCGCGGGCGCGAGCGTGGTGCTGGCCGACGGCGGGCTGGGCGCGGCGACCGACGATCAGGGTTCCTACGTCGTCCTGAACGTGCCGGTCGGGAGCCACCGGTTGGAGGCGTCGATGGTCGGGTACCGGTCGGTCGCGGTGACCGGTGTCAAGGTCGAGGCCGACCGGACGACCAGGCAGGTTTTCACGCTGGCCGAGTCCGCGGTGCCGATGCCGGGCGTGGTCGTGCGGGCGGAGCGGCCGATGGTCTCGAAGGAGGTCACCGCGGCGCGGCTGGCGGTCGGCCGGGACCAGATCGCCTGGCTGCCCGGCGACCGCCTGAGCCAGTTGATGGTCTTCGCGCCGGGCGTGGCGAGGACCGAGTCGAGCTTCCACGTCCGGGGCGGCCGGGCGGCCGAGGTGGACTTTCTCGTCGACGGGGTGAGCGTCGTGGACCCGCTGTCCGGCGAGTTCGGCCTCGAGCTGTCGCGCGGGGTTGCCGACGAGGTGGTGTTCCTGCCCGGCGGGTTCTCCGCCGAGTACGGCCGGGCGATGTCCGGCATCATCAATCTCGTGACCGTGAACCCGCGCCGGGAGTTCGGCGCCGGCTACCGGGCAAAGTCCGAGAAGCCGATGCCGGCCTGGTACGATTTCGGCTACACCGACCAGGGCGCGCAGGTGCACCTGCCGTTGCTCAAGGGCCTGCGCTCAGTAATCAACGTCGGCGTGACGACGACCGACGACTGGGACCCGCGGCTGTTCCGCCTGCCGCACAAGGCCCGGGCCGACTACTCGCTCTACGGCAAGCTGGTCGGCGAGCTGGGCGGGACGTTGCGGCTGTCCGCGTCGGGCGCGCTGTCCCGGGCCCAGTTCGACCGCTACAAGTCCGAGTGGCGGCTGATTCTCGACGACTACCGGAGTGATTTTCGGCGCGGGAACCTGCTGGTCGGCCGGCTGACCTGGATGCCGACGTCGCGGGAGTTCTACGACCTGGCGCTGTCGCGGTTCGAGACCGGTCGGACCTACGGGGTGCGGGATACCGGCGCGGTCCGTGCCTTCCGGGACTTCACGTTCCTCGACACGGGCGAGTACGAGGTCCCGGGCTGGGACATCGACAACCCGTGGGGGATGCCCTATGAGAACTACTGGTTCTTCCTGACCCGGGGCACGTTCGACGAGTGGCGGCAGACCCGGACCGAGGTGCTGGCGGCGCGGGCGACCGCCAACCGACAGCTCAACGCCAACCACCAGCTCACGCTCGGCGCGAATGGGGACCTCTACGACGTCTCGAGCGACCGCGTGCGCTGGCCGGCGTTCAACCCGGTCATCGACACGTACCGGGTCAGGCCGGCGCGGCTCGCGGCCTGGGTGCAGGACCGGGTCGAGTACGAGGGCATGTACGCCGACGCGGGCGTGCGCTGGGACCGGTTCGACGCCGCGGACTCGGTGCGCGCGCAGTCCGGACCGGACGGCTGGCTCAGGGTGCCGGCGCGCCAGCAGTTTTCACCGCGGCTGGGCGCGTCGTTCCGCATCACCGAGTGGCTGTTTGCCCGCGCGAACTACGGCTACTACTTCCAGGTCCCGCTGTTCAGCGCGCTCTACGACAACACCCGAAGTCCGGTGCGCTACCGGACCGTCTACGGCGACTCCCTGCTCGTCGTCGGCAACCCGGAGCTCAAGCCGGAGCGGACCCAGGCCTGGGAGCTAGGCGTCCAGGGCGAGGTCCGGCCCGGCCTGCTCCTGACCGTCAACCTGTGGCGCAAGGATGTCTTCGACCTGCTCCGGACCGTCGAAGTCCCGGCCCTGCCGATGCGGTACGTCAGCTACGCCAACGTCGACTACGCGAAGCTGACCGGCGGCGAGTTCATCGTCGAGGTCCGCCGGCCCTGGGTCGGCGCGAAGCTGGCGTACACCCTGTCCTGGGCAGTCGGGACGAGCTCGCACGCCAACGAGTACTACGACGAGTTCGCCAGCCGTGGCGATACCGCGCGGATGGTCGAGTACCCGCTTGACTTCGACCAGCGCAACCGGTTCTTCCTGCAGGCGGATTTCACGCCGCCGGAGCGGGGCACCGGCGCGGCCTGGCTCGACGCCGCACTTGACCGGAGCGCGCTCCACATCCTTGGCTACCTCGGCAACGGCTTCCCTTACTCGGAGCCGGCCGAGAAGCGGGACCCGAAGACCTGGAATACCCGGCTCTCGCCCTGGCGGTCGAACGTCGACGCGGTCGTCACCAGGGGGTTCCGGTTCGGCCGGCTCGAGCTGGCGCTCATCGCCGAGGTGCTGAACGTCCTGGACATCCGGGACGTCCTCTACGTCTACCCGACGTCGGGCGAGCCCAACACCGACAACCTCGCCCCGAAGCGGACCGACCCGCTGTTCTGGCGCACCGGCGAGAGCGCGATGCGCTTCGGCGACCGCGACTACGACCCCCGCCGCGACTTCAACCACGACGGGTTCCTGTCGCCGGACGAGGAGTTCCGCGCCACCTACAGCTACCACCGGGCCTCGATGGACTGGGTCAACAACTACGGCCCGCCGCGCCGGGCCCGGCTCGGGTTCGAGGTGGCGTGGTGACGCCCTGCTGACCGGCGGCGGCGCGATGAGTAACGCGCGGGGCCGGGCCGGCGTCGAACCGTCGTGAGCCCTGCAAGCGGTCGGCCGGGCCGGGAACTGCGCGCCCGCCTTGCCGGGTTCCTTCGTCGCCGGCTCGCCAATGACCTCGCCGCGCTCCTCCTGCTCCTGCTCGGCCTGCTCACGGCCGGTGTCGCGGTCGCGGCGCTCGCGTTCTGGAGCGGCTGGACGCTGGTCCTGCTCGCGGTGCCGTTCGGCTTCGCCTGCCGGCGCTGGCTGGCCGGCCTTCGCCGGCGCGCGCTCGGCTACGCGGTCGAGGCCGAGTTCCCGGCGCTGGCCGGGAGGCTCGTCGCCGCGCTCGACCTCGCCGACGGCGGGGAGACGCGCGAGGCGTACTCGGCCGAGCTTCGGGCGGCGGCGGTGCGCGCGGTCGAGGAACAGGCCCGGGAGCTCGACTTCGGCCGGGCGTGCCGGCGCGGGCGCGTGATGCGGGCCGGGTTTGTCGCCGTCGTCGGCGCCGGGCTCCTGCTCGGCGCGCGGCTGACGTTCCCGGCGCGGTTCGGGGTCGGCGTCGCCAATGCGTTCGCACCCGGCCGCCTGTCGGTCCGGCTCGGCGTCGCGCCGGGCGACACCGCGGTGATGCCCGGGACCGAGCTCGAGCTGGTCTGCCGGGTCGAGCCGCCGGGCGTGTTCCGGGCAGTTAGTTTCGAGCAGCCCGGCCGGCGCGCGCGGCGGGTGCCGCTCGCCGGCGACACCGCCCGGGTGCGGCTGTACGCGGCGCGGGAACAGCGCTACCGGTTTCGGGTGCTGGGCACGGCCTCGGCCGAGCACCGCGTGCGGGTGCTCGAGCCGCTCAGCATCGAGGAGCTCGGCTTCACCTGCCGCTACCCGCCTCACACCGGTCTGCCCGATACCCGGAGCGCGGGACCGGACCTTTCCGCGCCGGTCGGGTCGGAGTTCGCGGTCGTGGGCCGCGCCAGTCAGGAGCTCGCGGCCGGGCGGCTATCCTTCGCGGCCGAGACGGTCGCGCTCGAGCCCGGGCCGGGCGGCCGTTTCGCAGGGAGATTCCGGGTGCGCGCGGATGGCCGCGGGGTCTTCGAACTGCTCGGCGACTCCGGTGGCGCCTTCCAGGTCTGCGGGCACGTGACGCTGCGGGCGGTGCCGGACGAGAGCCCGCTGGTTCGAATCCTTCGGCCGGGCCGGGACGTCGAGCTGCCGATGACGATGCGGCTTCCCCTTGCCATCAACAGCCTCGACGACTACGGCCTCGGCACGCTCTGGTTGCGCTGGGGCCGGGAGAGCCTTGACACCCGGGTGCGCGTCAAGGGTCTGGCCGGCCGCCGCGAGGACACGACACTCCACGTCTGGGACCTATCCGGGTTCGGCATCCTGCCCGGCGACGCCGTCCGCTACCGGGCCGAGGTGACCGACAACGACGCGGTTTCGGGGCCGAAGACCGGCCGGAGCGAGGTCTTCGAGGTGCGCTTCCCGACGATGGCCGAGATCTACAACGCCTCGGTGCGCCAGGCCGAGGTCACCCGCAGCGAGCTCGCGCCGCTCAGCGAGCTCCAGGAGCGGTTGACCGAGGAGGTCGGCCGGCTCGGCGAGCAGGCCCGGGGCGCGGGCGAGCTGAGCTGGGAGGAGCGCCAGGCGCTCGGCGACCTGCTCGCCGAGCAGCAGGACCTCGCGGCTGAGATCAGTGACCTGCGCGAGCAGGTCCGCCGGACGATGGACGACATCTACGACGGCGTCGCCTACGACGAGGAGACGATGCGCCGGCTCGGCGAGCTCGAACGGCTGCTGTCCGAGCTCCTGCCCCGCGAGCTGGCCGAGTCGCTCGAGCGCCTGCGCGAGAAGCTCGGCGAGTCGGGCCCGGAGCTCCGGGCCGCGCTCGGGCAGTTCGAGTTCGACCAGGAGCAGCTCCGGCGCGGCCTCGACGACGCGCTCGAGTTTCTCCGCCAGGTGATGGAGGAGCAGCAGCTTGAGGCGCTGGCCCGGACCGCTGAGGAGCTGGCCCGGGTCGAGGACGACATCGCCCGGCGCGCGCCGGGCGAGCCCGCCGACAAGCTCGGCCGCGAGCAGGAGGCGCTGTCGGACGCGCTCGACAGCCTGCTCGCCGGCATCGAGGAACTGGCCGGGGAGATGTCGGACTCCGCGGCGGCCGGGGCGCTCGCCGAGCTTGCCGGGCAGGCGGAGCAGGACCGGCTCAGCGCCGAGGCCCGCGCGTCGGCGGCGCAGTTCCGGCAGGGCCGGCCCGGACCAGCGCAGGAGCAGGCTTCCGAGGTCGCGCGCAAGCTCGGCGAGCTCGGCACGTCGCTAGGCGACCTCGGCGGCGACCTGAAGCGCAGGCGGTCGGAAGACCTCGCCGGCAGGCTCGGGGCCGCGGTCGAGGAGCTGTTGATGCTTTCCCGGACCCAGGAGGAACTCGAGCGGCAGATTGCCGAGACGCGCGAGACCGGGCCGGCAATCGGCAGGCAGATGGGGCTCCACGACGCGACCGGGGTCATCGCCGAGAGCCTCGCCGCGCTGCCGAACCGGACGCTGTCGGTTTCCGGCCGGCTGGTCGGCGAGCTCGGCCGGGCGCGCGAGGCGATGAAGTCGGCCGGGCAGGACCTGCTCGAGGCCCGCGCCGCCGCGGCGGGCCGGCGGATGGCCGAGGCCCGGGCCTCGCTCGACCGGGTCGCGGCCGGCCTGCTCGAGGCGATGGCCTCCGCGGAACGGGGCGGCGGGATGTCGGGCGGGTTCGAGGGCCTGATGGAGGCGCTGTCCCGGCTCGCGGCCGGGCAGATGTCGGTCAACATCGGGACCGGCGGCCTGCCGATACCGATGCCGGGCGGGATGAGCCCCGGCCTGGCCGAGGCGCTCGGCCGCCTGCTTGCCCAGCAGGGCGCCCTGCGCGAGCGGCTCGAGCATATGCTCGACCAGCTCGGCGGCGAGCGGCCCGGGCTGACCTCGGCGCTTGACGGGCTGGTCGAGGAGATGAGGCAGGTCGAGCGGGACTTTGCCGAGATGAGCATCCAGCGCGAGCTAATCGCGCGGCAGGAGGGGATCCTTTCCCGCCTTCTCGACGCCCAGCGCAGCGTCCGCCAGCAGGGTCGCAAGGAGGAGCGCGAGTCCGAGACTGCCGGCGCGTTCGAGCGCGACCCGGTGCCGGGCCTGCCCGAGGATCGGGGCGAACGCAACCGCCTGCTTCGCGAGGAGCTGATGCGGTCCCTGCGCGAGGGGCGGCTGGGCCGGTTCGAGCCCCAGGTCCGGCGATACTTCGAGCACCTGCTCGAGGAGCAGTGATGCGGTCGGCGATTCTCCTGCTTTTGCTTGCCGGCGTCGGTGTCGGTCAGACGATCGGCAATGCCCGGGTCCTTGAACAGGCCGGCCAGTACGACGCCGCGCTCGTCGAGTACCGGGCCGTGCTCGAGCGCGCGCCGGCCGACTTCTCCGCTTACGCGGGACTGCGCCGGCTGGCGGTCGAGCAGGGCCGGTTCGGCCTGCTCGATAGCGTCAGCGCCCGGCTCGGCGCGCTGTACCCGGAGCGCGCAGACTACGCCTTCGCCCGGATCGAAGCCCTGCTCGGCCGCCGCCGGCCGGGCGAGGCAAGCGCCCTCGCGCGCGACGCGGTCCGGCGCTGGCCCGCGCTGGCCCTCGCGCTGACCGACATCCTCGAGGGCTCGGGCGACCTGCGCCTCGCCGCCGAGTTCCTGGTCGCGAGCCGCGCCGCGGCCGGGGCGCAGCCGGCCAGCCGTCGGCTCGTCGAACTCTACGAGCGCCAGCAGCGGCACGCCGACGCGGCCCGCGAGCTCGTGACGCTGGCCGGCGCGGACCCGCGGGCCGCGGCCGGGCTCCTGCCGCGACTGCGCGAGTACGGCGCCCGGCCGGGCTGGCGCGCGGTGCTGGCCGAGGCGCGCCGGCTGCCCGAAGGGCTCCGGGCGCGGGGCGAGGCCGAGGTCCTGCTCGGTGCGGGCCGGGAGGCCGAGGCGGCGGCCGCGGCGCGGGCCGGGCTGGCGCGCGACGAGCTTCGGGCCTTCGCGGCCGAGGCGGAAGCGGCCGGTGCGTTGCGGGCCGCGCTCGCGCTCTACGAGGAGCTCGGGCTCGCGGCCGACCAGGCCCGGGTACTGCGTGAGCTGGGGCGGGTCGACGAAGCGGTCCGGCTCCTGCGCGAGGAGCGGACGCCTGAGGCCCGGTTCGAACTCGCCCAGCTCGAGCGGCTGGTCCGGAAGGACCACGCCGCGGCGGCGCGGAGCTACGCCGAGGTCCTGCGCGGCCGGCCCGGCGACCCCGGGGCTTCGTGGGGCCTGGCCGCGTCGCGGCTTGCGACCGGTGACACGGCCGGCGCCCGGCAGGCGCTCGACGCCATCGCCCACCCGGCGGACAGCGTCATCCTGTTCCAGGCGCGGCTCGCGTTCTACGCCGGGTCGGCCGACACGCTCCGCCGGATTGCCGGCCGGCTCCAGTCCCGCTACCCGGCCAGCCCGCGCGTCAACGACGCGCTCGAGTTGGTCCTGCTCGCGGCGGCGGGCGAGAAGTCCCTGCCGCTCGCCCGTGCGATGCTCGCGTTCGAGACCGGCCATGCCGACCTCGCGCTGGCCGAGGCCCGGCGGCTCGCCGGCGGCCACGACGCGGCGGCGGAGCACGCGCTGCTGCTCGTTGCCCGGGCGTTGGCGGAACGGGGCGAGCCGCGGGCCGCGTTCGCGGCACTCGACTCGTTCCCGGCCCGGTTCCCGGCCAGCCCACGCCAGGCCCGTGCGCTCTATGAACAGTCCCGGCTCGCCGCGGCGATTGGCGACGACAACCTCCGGCTGCGGCTGCTCGAGAAGCTCGCGCTCGAGCACCCGGACTCGCCCTATGCCATCGTCGGCCGGTCAATCCGCGCCGAGTTGGTCCGGCCGCAGGAATCACCGGTCGTCCGCTGACCCTCACGCCGGGCGGGCCGCGCCCGGGGTCCACCTCGTCGGCCGACAGGGCACCGGCGAGTCGGCCGGGCTGGTGCTGGTCGAACAGGCCCGAGGGCCGGTCGCCCCTTCGAGGCCGGCCCGGCCGCGACGGTGAGATCTTCTCTTGACACGGGGGGGCATCCTGCCTAACCTGTTCCCGACGGCAGGGCTTGAGTCGCGACGGCTCCGTGGCTCAGACGGACCGCGTCCCTGCCGAATCGGTAGAGGGCTGCGCAGTCCGGGCTGGGCGTCCGGCGAGGAGGAACGATGAGAGTGCGGATGTCAGTAAGTGCGGGGGGGGGCGGCACTTAGCCTTGACCGGCCCTGACCTCTCCGCGAGTCCCGCGGGCCGAAGGGAGGACACGATGGTCCGATTCCTGCTGATTCCAACGATTGTCGTTCTGCTCGCGCTGGCGTTGCCTGCGCTCGGGCAGGACTCGCTCAACTGCCGGCAGGTCGGGCTCTGGCCGGGTGACCGGGGCGGCGAACCGGAAGGCCACTCGGTCGTCCTCGACCCGGACCGGGGCCTTGCATTCCTTGGGATGGACAGTACGCGGATCGGCGACGAGAAGGTCAGGGGCGCGTACGTGCTGGATGTCAGCAATCCGTCGGAGCCCCGGATGCTCTCGGCGATACGCCCGGTCAACGGCAATCCCGTCACCGGGCTCGCTCTCGCGTCGAACCGGCTGTACCTCGGCAGCGAGGCGGA
>JAWOHE010000037.1:0-6026 GCA_046485285.1 bacterium
GTTCTCATTGAGACCCAGATCCCGCGCTGCCTGGGCGACCGACAGGCCGCCCTCGGTCGTCAGTCGGACCGCTTCGATCTTGAACTCACGCGTGTAGACCTTGCGCTGCTGTTTCTCCGTACTCACGTGTTACCTCCAATCTGACCTTACAGACACCAATCCGTCTGTCCATCAGACCGGGGACACTCCAAGCCCTCGTGCCCCGCACTCGCTCCCCTGTCGGAGATGGAGAGTGGGGCAGGCGGTCTGAAGTTGCAGGCTGGACATGACGATCCAGCTTACCAGCCCCGGCTGAGTTCTGCGGTCAGGCGCAGGTCGTTGTACCTGCCGTCGGCGCCGCGGTAGACCGCATCGGCGAGGCCGAGCCGCGCGTCGCATATCCTTCCGAGCGGGAAGGACGAACTGAGCCGCGCATCGATGCGCGTGCCGGAGCCGAGCGTCGCGCCGAGGAACAGGCTGTTGTGCCACTTTTCGAACAGCGTGTAGGACGGCGAGAAGTCAAGGCAGACCCGGGTGTCCGGGGTCTCGTCCGCCACGTCGGTTCGCGCCCAGCCGACCCCGGCCGACAGCGACAGCGGGAACTCGAACGCGACGCCGTGGTTCAAGCTCGCGCTCCAGCTGGCGTAGTCGCCGGCCGGGTCGTCGCCGCGCAGGTCGTTATAGCCAAACGACACCGACGGGCTGTGCGAGAGCCGGCCGGAAGCGAAGCCATGGCCGGCGCTGACCGAGATGACGTTGCCGGATGCCGAGTTGGTCGAGGCGGCCTGGGCCAGCGAGTCGAGGCTGTCGCTCGCCTGCGCGTAGGGTGAGTAGCCTGCCTGCAGGTAGGGCAGATCCGGGAACTGAAGGCCGAGGTTGGCCTCCCAACTGGTGAAGCGCGTCGTCCGGCTCTTCAGGGAGAGCATCCCGGCGGGCCGGCCGGCTGTGTCGCGGACGGCCGCACTGAGGAGGTTGTCGCGCTCGGCTGAGCAGCCGATCGACACCGAGATCGCCCGGTCGAGGAAGTCTCGTTCCATCCCCGCGCCGATTGCCTGGTTGTCGTTGCGCAGTCCCGGCGCGCCGAGCGATACGTAGCCTGGCCCGACGTACTCGAACCGGCCGGTCAGCTTCGTGTCGAACACGGTCAGCGCGGGTCGGACCTTGACCGCGTAGTCGATCGAGGAGGACATCCGGGGCCTGAACGTCTTCTCAACCCAGTCCGGCAGCCAGTCCCAGCTCTCGAGCGGCAACCGGGTGTCGCGGGTCAGCTCCGAGCCGGTCAGCTCCGACTCGAGCGTGAGCGCGCCTTCGAGCAGGTGCAGCTTGAACTCGGCGCCGAGAATGTAGTTCTCCTGGGGCCGGACGGCCTCGAAGCTGTCCGGGGGCACGGTCGTGTCGCCAGGCATCGGCAGGGTATTCCCGTGGAGTGATGCGCTGTCGTCGGTGATGTACAGCCCGGTCAGGTAGAAGTGCGTTCGCTCCTTCCGGCCGAAGCCGAACCGGGCGGAGTAGAGCATCTGCGCGTATGCGCCGTCGGTCGAGTCCGAGACCGCGACCGCCCGCCGGGTCCGGCCAGCGGCACCGGCCAGGTACAGGAACCACGGGTTGAGCTCGAAGGTGCCGCCCAGCACCGGCGCGCCGGCCAGCGTGTGGGGCGTCCAGGACGGGCTGCACGAGCCGAGCTCGATGTTCCTGATCGACAGCGCCAGCCCCGACAGGCCGGCCTGGGACTCAAGCCACTCCTTCGGGCTCAGGAAGAGCCGGAACCTGTTGAGCTGTTGGCGCAGGTTGTTCTCGTCGGTGCTGACGAGGATATTCATGCCGACGGGTACGCTCCAGAGCGACAAGGTCGGGTTGACGCTGAGCCGCAGTTCCGGCCGCGGCTCGACGAGGCTGTCGCCATTCACCCAACCGTACTCGCCGGACACCCTGGCCGAGCCGGAGAACGACACCGGGCCCGCGGGCGCGAGCCCGGTGAGGACGAGCAGTACGCAGGACCATGTGCCGAGGCATATCCTGCCGGTCACAACACTCCTCCCGCGCCTGCGGGCGCGGCAAGCCTCCTCACGCTACTCGCCCACCGCTATCGTCCGGACTGCCGTTGCCGCGCGGCCGCCATCGTCGGTGACGGTCAGCGTGACGATGAACTCCCCGGGCTCGGCGTAGGCGTGGTTGACCGCAACGCCCTCGGCTTCGCCGCCATCGCCGAAGTCCCAGCGGTACCCGGCGATCGTCCCGTCTGGATCCCTTGACCCGCCGGCGTCGAACCGGACCTCCTGCCCGGCCGCCAGGGTGTCCGGGGCCACCGTGAACTCCGCGGAGGGCGAGGCATTGGTGCTGACGACGATGCGTTCCGCCGTCGTGGCTGTGGCCTCATAGAGCACGTAACCGATGACGCTGTAGAGCGCGTTTTTCTCCGCGCCGGAGGTGTTCCAGGATTCGGCGGCCTGCCTCGACCGGCCAGGGGGCAGGTCCTTGAAGTCCTGCGCCTTCGCGAGGACAACCGAGTCCCTTGTCCGCACCTCGAACACGGCCTGTCCGGAGAGGGAGGTCGAGCCCGTGTTCCTGAAGTTGAGCCGGAGCTTCACCGGCTCGCCGACCCTGAAGTGCGCAGGGATCACCTCGAAGCTCGTCAGCTCGGCCTCGGGAATCCCGAGGCGGAAGCTGACTTGCCTCCTGTCGAGAACAGTCCCCTCGGCGTCGGTGACTGCCGCGTCGGCGTAGTAGTCGCCATTGGGCACGCCCCGGGCAGACCACTCGAGGGTGACCGGCGAGGATCCCGGCCCGGCCGCGACCGACCGCGCCGGCAACTGCGCGACCTGCTCGCCGGTCGACGCCCTCACGATTGTTGCCTTCGCGGAGACGTCCCGGGTTTCGCCGGCGTTCTCGATTTCGAGCGTGAGCCCGACCTTCCCGGCCGGCGCGTAGGAATGCGCGTCCGCCGCCAGCCCGGCCAGCGTGACGGCCGACCGGACGTACTCGATGCCGAAGCTGTATCGACGGCAGTAGGTCACGTCGGTCGTCTTCGGGTCATAGTTGAACGGGTAGACCGCGACCGCGAGCCGCGACGTCCCGTCCGGCAGGTCGACGACCCGCCAGGAGTGCTTGCGGTCCGGGTACAGCCCTGCCTTCATCGCGACCGGGCTCTTGCGCTGCATGTCCAGTATCACGACCGGGAGCCTGAGCCCGGTCGTTTCCTCAGCGTCGGACCGTTGCTCAAGGATGACATCCCGAACCCGGGCGCCCTTCGGGCAATCGAGGTACTCGATGAAGTACGGAACCCGCGGCCGTCCTTCCTCCTCGAGGAGCAACTGACCGCCGGGAATCCGGACGTAGTGCAGGCTCTCGTGTTCCGCGAGTTCGTAGCGGGGCAGGGCCAACTCGAGCCTCGGGGGCAGTGCCTGCCCAGACGCGGAAGCGCCGGCGCAGACTGCCAGGGCCGTCGCGGCAATGGCGAGTCGAAAGTTCAGCATCTCGATCCTCCTACTTCGGACAGCCGTAAAGGTTGTACTCGTAGACAGCGAGCCTGCTATAGGCGTTGCCAAACAGGCTGTAGAAGTACTTGAGGCCGAAGAGCGCCGTGCCCGGAGACCAGCCGGCCTCGTAGAAGTTCCAGAACATGGCCGACTGCAGGTCCGCGTTGAGGTTGTGGGAAGACACTTCGGTCGCGCCGATGTAGCCGAGCGTGCCGGGCTTGTTGGTGAAAGCCCGGCAGATGGCGTTGTCGTTGGCGTAGTTACCGGTCAGGCAAGAGAACGCCGTGACCCAGTTGCCGCCGGCATAGCCGAGCGACGCGACATCCCAGGCCGGAATCACGTCGCACCAAACGTTGACGTTGCCGTGGCCGAAGTAGGACACGAACTTCCGGCCCTGGACCGCGGACTGCAGGGCGCCCAGCTTCTCCGCGGAAGGCAGGGCGCCGATGTGCGCCGCCACGGCGCTGACGCCCGTGTTCCTCAGTCTGGCGGCACCGGCGTTGCAGCCGTAAATCATGTCCACCCACATGAAGACTTCGCTGTCGTACCCGCTGACCAGGGTCGCGGAAGCGGGCTTGGCAGTGGTCGGGTAGGTCACTGCGCTCGCGACGACCTGGTTGAGTTCGAGCGCCGACCTTCCGATGGCGCGTCCGACCTTGAGGTCGACGATCCAGTCGCCGGTGCAGTCAGAGTACGGGAAATCGCTGAGCCGGACCCTGGTCGTGACAGAGCCGCCACTCCACTTCACGTTGAGGCCGGTGACCTCCCAGGCCGGCACGATATTCTGCTCGCCGACGAGCAGAACGTACCCGCCGGCCCAGGTCCGGAACGCCGGTGCGAGCTCCGAGCCCCACGCGCCGTCGCCCCTGAGCATCGCCTTGAGCTGGGGCGCGGTGGTCGCCGGCTCGGTGAAGCCGAGGACGCCGTCCTTCTTCCTTGCCAGCTGGCCGCAGAACCTCAGCAGGTAGTTCACGTCGTTGTTGTCGTAGGCCGGATAGAGCCGCGCAGGGCAGGTGACAACAACGAAGTTCGCCGACTTGAACGCGGCCTCGACCTCGGCCATCGGCCGGTGAATCAGGTCCGGGCGCCGGATGTAGTTGCCGCCGCCCTGTCGGTAGGTTACCACGACCGAGTCGCACAGGCTGTACCACTGGTACCAGAACATGTCCGGCACCAGGATCGGCACCGCGTGGTACGACAGCGTGAAGCTGCTGCCGCCGCTCCGGTTTCCCCAGTTTCCCCACCACTTCGTCCGGGTGCCCGCGTTGCCGGTCGCCGCGATGTTCGCGCCCTGGGCATCGGTCTCGGGGATGCACTGGAAGCCGGTGTTCCAGACCTGGATCTTCAGGTCCTCGATGTCGGACAGAACCTTGACGTCGAGGAAGACCCTGAAGTGGGTCCGGACCCGCTCGACCCTGCGCGTGACCGTCACCTGCGAGAGGCTCATCCCGCGCGGCGGCCTCAGCGCGAACCGCCGCTGGAACCGGCGCAACTCGCTGACCGCGGGCGCGATGCCGGGCCCGAACTCCGCGGTGACCTGCCAGGCGAAAGGCGCGGAATCCAGGGCGGACGCGCTGGTCGGGTAGGCGAAGCTGGTCGACGGAATGCCGGACCGGGTGAACCAGGGCCGGTTGGCCCGCAGCGCCTCCTCGGCCGACTGGCCGGGCAGGAGCTTCACCAGCTTCAGCGTGTAGGTCACGCGACCCCTCGGCGCCGGGGTCGGCGGGGTCCAGATGAACTGCGGGTACGGGACGCGGACGGTGTCGCTGTCGCGGGGCGAGATGAGCCGGGGCGGGCCCATCGGCCTGGTCTCGAACCCGAACGAGTCGCCGACGCCGAACGGCTGGAGGATGAGCCTGAAGCGGTACTCGCCCTCGGGAAGCTGGCCCGACCTCGTGACAAACGCCTCGTAGCCGGACGCGGTCTCGCTCCTGTCAATTCGCACATCGCGGTACTGGTAGACCCGGCTGCCGAGCGCGAGCCGGAACGGCCGGGTCGTGGCGTGGAACACCTGGCCGCGCCGGGCCTCGTGGACGAATCCCTCGAACCAGGCATCGCAGACCGTGTCCGACGTCACCGTTGCCTTCCAGAGGTCCTCGATGCCGTACCGCCCGAGTGGCGGCGCGTGCAGCCTGACGCTCGGTACTGCCATCGCGCTGCCGAGTGTGATGACGGTCAGAATGACGGACACCGACAGGTTCCGCAACTGCATGCAACCTCCTCGATTCGGGCAACGCACTACCGCTCGGCAGGTGCGAGGCGCTGTCCTCTTTTCCTGACAGGGCCGGCGTCCGGCTCAGACCCGGTGCGCCCGCGAGTCAACGCTAGCGCCGCGCCGGTGCCCTGTCAAGCAGATTGCTGGTCGCCGCGCCGGGCGGCGCGGTGTCGCTCCAACTGCGAATCGCAACCTACATTCCAACTTCGAAACCGCAACTTTGCGTTCAGCGGGTTCGGATGTGACATAGTGGCTTCTGCATGCTCATAGTCAAGAGCTTGCGTGAGCGCACCAGCCTGCCGTCAATGTAGATGCAGGCTGGTCGGCCTGGTAGGTAGCGCACTTCCGCCGGCTTG
>JAWOHE010000043.1:0-6811 GCA_046485285.1 bacterium
TTATAAATCACAGTAGAAAATCATCAGGCTTTAATGCGATACCTGTCGCGGTATTTGTTAATAAAAATGGTTGTAATGTAATGGTATTACGGTAGTCCGCACCACCCCAAAAAGTTAAGCTCATCGCCGAAAGCTCCGCTTCTTTCAGAGAACTGATTATTGAGCCCTTGACGAGGTGCTGGCCACGCGAGTATCATTCCTCACGCGTAAGGCTCAACCGAGGGGTCACGATGTGCCATGGACGGCCCCGCCCCGCGCCATACGGGTTTGACTTGCGCGGACGCGGCCACTACACTGAAGGAGGAGAACTGCCATGAAGTACCGCGTAGTCATTGAACAGGACGAGGACGGAATCTTCGTCGTCCAGTGCCCGGCTCTCCCCGGCTGCGTGTCCCAGGGCGTGACCCGGGACCAGGCGCTCGCCAACATCCAGGACGCCATCCAGGGCTATCTCGCCAGCCTCGCAAGGCACGGCGAGCCCGTTCCGCCAGCAATCAGCGAGGAAATCGTCGAGGTCGCGGTCTGAGCAGACTGCCGGTCCTGTCCGGCCGAGAAGCGATCAAGGCATTTCGCAAGCTCGGTTACGAGATCGATCACCAGACCGGCAGCCACATCATCCTGAGGCAGAGCAAGCCGCCCCACCGGCGGCTCGCGGTGCCGGACCACCCGGCGCTGGCCAAGGGCACACTGCGCGCGCTGATCCGCGACTCGGGACTAACCGTCGACCAGTTCATCGTCCTGCTCTAGCGCCCGGTCCCGGGCCGGCGACCATCACCGCGTTGTAGCGTTCCTCGCCGACCCGGCGCACGCGCCGGGCCGCCCGGTTGAGCGCGCCGACGACGTAGTAGGACTGCTTCGCGAAGTGCAGGTACATCGCGGCGAGGTTGACGGCGGAGTCGATTGCCGCCGGGTTCCGGGCCAGGACCAGGAACAGCGTCTTCCAGTAGAGCCGGTTGGTGCGGCGATTGAAGCCCGCCTTGTAGCTCACCCGCAGGAAGGCAAGGGCCAGCCTCAGCGACTCGCGGAAGCCCGGGCGGTGCCGACGCGCCGGCTTGAGGTTCAGCGCGGTGAGCAGGACCTTCTCGTAGTAATGCGCCGGGCGGTAGATGTGGGAGATGACCCGGGCCTGGTCCTCGAGGATGGCGGCGCGCGGCCGGGCCGTCGCGAAGTTCAGACCGCTGGTCGTCTGGTCGATGTCGAGCAGGGCGTCGACCGTCTTCCGGCCCCGGTCAAACAGCCGGCCCTCGGCCTCGAGGCGCCGGGTCAGCCGCGTCTTCGGCAGGGCGTAGAGCGCCCCGACCATCGCCAGGCAGATGCCGGCCTCCTCGATAAGTCGGATGATGCCCGCGCCGGCTTCGGGCGACTCCTCGTCGAAGCCGAGAATGAACCCGCCGTTGACAATCATCCCGTACGACGCGAGGGTCCGGACCGCGTCTGGCACCGAGACCTCGATGTTCTGGGTCTTCTTGACCTGCGCCAGCACCCGGTCGTCCGGGCTTTCGATGCCGAGGAAGACGTAGCGGAAGTCGCACTCGCGCATCAGGCCGAGCAGGCCCGGCTCGGCGGCGAGGTTCACCGACGCCTCGGTGCTGAAGTAGAACGGGTGGCCGTGGCGGCGGCTCCAGTCGGCAATCGCGGCCAGCACCTCGAGCGCCTTCGCCCGGTTGCCGATGAGGTTGTCGTCGACGAAGTCGATGTGGCCCCGGTAGCCGAGGTCGTAGAGCGCCTGCAGTTCGGCGATGACCTGGGCCGGCGTCTTGGTCCGGGGCCGGCGGCCGAAAAGCTCGATGATGTCGCAGAACTCGCAGTTGTAGGGACAGCCGCGCGAGAACTGGATGCCGACCTGGATGTAATTGCGGAAGCGGATGAGGTCGAACCGGGGCACGACCGCCGCGGTCATGTCCGCCTTGTCGTCCGAGCGGTAGACGCCCGAGGAGACGCCGCGCGCGAGGTCGGCGAGGAACATCGGTATCGTCAGCTCGCCCTCGCCCAGGACAAGGTAGTCGGCGCCTTCGTACAGCTCCGGCTGCTCGGTCGGGTCCGGCCCCCCGAGCACCACCGGCTTGCCCGCGGCGCGGGCCCTCGCCATCACCGCGAGCGTCGCCGCCTGCTGGGGCAGCATCCCGCCGGTGAGGACGATGTCGGCCCAGTCGAGGTCCGCGGGCCGGAGCGGCCGGACGTTCTCGTCCACCAGCCGGAAGCGCCAGTGCCCGGGCATCAGCGCCGCGACGGTCAGCAGCCCGAGCGGCGCGGCCGGGTAGCGCGCGCCGGTCAGCCGGCAGACCTCGGTGTAGTTCCAGAAGCTGTGGCCGGAAAAGCGGGGCTGGACCAGCAGGGCCCGGGTCGGACCGGAGTAGAGGTTGCTCGTCCCCGCCGGGGCCGGCCGGCCGGGTTTCTCAATCGCGGTTACGCCCATGTCGGCAGAGTATAGCCGGAAGCCGGGCAGTCGGCAAATTCGGCACTGCGGGCGGGCCGGCTTTGACGAGTGGGTCGAGCCGGGCTATCCTGCTTCCGTGCCGCCCGCCGAAAAACCCGCCCTGCCCGGACTGCGCTGGCTGTTGTACGCGACCGGGCAGGAACGCTTCCCCTACCGCCTGCTGGTCGAGGAACAGCCGGACCGGTTTCTCTGCTTCGACGTCCAGGACAAGTGGCCGGGCCCGGGCAAGAGCGTCTTCTGCCTTGCCCGGCCCGGGCTCGACGCGGAACAGCTCCCGCGCGACGAGGAACCGGTCGACTCCTGCGGCGTCGTCTTCATCCGGCGTTACGGCCGCAAGCTGACCGTCCTGCTCGACCGCAAGAACCGCAAGCGCAGCTGGTTCCTGACCATCGAGAAACAGTCGAAGACCACCCCGGGCAAGACCTACCAGCAGACCTTCTGGATAACCCAGTCCTCGGCCGCGGCCCGGCGGGGCGGGGCGTACCTGTCGAGCCGGGGCAAGGTCAGCGACCTCGCGATCGTCCGCGACACCCGCGAGCGCTACGGCTACTCGTTCCCGCGCCAGGAAGTCGTCCGGGAGGCGATGCCGGTCGGCGACTACGCGCTCAAGGACGGCGCGGGCAACATCATCGCGGTTGTCGAGCGCAAGACCCGGGACCAGTTCCTCGCAGACATCGGCACGCTCGAGGTGATGCGGGCGCGCCTGCTCGAGATGACCGCGCGCTACGGCCACTGCGCGCTGGTCGTCGAGGCGAACTACGCCGACCTCGTCAACCCGAAGAAGGCGCGGTTCTACTCGGCCGGGCTGGTCGCCGAGGTCGTCGCCGAGCTCTCGGCCGGGTACCCGGGACTGCAGGTCGCGTTCTGCTCCAATCGCAAGTTCGCGGCCGAGTGGGTTGAGCGCTGGTTCACCCGCATCGCCCGCGACGCCGACCCGCCGGACAAGACCGCGGACCGCTGACCCGGCCGGGTCGTGGCACCCGGGTCAGTGGCCCGCACAACGGTCAGCGTCTTGTTGTCCAACGACTTGACCCGGATGCGGAAGCGATGATACTCTGACCCGATGGCCAATTCGGATGGCCGACCCACGAAGGCCAGTCACATCATATTCCGCGTTCACGCCCTGAACCGCATATTCGAGCGTCAAGTCGCGGTCGCCGACGTTCGCGACGTCATCGCCAACGGCGAGGTGATACAACGCTACCTGGATGACAAGCCGTACCCGAGTCGGCTGATGCTCGGCTGGCGCGATACGCGACCGCTACACGTCGTCGTTGCCGATGATGCAGAAGCCGGTATACTGATAGTCGTGACCGCCTACGAACCGGACCCGGCCCAGTGGGATGCCGGGTTCAAGAGGAAACTGATATGAAATGCGCAGTCTGCAGACAGGCCGAGACCCAACCGGGCTTCGCAACCGTCACCCTGGAGCGCGACGGCCTGACGGTCGTGTTCAAGTGCGTGCCGGCTCAGGTCTGTCCCAACTGCGGCGAGGACTACGTTGACGCGGCGGTCGCTGAGAAGCTCCTGAAGAATGCCGAAGAGACGGCCCGCAACGGCACCCAGGTAGAAGTCCGCCAATTCATCCCGGCCTGACGGAAGCCGGCCCGGGAGACCGGCCGCCCGATTCCTCCGCCTCGCTACCGGTCGTTCATCTACCAGACCGCCAATAGCTCTCCGCCTCGCCCGTCGCCCGGGGCGAACCGCGCCCGCAATCCGGCGATTGCGGTCGGCTGACCGCTCTGGCGACGGACGGTGTGCGTGGTCAAGGTCGGGCACCGCAAAGACATCTACCGCCAGCCCGCGCCCCTTCTCCTTGACTGCCCGGGCCTGACCGCTATGCTGGCGCATGATGACCAGGGCCTCCGCGCCCGACTCGCTCAGGCGGCTGGTCGAGATCTTCGACCCACGCCGCCGGAACGGACCTGCAGATTGACGCGCTGGTGAATGAGGTGTCTGGGCTGAAGGAGGAGGAGGCTGCGATTGTCGAAAGGAGCGAGAATGCGCAGGAAGCCCAGCGACGCTAGGTTCCGGCAGGAGAGTGAACGGCTGAGGCAGGAGAACGCTGTTCTCAGCCATGAGGCCGAGCGCCTCGTCGACGCCAGCGTCATCACCCGCGCTACCTACGACCAGCGTTTCCGCCTCGTGGCCTTCGGGTCAAGCCGCCTGCCGGTCCAGAGGCTCTGCCGCTTGCTGCGGGTTCGGCGCTCGAGCTACTATGCCTGGCAGGCCCGGTGCGGGCAGTATGAGCGGCGGCCACAGATACCGGCGCGGGCGTGAAGTTGGTCGAGCGGATGCTGGACCCTTCGACAAGCTCAGGGCAGGCTCTGCACAAGAGACTACCCCAGGCCAAGGGCGCGGCGAAGACGACCATCGAACGCCAGATTGCCGCGACGGACAAGGCTATTGACGCGCTGGTGTATGAGCTGTATGCGTTGACGGAGGGGGAAATCGGTATTGTGGAGCACGCTGACCTTTGAGCCCGGCAGGCAGGCGGGCTGAGCGGGCTTCGGCGATGGGCTACGCGGGTAAGGAGGGGCAGTGGCGCGGCCGCAACTGGTCTCAGGTCGAGCTCCGGGTGGTGGAGCGGTACGCCCGGAAAGTCCTGAACGAGCAGTATCCTTCGGTGCGCGTCGCCATCGAGAACTGCCGTGACGACCTGGACCGTCTGCGCCGGAAGCACCCTGACGCCCGGTGGGCGGCCCGACCCCGGACCCGGGTCGCGGTCAACCAGCGGCTGGCGGAGCTCACCCGC
The DNA here is from genome assembly GCA_046485285.1 of bacterium. GTDB lineage: Bacteria > Hydrothermota > Tepidihabitantia > Tepidihabitantales > Tepidihabitantaceae > DSBX01. The sequence goes on from JAWOHE010000043.1 coordinate 5,193, forward strand.
GCGTCCGGGCTGAGCAGGCCCGAGACCCGGTGGGGCAGGCTCGAGCTGAGCGTCGTGAACCGGTTCGCACGAGCGTTCGTGCGCGGTCGCTACCCGGAGGTGCGACTGGCGGCGCGCGACTGCCGGGCGGCGCTGCTGCGCGCCCGGGAGGAGCGACCGGACGGGGAACGGCTGGTCGCACGGCGGTCCGAGCTGGCGGTGCGCGAGCAGGTGAGACTGCGGCTGCGCGAACTCGGCCGCCGCACCTCGCTCCGCCGGTGGTCAGAGCGGGAACTGCGCGTGCTCGACGGCTACGCCCGGGCGCTGGTCGCCGGCCGGTACGATACCGCCCGGAGCGCGGCGAGGGATTTCCTGCGAGAGCTGGACCGGCTGAGGCAGAGGTATCCCGGCGCGGCGTGGATTGCCCCCACCGAACGATACTCTCGGCGGCCCATCGGCTGAGCGACCGCGCGCACGCTCTCGGCCTGCCCCGGCGGCCGGTTGGCTGGCTGCCGGAGGAGGAGCTCCTGCTCAACGCCTACGCCCGCGCGGTCGTCCACAAGGAGTACCCCAACGCCGGGCAGGCGGCGCGCGCGCTCGCCCGGGACCTGGCGGAGTTGGCCGCAGGCCGCAAGGAGGCGAACCCTTCCCCGCCGCGCAGCTACCAGGCGGTTCACACTATGTTGTGGGCGCGGGCGCGAAAGCTGGGCCGGCCATTCCTGGCCCTGCGCTGGGCCCCGGAGGAGATGGCGCTCGCTCGCCGGTACGTCCGCGAGCTGACACTGGGCCGGTTCCGGAATGCCTGGGACGCCGCCGTCCTCTGTTCGGCGGAGTTGGACCGCCTGCGCCACAAGTACCCGGACACACGCTGGGCCGGCATGCGCCGCACGACGCTGGCGACCTGGGCCCAGATCTGGCAGGAGGCCGACCGGCTCGGCCTCACGTGGACCGAATCGCTCTGGACTCCCGCCGAGGCGCGGATTGTCGACCGTTACGCCCGGGAGGTCGCGCCGGGCCGCTACCGGTCCGCAAGGGCGGCCGCGCCGGACTGCTGGCGCGAGTTGGCAAGATTCCACCGGGTCCGGCGCCGGCGCAAGCTCAAGGACCGGGGTGAGCCCGGGCCGAGAACCCTGCGGGCGGTCTGTGGCAAGCTCGAGGTCCGGGTGAGGGGACTGCGGCAAGGCAACGCCCGGGCTGTCGGCAGTTCGGTCGCTGAATCCTGACCGAGACCCTATCCCCGCCCGCACTCCGGGAGCGGTCCGGGGAGCGGCTGCCCGGGCGCTTCCCCGGCCGCGACACGGGGACGGGAATGTGTCGAGACCGGGCGGCGTCACGTACCGGGCTCCGGTCGGCCCGGCCATCGGCCCGGTCCCGGCGCCTCCAGCCCCGGGAGCAGGGTCAGCTCGGTCAGCCCGGCCGCAGGCGCCGGAGTCCGGCCCGGGTCTGCTGCGGGTCCGAGTTCAGTACATTGGTAACACTTTATTATCAGGACATGGGTTACACTGTTTGATGAAAGAGAGGTATGACCATGTCCTGGATCGAGAACCGGTTCCAGCGTCTTCGCGCCGAGTTTGTGATGGTGGCGAGAGAGTCCGACGCGTGTATGAAGCGGGTCTGCAGCGAGTTCGGCATCAGCCGGA
>JAWOHE010000003.1:0-7124 GCA_046485285.1 bacterium
ACGTTGCGCAGGGCGCCTTCCATCGTGCCGGTGCCGGACGAGGTGAACCACATCACGTGGTGCTTCGTGCCGAGGACCTCGGCGGTCTTGGTCACGCAGCGGTGATAGAGCTCGCCGAAGTCCTTCGACCGGTGGCCGATCATCCACTTCGACTGGGCCTTGAGGATTTCCTCGCGGACTTCGGTCGGGCCAGGTATGAAGAGCCTCTTATGCATTGGTCCTCCTGAAAGGTTGATTCACGGCAACGTCGCAACTACGCCAACGGCCGCGCGGGTCGGAAGATATCGCACCGTTTCGCCTGCCATCGGCGCGAAATCATAGCCCGGCCCGGTCGGCAGTCAACCGCACCCGGCCCGGACTGCCGGTGCGGGGCCGCGACTTGACGGAATCCGGTCCGGGCCTAGACTGATGGCAATGGTCCGGGCTCCCAAGCCAGGAGGTGACATGTCCAGGATCGGACTGGTTGCGCTTGTGCTGGCGGCCGCGACCGCGGCCGGCGCGGTGCACCCATATCTCGCGCTGAGGGTCTGCCAGCCGTGGGACGAAGACATCCAGGCAACCTACCGCGCGCTGCCCGAGCTCGGGTTCGGGGTGCGGTCGCCGAGGACCGACAAGGTCGCGCTCGATGCCGGGCTCTCGGCACGGCTCGCCAACGGCGCCGGCGAGTTCTCGGACTTCCGGCTCTGGGACGCGACCGGCCGGATCGCGGTCGAGTTCGTCCTGAACCGGACCCTGGGCCTGGCCGTCGCGCCGGGCGTGCTCTACAAGTACGCGGTCGAGCGCCGGCCGGACCACGACAGCGCCCACAACATCATCCAGCGTGACTTCGGGGGGAGCAGTATCGGCTTCTTCGCCCGCGCCGGTGTGACGCTCTTCCGGTTCGGCGAGGCGCACCTGAACGTCGAGACCGGGATGGAGCTCGTCTCGGTGCAGACCGCCCGCCGCGTCGACTGGGGTCCGTTTGGCTGGTGGGGCTACCAGCGGTTGCCGCTTCACAGTTTCGACCTCGGCATCGTCGTCGGGTACGGCGGCGCCCGGTCGGACCAGGAGTAGTCGTGCGCTGGCTGACACTGGTGGCGGTCCTGGCCGGCCTCGCGTCGGCCGACGGCGGGATGGTCGGGCCGGAGGGCGTCGAGGTCGTCGAGCACAACCAGACCGCGGTCATTCGTCACTTCGGGGGAATTGAAGAGCTGACCATCGCGACCGGATTCCAGGCCTATTCCGGTTTCGCCTGGATAGTACCGGCACCGGCGCATCCGGCGGTCGATTCGGCGCCCGGCGTCCTCTTCGCCGCGCTGTACTCCTACTGCCGTCCGATCCTGCGGGGCGGCGGGTTCGCCTGCGGCTACGCGATCTCGGACGACCTCGGCGCGAGCGAGCCGGGCCGGTCGGTCGAGCAGCTCGAGGGCGGGATCATCGGCGAGTGGGAGTGGGCGCTGTTCCGGGCCGACGAGCCGGACACGTTGACCGCCTACCTTGACAGCCTCGGCTACTACCTGCCGCCGGGCGTCAGCGGGGCGTTCCAGCACTACATCGACAAGGGCTGGCAGTACTTCGTGGTCTGTCGCGTGCGCGAGGATACACGGATGCCCTTCGGCGGTCACGTCGGCATCCGGCTGACCTTTGCCTCGGACTCGATCGTCTACCCGCTCCGGATCAGCCGGATTTCCTCGACCGCCGGGCCGGTGACGCTCTACGTGCTGGCCGAGCACCGGCAGATGTTCGACGGCGCGCGGCTCAAGTTCTCGGGCCGGGTCGGCCCGGCGACGTTCCCGGACCTGCCCGGGTTCGCGGACCGGGACTGCCGGCTGACCAAGCTGGTCCGCTACTACGAGCCCGGGGGGATGGAGGACATCTGCCTGCGCCGGGCGCCGGACGACCGGGAGTTCCGCGACGTCGAGTTCCACGGCGCGCGGGACGGGGTCCTGCCGGTCTTCGCGCTGTTTGCGGCCGCGCTGCTGGCCCGGCGCCGGCGCGACGGCTAGCCCGGGCTACTCCAGGCAGACGTTGTTGCCCGACTTGCAGCGGTCGCACTCGAGCTCGAGCGTGACGTGGTCGATCTGGAACCACTCGCCGAGCTCGCACTCGAGCCGGGCGAGCATCGGGTAGAAGCTCGACAGCTCCCGGTCCGGGACGACGAGGTGCGCCATCAGCGCCCGCTCGCCCTCGCCGAGGGTCCAGATGTGCAGGTCGTGGACGCCGGCGATGGCCGGATCGAACTCGAGGATGCGCCGGCGGACCTCGTCGAAGCGCAGGTCCTTCGGGGTCGAGTCAATCAGGATGCTCGTCGCCTCGCGGAACACGCTCCACGCGCCCCAGAGCACGAACGCGCTGACCGCGAGCGAGAGCACCGGGTCGAGGACGTACCAGCCGGTGAAGTGGATGATGATGCCGCCGACCAGCACCGCGACCCAGCCGAAGAAGTCCTCGAGCAGGTGCCACATCGCGGCCCGGATGTTGAGGCTGTGCCGGTCGCGCCGCAGGAGCAGGACCGCGGCGCCGTTGACCGCGAGGCCGACGACGGCCATCACGATGAGGACCGGGCTCCGGACCGGCTCGGGCGCGATGATGCGCAGGATCGCGGCGCGGACGATGAAGGCGGTCATCGCGAAGAGGAAGAGCGCGTTGAGGAACGCGGTCAGGATGCGGACCTTGCGGTAGCCGAAAGTCCGGCGGGTGTTGGGCGGCCGCTTCGAGAGCCGCAGCCCGAGCCAGGACAGGCTCAGCGCGACCGCGTCGCCGGCGTCGTGGAGCGCGTCGGCGACAAGCACGAGCGAGTTGGCAAAGAGCCCGGCGACGAGTTCGGCGACCGCGAAGCCGAGGTTGAGCGCGATCGACAGCGCGAGGCTCCGGCCCTGGCGGGCGTGGGAGTGGTCGTGGCTCATCCGGGGGCGCTCAGCCGCAGGGTTGCCCCTGCCCGGGGCAGAAGGTCACTCGTCGCGGTCTTCGGGCGTACCGTCCGGCTTGTAGCCGAGCTTGTGGTAGGGATTGACGAGCGAAGAGGCGACGTTCTTGAGATGCGCTGACGTGCGCTTGAGGAAGCGCAGGAGCAGGGCGCGGATGACCGCCTTGCGGCCGGGCATCTCGGTCTCGGCGAGCAGGCGGTCGGTGAGGCCGTCGCAGTTCCGGGCCAGCTCGGCGTGGCGGACCATCACGCTCCGGGCGAGCTCGGCGTCGCCTTCCTCGAACGCCTTGATGGTGTCATCGAAGAGCCTCTTGACGTCGCAGCGGAGCTCGCGGGTGCGGTCGATGTATGGCCCCTCGAGCCGCTCCGGGTAGTGGTGGGCGAGCTCGAGCAGGTTCTTGCAGTAGTCGCCGACCCGTTCGATGTCGCCGACGATCGACGCGAGGAACAGCGCGGTGACCGAGTCGCGTTCCGGGTCGATCGCGAGGTGCTCGACGATCATCCGGCGGACCTTGATCTCGCCGTGGTTCAGCGTCCGGTCCATCGCGTAGATGTCCTCGGTCTCGCAGCCGTTCTCGAGCAGGACGTCAAGCGAGTACTCGAACATCCGCAGGCCGGTGCGGAGCATCGCGACGCACTGCTCGTTGGCTTCCTTGAGCAGGGTCGTCTTCTTCCAGATCTTCAGGAGGTCGGTGAGCAGCATCATGTTACCCTCAACAGTATAACGACGACGAGCGGGATGGCAAAGAACACCACCGCCACGTAGACGATCGCGAACAGCCGGTGCCGGGCGCAGAACCCGCCCCAGGTCCGGGCGAGCCAGAGTGGGAACGCCCGCAGGGGATACCAGACCGCGGTGCCGAAGAGGTTGAACAGGACGTGGGCAAACGCGACCTGGGTCGCGCCGGGCGAGCCGGTGACGAGCGCGGCGAGGATCGCGGTGATGGTCGTGCCGATATTGGCGCCGAGGGCATAGGGGAAGAGCTGGTTCAGCGTCAGCAGGCCGGCGCCTGCCATCGGCACGGCGATCGACATCGTCGCCGAGCTCGACTGGACGAGGACGGTGAAGGCGAGACCGACCGCGAAGGCGCGCCCGGCGCTGCCGAACAGGTACTTGTCGACCACGAGTTCGATGCGCCGGCTGATGAGCGAGCGCATCATGTCGACCATCAGCTTGAGCGACGCGAAGAGCAGGACGAGCGCGGCCGCGAGGACCAGTATCGGGATGTTGCCGACGAGGCGGCTGATTGCGTCGCCGACCGGCCCGGTCGCGAGCTTGAGCGGGCTCGCGAAGGTGAGGCCGCCGGCGCCCTGGAAGGTCCGGGCGAGCCAAGCCGACGAGCGGGCGAGCGGCGAGAAGGCGATCTCGATCGGCAGGAGCAGGGCGACCGAGAGGACGTTGAAGATGTCGTGCATTATCGAGGCCGGGAAGGCCCGCTCGAACTCCTGGCGCCGGGTGATGTGGCCGAACGAGACGAGGGTGTTGGTGACGGTCGTGCCGATGTTGGCACCCATCACGATCGGGATGGCGTGGGCGATGTCGAGCGAGCCACAAGCGACGAGGCCGACGACGACCGAGGTCGTCGAGGACGAACTCTGGCATATCGAGGTCGCGAGGATGCCGACGAACAGCCCGGCCAGCGGGGTCGCGGTCAGGCTGAAGAGCGTCTTCGTGAAACCCGCGCCGAGGCCCTTGAAACCGTCGCCGAGCAGTTCGATTGAGAGCAGGAAGACGTAGAGGGCCAGGAGAAAGAGGACAATCCGGACCGCCGGAGGGAGCCTGCGAAGTTCGGGCAGCTTCATCCGCGCGTCATTGTAGCCGGCCCGGGCGCGCGGTCAAACCGGGCCGGCGGCGAGTCGAACGCGGGGAGTCCGGACAGCAGCGCCGGCCGGACGGTGCGGCCGGTCCGGCCGACGCTGTCAGCCGTCTCCGGTTCTACCGCACCAGCACCAGCCGTGCCGACTCGCCGGTGCCCTGCCGTCGGTGAAGCTGTTGATGAGGCGGCCGGCGATGCCGACCGGCTCCCAGTCCTCCTGCCCCTCGGCCTGGCGCAGGACGCGGAAGCTGGCGACGTCGGGGTCCTCGGACCGGGTCCAGCTCACCCGGATCGCCTTGCCGCCGTCGTTGGGCCGGTCAACGGCCCGGATGTCGGTCGGCGGCGCGAGCCCGGCGAGGGAGAGGGCGAGGGTCATCACGACAAAGGTCATCAATCCTCCTCCGGCAGGGGGAAGCAGTTTACGGCAAGGGTTCCAGCCATCTAGACCAGTCCCGAGTCTAGGAGAAAACCCCGGCCCGGTCACATCCGGCGGCCCGGCCGGTCGGGCAGGCATCGCGCCCTAGGCCAGGCAGGCTGGTTGAGTATTGCGTCCCCGAAGCCCCGAAACCCGTTCTGATAGTTCGGGTTGCCCATCGCCTGCAGCCGCAGGGCCAGCCGCTTCGCGTAGCAGTGCGCGCACCCGGCGCTGACCGGACTGCACCCGGTCGTCGGGTTCCACGTCGCCTCGGTCCATTCGATGGAGGAAGAGCAGGCCATCGTCAGCGGCCGCGCCGCTGGGACCGCGTCCGATACAGCCGCTCGGTAGACCCGCCCTCATCAAGAAACGCCTGTTCCAGGGTTCGAAGCTGTCGGCCGAGCAGATAGCTCGCCTGGTTCACAAGACAGACAAGCGTATTGACCGCGGTCTCGGCGTCAGCGGTCTTCAGGCCGCAGGGGTCCAACTTGTCCGGCCCACCTGACGCGTCCGACCGGTCCGACCCGCCTGTCTGATAGCGCCCGCGCACCGCCAGCGCCATCTGGTCCTGTGGGAGCGACATTCTTGTCGCGATTGGTCCATAGTCCCGGCGCGCCACCTGCGCGTCCCGGAAGCTCCTCAGCTTCCGATACCCGCCGTGCTTCGGAATCAGCGACTCAGCCATCGGCCCCTCACCCCACCGGCCATTTCGGTATCGCCTTGTCTATCTCCGCCATCAGTCCGACCCTATGGTGATGTCCCGCGGCGGAAGACTCATCATCCCCTACACCAACCGCATCCCCGGCGGCAGTGTTTCCTCAAGCCTGTACACGAAACGATGGAAGCAGGTCAACTGGACCGGGTCTTCCTCGAAGAACATCGCGCCGGCCCGGTTCAGCACCTCGATGCGCTTGCGTTCTCCGTCCACCACCAGCTCCAGTACCTCGACCTGGACGGGCTCAAACCCCTCCGCAACACCCATCCGTTCCGGGAACTTCATCATCCGGTTCTTACGGATATACCTGACAATCTCCGGCCGCTTGTCCGGCCGGATGTGCTCCTGTGTTATCTGCTTCAGCTCATCGAGCTTGTAGGGCAGGCGCTCGGCGAACCCGAACCAGTAACGCAGTTCGAAATCGTCCTCGGTCCACACCTCGGGCACCGGTCGGGCGAGCTGCGCGAACGATGTAACGATACCCTCGCGGGCCTTCGCCCGGCGATACGACTCGTTGAGCATTCGCCTGACTCCCGGACCGAACCTTATCGGATAGCTGGAGAACAGCCCGTCATAGACAATCCTGTCCTTGAACGGCAGGAGCACGGTCTCGATCGCGACCGGCAGGGATGGTCCGAGCATGAGCTCGAACGGCTTGTTGAGCGCCACAACACCCAGAGCCCTGTCTCCCTTGTCGCTGAGGAAGACCGTGTACTTCTTCAGATAGCGCCAGACGATGAACCTGTCCCGGTAGAACTGCTTCCAGCCCCGGACAATCGCCAGCTCCTCGTCGGTGTGCCCGTACGGGTTCGTGTCGGCGAACGAATCGAACAGCGTCGGATGCTCGTAGAGAGTCTTCCTCAGCCGAATCCAGTGCTCATCGCCCATCCGGCTCAGTGCCTCCGGGCTTTCAGCGCGCGGCAGAAACTCCAACTGCTCGCTTGCGTAGAACAGAAAGCGCCACAACAGGCCGAAGAACACGTACCGGTCCGCTTCGGGCAGAACCATACTCACCTCCCGGCTACCCCACCGGCCAACCCGGTATCGCCTTGTCTATCTCCGCCATCAGGCGGATGGTTTCGCGGATGGCGACGACGATGCGCTGGTAGTGGATAAGGTCGTCGTGGGACAGCCTGCGGCCCTTGCGGTCCTTGAGCCACTTCTGCAAGACCTGGTACCCACCGATGTGGAACTGCCACCACTCCTGCTTCACGCCGTCGAAACACTGCTCGGCGTTTATGTACACGCGGCCCTTCGACTTCGCGCTGTGGT
>JAWOHE010000095.1:0-39043 GCA_046485285.1 bacterium
CGGCTGTCGGCTAACAGCTCACGGCCGACAAACAACACGCCGCGGGCGATGGTCGGGCCGGGGCGCGCCTGCCCGGCGTCGGCTACGTCTTCATTCACGCCGAGGACTGGGTTCAGGCTGACTACGGTGAAGTCGAGGCCGGTGCCGAGACCTCCGCTGTAGCCCGCTGCGTAGACTCTGCCGTCCGCTCCATAGGCTACGGAATAGGCCGCATCATTAAAACTGCCCGGTCCGTCATAACGGTAGGTCCAGTTCGTATCCCCAGCAGTTCTCAAGCTGATCACGGTAAGATCGCCGTAAGTGCCGTCGCCTATGCTGTACCCCCCGGCATAGATATTGCAGTCCTCACCACAAACTATGGAATGGGCAAAGTCCCCACCTATCCTCGTTGGACTGTACCAATACACCCAATTGGTGTCACCAGAGGACATGAGGCTGATCACGGTAAAACCACGCCGTTCTGCGACACTATCATAAGTCGTTCCTGCGGCGTAGACATTGCCGTCCGCACCATAGGCGATTGACGTGGCGTGGTCCTCTCTACCCCCCGGAGCATCATACAGGTAAACCCAGTTAGTGCTGCCGGCGGCTGTCAGGCTGGCTACGACAAAGACACCCACAAGGGGCCAACTGTATCCAACTCCGGCAGCGTAGACGTTACCATCTCCGTAAACGAGGGAAGTGGCGGAGGACTGACCGAGATACACCTCTCTTACCCAGTTAGTATCGCCAGCAGTCGTCAAGCTGACCACGCAAAACCATGACAAGGCCGGGAAGTAGTAGCCGATGCTGCCGGCGGCATAGATGTTACCATCATCACCAAAGACCAGAGGAAGAGCACTGCCTCGAAAACCCTCCCTAACATAACGGTATGTCCAGTTTGTATCACCTGTTTGCGTCAGGCTGATTACGCCGAAGCAGCCGCCGCAGCTTCCTGCAGCATAGATGTTGCCGTCAGCGCCGTAGACCAAGGAGTTGGCCTCAGTGCTGGAGGTGCACCGGTATACCCAGTTGGTGCCGCCTGCCGGCGACAAGCTAATCACGGTGAAATCACTACCACTGGTTCCCGCAACGTAGATATTGCCGTCTGCGCCGTAGGCTATGGAATTGGCCCTGTCAATAGTAGTCGGTACATCATGCCGGTACACCCAGTTTGTGTCGCCAGCAGAAGTCAAGCTAACCACGGTAATGGCCTGATTCACCCCCTCGCCGCAGACATATCCTGCGGCGTAAATGTTGCCGTCTGCGCCATAGTGAATGGAGGTGGCTACGTCGGAGGAACCCCCTGGCCCTGCGAGTCGGTATACCCAGTTCTCAGTCTGCGCTTGGAGCACTATGGGCAGGAGCACACCCAGTGCCATTCGCCATGCTCTGTGCGTCCTCATTTCATCCTCCTATCTTGTCACGACGACCTTGCGGACAACTAACGGCTTACCGCTCACGGCTGACGGCTCGGAACGCAAGAAGTAGACGCCGGGGGCAAGCACCCGCACGTCATTCGGGCCGGGTTGAAGGTCCAAGACCTTCCGGCCGGAGATGTCGAGCATCTCGGCCCCGTATGCTGTATGCTGTCTGCTGTCTACTTGCAGTTGCAGCACGCCGCGCACGACTGACTGGGGCCGCCTGTAACTGGCGGCCTGCGACTCAGGACTCTCCTTCATCGCCGTCATGCTGTCGCGGATGACCGAGACCGTGCCATCGCTGTAGTTGGCGACATAGACCCGGTTCTGAACCGGATTGTGGCAGAGCGCCACCGGCTCGTCGCCGACGCCGATGGTACGCAGTACCTGGTTGCTCGCTCCATCAATCACGGTCACGTCGTCGCTTCCCAGGTTCGCGCAGTAGACCTTGTTGTTTGTCGGATTGTAGCAGAGGGCACGGGGTTCGCCTCCTGCGGCCACGGTGGCGATGACCGTGTCCGCCGCACCGTCAGCTACGGTCACATCATCGCTACCGGAGTTCGCACAGTAGACCTTGTCATCGAGCGGGTCGAAGCAGAGGGCGGAAGGGCCCCTGCCTGCGGCTATGGTTGTGATGACAGAGTCTGTCGCACCGCCAATCACCGCCACGCTGTCGCCTTCGAAGATCGCGCAGTAGACCTTGTTGTTGACGTGGCTGTAACAGAGAGCTTGTTGAGAGAAGATCCGCAGGGCAACTGTGGCGCTGATCGTGTCTCCCAGACCGTCGATGACGGAAACGACGTCGTCGTGTCCGCAGTAGACCTTGTTGTTCTGCGGGTTGTAGCAGAGGGTACCGGGAGCCCATCCTCCCACGTACGCAATGACCGTGTCCGCCGCCCCGTCGACTACCCACACACGGCAGCAGAACTTGTTGGAGCAGCAGGTAGTGTTGTCGAGGTGGTAGCCGGAGCAATAGACCTTGTTGTTGACGTGGTTGTAGCAGAGGGTCAACGCCTCGACCAGGGCCCCGCGAACGGTGGCGATGACCGTGTCCGCCGCCCCGTCGATCACTGTCACGCCCCCGCCCCCGGAGTTCGCGCAGTAGACCTTGTTGTTTGTCGGGTTGTAGCACAGGGCAGCGGGCCAGCGTCCGGTGGCTACGGTGGCGATGACCTGGTTGGTGGCGCCGTCAATCACGGTCACGTTGTCGCCGGCCGAGTTCGCGCAGTAGACCTTGTTCTCGCGCGAGTTGTAGCAGAGGGCCTGCGGGCCGCTGTCGACTTCGATAGTCGTCTCCAGCCACTGGGCGGAGACGGCTGATAGCAGGCAGCCGAGAACCAAGAGCACAGAACCGATTCTCATCTCATCCTCCTATTCTGTCAGAATGACCTTGCGGACGGCTGACGGCTCCGGGCCGACAGCCCGGACGAAGTAGACCCCGGGCGCGAGGCTGCGGATGTCGTTATCGCCCGGCGCGAGCTCCCTCACCTTCCGGCCGGTGGCGTCGAGCAGCAGGCTTTGCCCCCTCACCTCCTGCCCCTCTCCCGGTGGGAGAGGGAAGGGCGAGGGCCGCAGGTACAGCACTCCGCGCACGATGGTCGGCAGGCGGTTCATCGTTAGTCGCTCATCGTTCATCGTTTCTTCGACTCCTCCGCCCGCGTTGATCCAGGCAATCGCGGCCTCAACGACCGCGTCCCGTCCGCTCGCCACGGCTTCACGCGTGTGCCAGACGTGCGTGTCCGGCTCGAACGCGACGTGCGTCAGGTAGCCGGCAGAGTCGTTGTACCGCCGCAGATCCTGGTAGGCATATTGGCCCTGGAAGTCGTTGTGGATGTAGAGGCCTGAGAAACTGCCTATGAACGCGCCGTTGGACGGCTTGCCGAACGTCCGTGTGTTCCCGGGGCGCAACGCGGTCCGGTACGTCTCCCAGTCGCCCATGCTCCAGGCGCCCGGGCCGGTCAGCACGGCAAGGGGTTTGGAGTAACCCGTGTCCTTGCCGGCGATCGCGTAGTGTGACGGAGGCCTGACGACCCGCATCGCGAAGCGGTTGACCGGGTCGCTGCGCGTGCAGCCGCAGAACGAGAACGTCGATTCGCTGCTGAAGAGAAAACGGTATCCACCCATCGCCGTGTTGTCGTCCTGTCCACCTTCGTTGTAGCGGTAGTCGATGATGATACCCTTGAGCGAGGAGGCGGCGGTCAGGGTGCTGCAGGCCTGACGGAACTTGCTGGCCGCGTCCCACACCCAGGCCCAGACATAGATGTAGCCGATGCTGTCCCCTTCGATGATGCCCCAGCTTACCGCTATCATCGAGTCGAGATCGGGCTTGGGGACTCCCGGGACGTCGAGTTCCTCGCAGCAGACGAGGTCAGGCTCGTAGCCGACCATCAGCGACGTTGGCAGATGCACCGTGTCACCGCTTGCGTACCTGACGATGTCGACGGTGTCGAACAGGTGCCAGTTCTGGCCGGCGCTGACGAGTAACGTGTGAGCCAGGGACCGGTCCTCGGCCGCCCAACGGAAGCGCCGGCCTATCGGCAGTTGGGCTTCCAGCAACTCGCGGCAGCATTCGGTCCAGGGCCTGCGGTCGTACCCGAGAATGACGTCGCCAGGGACGATGCCCAGCGGATGGTTGTCGTCCACTTCGTAGACCAGTAGCGAGCTGTCCTCAAGCGGAGTCAGACCGGCACCGAAATGGGTGTCCCAGCGCCAGCCTGCGATGACAAAGACCGGTACGCCGGGCAGCAACTCGGTCTGCTCGCACACGAGCCTGTCGTCCAGGTAGGTGTGCGGCTCCCGCAAGGCCATTGCCGATTGGCCCATCATCGCGGCGAACCTGCCCCGGCTCACAGTATCCTCGACCTCCGCGCGAAAGGCGGCATACAGCGAGTCCCACCGCGCCGGGTCGAGGTTGTTGAAACAGGCGTACAGCCGGTCCATCTTGAACTTGAACGAGTCCATTACCGCGAGCTTGGTCTCGGTCGGCAGCCCCTCGCCCCAGACCGAGTCAATGGCCCGTCGCCAATCGGCCTTCGAGTAGTGGCCCGGTCGCTTTCGCACATCCGGCCGGAAGACCGGTGGCGTCGGCCGCGTGGTGGGGTCGTCTGGCTGGCGCTGGAGCGACAGCGCACCCGGCGATGCTCCTGTCGGCACGCCAACTGCCAACAGGGTCAGCAGAAGACACAGTCTTCTCATCTCAACCTCCTATCTCGTCACGACAACCTTGGTGACGGAGAACGCTGAATGCTCTCTGAGGAAGTAAACCCCCGGCGCGAGGTGCCGGATTTCGTTCGGGCCGGGCACCAGGTTCGCGACCTTGCGGCCCGAGATGTCGAGCAGGATGGCCCCAACAGGGCCCCGCAGCTCCAGGACCCCGCGTACTAGGGAGCGGTTCCGGGCTCCCGGAACCGGCACCCGAGCTTCGGACACGGCCGACGCCGACCGGGCGAACTCGTGCAGCGCGGGCACGACAATCCCGAATACCGCGGGGGCCACCTGCGGCCAGTGGCCGTTGGTGAAGACGATGAAGCCGGTGCGAAGCTCACGGCAGAAGCCCATACACGTGCAAATCCCGTCCCACGTCCCGCTGTGGTACCAGATCGAGTCACCCACGAGTTCGGTGGTGAACCAGCAGAACCCGGCATTCGGCGGGAACTGCGTAGACGTCATCAGGGCCACGGTGGCGCTGTCCAGGATGCGGACCGTGTCGTAGGCACCGTCCCGGACGTACGCGGTGAGGAACCGAACGAAGTCACGCGTGCAGGACTTGAGGCCCGCGGCCGGGAGTATCGTGCTGCTGTTGTACCCGATTCTCACATACTCGTCGCCGTTCCAGTAGTACTGGCACGCCACGCTCATCGTGTCGAGGTCGCCGAAGAACCACGTGGTCCGGTCCATTCCCAAGGGCCGGAAGATGTGGTCGCGGGTGTACAGCGGGAAGCTGTCCGCCATCGCCTCGACCACGTACCCCAGGAGCGTGATGCCGATGTTCGAGTACTCAAACTGCCGTCCCGGGGCCCAGCGGCAGAAGTTGAAGATGCTGTCGTAGTAGGCACCACCGGGCACGAGGTAGCCCTCCGTGAAGTCGCGCAGCGAAACGGTGGGGTCGCCCGGCAGGTGCAGGCTGTCGATGACCCGGAAGTTGTCGCGGAGCGCTGAAGTGTGCGTCATCAGCATTCGGTAGTCGATGAGGGAGTCCGGGAAGTGCGAATGCCGGACCATGAACGGCAGCGACTCGTTGACGTCGCCGCCCAGGTCGAAGTACCCGTCCTCCCAGAGTTGCATCGCGGCCGTGCCGGCAACCGTCTTGGAAATCGATGCGAGTGAGAAACAGCTCGTGTCCGTGACCGGGATGCTCTCCTCGAGGACGGCGTAGCCGTAGCAGCGGCTCCAGAGGATGCTGTCGCCGCGGATGGCCATCGTCGCCATGCCCGGTATCGGGTAGCTGTCCATGGCGAACGTCAGCACCGAGTCGAGCCACGCGGTATCGCCCGGGGGACACGCCGGGCCGGGCGCACGCCAACCGGGGGCGAATGACTCGTTCGGTACCCCCGGGCCGTACCGGATCTCCCCGCCTTCTGCGGCGGCGAGAACAGCCGCCAGGACGATGACCAGGGTTCTCATGGCCCCTCCTATCTCGCCACGACCACTTTGGTCGAGGTTCTTAGTTCCTGGTTCGTGGTTCTTGGTTCGGCCACGAAGTACACCCCCGGGCTCAGGTGCCGGACGTCGTTGGTGCCGGGGCGCAGGTCCGCGACCTTACGGCCCGAGATGTCGAGCAGGACGGCATCCGCAGAACCTCGCAGGTTGATGGTCCCGCTCACGAACGTCCCGCACAGCAGCCACTCCACGGTCGGGCCGGGCGCCTCGGCGATGCCGTCCGGTATGAACCCGTGGAGTGCAGGAATGACCACGTCGTGGAACAGGGTCTGGCAGTACTCGCGGTTGGCGAGCGCGACGACCGCGCCGTTGAGCCGCCGGGAGAGCGCGAAGTAGGTGGTGATGCCCTTCTCGTCGCCGTCGTGGCACCAGACCGTGTCCCCGTTGACGCAGTCCTGGTACCAGGCGAATCCGAAGTGCGTCTGCCACGGGACCGACCAAACGTGCGGCGTCTGCATCATCGCCACGGTCGCGCTGTCCAGCAGCCGCGCTGTGTCGTGCCGGCCCCAGGCCAGCCACGCCTTCAGGTACTCGGCGAGGTCGCGCGTGCAGGACTTGAGGAACGCGGCCGGGTAGAAGGAGCCGCCCACGTAGCCGAGACGTCGCCAGCGCGAGGTGTCCCACCCGTACTGGCAGGCGCAGGTCATCGTGTCGAGGTCGGCGAAGAACCAAGTGGTCCGATCCATCCCTAGCGGGCGGAAGATGTGCTCGCGGGTGTAGACCGGGAAGCTGTCGGCCATCGCCTCGACGGTGAAGCCGAGCAGGGCGTAGGCGATGTTGCAGTACAGCCAGCCGCCCCCGGGCGGCCGGAACTGGTAGAAGTTGCGCGCGCTGTCGTACCCGGGCCGGCCGGGCGTGAGGTAGTTCTCCAGGAGCGTGCGCAGCGACGAGTCCGGGTCGCCCTGGCTGTAGTAGTTGTTGAGGGTTATCCAGTTGTCCTGGATTGCCGAGGTGTGGGTCATCAGCATCCGCGGCGTGATGGCCGAGTCCGGGTACCGCGAGTGGTGGACGGCGAACGGCAGGGACTCGTTGACGTCGCCGTCGAGGTCGAAGTAGCCGTCCTCCCAGAGCTGCATCGCCGCCGTCGCCGTGAAGGTCTTGGACAGCGAGGCGAGCGTGAAGCAGGTGGTGTCGGTCACCGGCGTGCTGTCCTCGAGAATCGCGTAGCCGTAACACCGGTCCCAGATGACCTCGCCGTCCTTGATGACGAGGGTAGCCAGCCCGGGCATTGGGGCGTTGCGCCGGGCGGCGTCGAGCAGCGAGTCGAGCCAGACGCTGTCGCCGGGCGGGCAGTGGATGGCCCGTGAGCCGCCCCCGACGGCGCAGGTCAAAGCGAGCGCCAGGAAGAAGATATGTTTGCCCATTGTCCCTCCTATCTCGTCACGACTACCTTCTGACAGCTTTCGGCCGACGGCCCACGCCCGACAGCCCGGACGAAGTAGACCCCGGGCGCGAGGCTGCGGATGTCGTTATCGCCCGGCGCGAGCTCCATCACCCGCCGGCCGGTGTGGTCGAAGAGTGAAGAGTGAATGGTGAAGGGTGAAACAGGAAGCCGTAGACTCCCGCGCACGATTGTCGGCTCGGCGCGCGGCACTCGACGTCCATTCGGCGTTTCCTCGACCCCCCCCGGCATGCTATCGCGGATGACCGAGACCGTACCGCTGCCCGAGTTGGCAACATACACGCGGTTCTGCACAGGGCTACTGCAGAACGCTGCCGGCCGCCTGCCCACGCTGATCGTGCAGACAATGGAGTCGGTCGCGCCATCAATCACCGTTATCGTCGAGTCGTGGTCCGGGTCCGAGCCCGGGTGCGCGCAGTACAGCTTGTTGGCCACAGGGTCGTGATAGAAGGAACCGGCCGGGCGGGAAAGGGGCACAGTCGCCATCACGGAATCCCCCCAGACATCTATCACCACGATACCGCCACCCCCCGCGCAGTAGACCTTGTTGTCGACAGGATTGTAGCAGACCACCGAACCATAGACGGGTATGCGTGCAATCACCGTGTCCGCGTCGCCGTCAATCACCGAAACGCACGAGTCGCGAATGCCGGGGCTGAGATACAGCTTGTTTGACCAATCGCTGTAGCACATCCCGCCGCCGCCGCCCCCAAGCCTCGCGATGACCGTGTCGGTCGAGCAGTCGATGACGGTGAGCACGCTGGTCCAGTAGAAGCTGCCCCGGCAGTACATCTTGTCCATCCACGAGTTGTAGCACAGTTCCCGCGGCCAGAAGGCCCCCACCTGAGCCACGACAGTGTCGGCTGCGCCATCGATGACCGTCACGCTGCTCGAGTACTCGTTCGCGCTGTAGACCTTGTTCCTCAGCGGGTTGTAGCAGAGCGCCCCGGCCCCGGGCCCGACGCCAACGGTTGTGATGACCGTGTCGGCAACACCGTCGATGACCGTGATGAAGCTGTCCGGCGCGGACGTGCAGTACAACTTGTTGTTCAGTGAGTTGAAGCAAAGGGCAGTCGGGCAATGTCCGAGGCGCACCTTGCCCGCTATCGAGTTGCTGGCCGCGTCAATGACGGTGACGTCGCGATTCCAGGAGTAGGCGCAGTACACCTTGTCGCCGGCAGGGTTGTAGCAGAGCACCTGGGGCTCGGAGCCGACGCGTACGTACTCGACCATCTCGTTGGTCGCGCAGTCGACCACCGCGACCTCGCCGGTGAGGGGGCAGGCGCAGTATACTCTGTTGCCAGATGGGTCGTAGCAGATGGCGTTCGGTCTGTCGCCCACGGTCACTGTGGCGATGACGGTGTTTGTCAGACCGTCGATCACCGAAACCGTGCTGTCGGGAAGGCTGTCGATTGCACCGTTGTTCGCGCAGTAGATGCGGTTATCCCGGGGATTGTAGCAGAGAGCCCCGGGTCCGT
The DNA here is from genome assembly GCA_046485285.1 of bacterium. Taxonomy (GTDB): domain Bacteria; phylum Hydrothermota; class Tepidihabitantia; order Tepidihabitantales; family Tepidihabitantaceae; genus DSBX01. The sequence continues at coordinate 8,940 of JAWOHE010000095.1, forward strand.
TGCCCACCGAGATGGTGGCGACGACCGAATCGGCCGCACCGTCGATGACCGCCACGTCGTTGCTGAGGGAGTTGGCGCAATACACTCTGTTGTCGGTCGGGTTGTAGCAGAGAGCCCGGGGGCCGATGCCGACCGGAACTGTCGCGACAACCTGGTCGGTTGCGCCGTCGATGATGGTCACGGTCGAATCCGCATTGTGTGGGTACGCCCCGCCGTTGGCGCAGTAGAGCTTGTTGTCCTCGGGATTGTAGCATAAGACTCCCGGCCAGCGACCGACCCAGACCGTCGCGACCGTCCTGTTCGACGAGCAGGCGATGACCGATATCGTACGGGTCCCCAGATGGGTGGAGTACACTTTGCGGTCATGGGAGTTGTAGCAGAGCGAGAGCGGCAAGGGATCAACACCCACGGCAGTCAGGACCGAATCGCCTGATCCATCGATGACGGTCACGGTGTTGCCGGGGTTGCCTCCGTGGCCGTAGTCGGCGCAATACACCTGGTTCCCGACCGGGTCGTAGCACAGGGAGTACGGTGGTCTCCGCACGGGGACGGTGGCCAGCAGGTGGTTGGTGGCACCGTCTACCACGACGACGCACGATTCGCGGTCCGTACCGTTACCCGGAATTGCGCAGTACACCTTGTTGTTCTGCGGATTGTAGCAGAACGCCGAGACCTCACCGCCGGTCGGGATGCGGGCGATCTTCTGGTTGGTGGAGCAGTCGATGGCTATCGCGTACTCCCCCTCCTCCCCGCCGACGTAGACGGCGTTGTTGCCGGCGCGGAACAGCGCCTGTGGCCCGTTCAACCCGCACAGGGAGTCCGGTACGTAGATTGTCTTCTCCAGCCACTGGGCAGACGCCGCGCTCACCAGCACGGCGAGCATTACGAATACGGTCCTTCTCATCTCAACCTCCTTCCGGCCGACGGTGAATAGTCCGGCGGCCGGCACCGTCTGCGGGAACCGCCCGCGCTCAATCGCGGGGTTCCTGCTGTTACAGCTTGTCTGCTCGAGAGGGACTCACCCTGCAGGCTGCGCCCGGCCGGCCCCTTGCCGGCCGAACAAGCCTAGCGGCTCAGAGAGAGCCTGCAGGGACGCTGATACCGGTAGTAGCTCTTGCGCATACAGACCCCTTTCGTATGCGGCGTCGGACGGACTGGCCTCGCGGACATCACGTTCATAACTCCTGCCGAATTATGCCAAGCCCACGACCCCTTGTCAAGGGGGAATCGCCACCGTGTCCGTCAACCCCGGACGCCGCGGGTTTGGCTGTCAAACCTTCGTTCAGTCGGCGATGGTGAGTCTCCGGCGTTCCTTTGCGCCGCCTGCCTCGATGCCGAGGAAGCACGCCCCGGGCTACTTCCTGGCCCGGCCGGCGTGGAGCGCCTCGTTTTCCCTCACCCGTGCCCGGACCAGCTTCCTGACCAGTGTCGAAGGCAGCGGCTTGTCCGCCGGGAAGCGGACGGTCCCTGCAGCCGTGTCGTAGCGCTTGAGCTCGACCCGGTGCGCCTTGATGACGGCCGGGCTCATCACGAAGAAGCTCAGATGGCTCCGGAAAGCCGCGAATGCGACCAGCGGTCCGAGGTGGTGGAACATCGGCATCCGCCAGCCGATTCGCTCCTCGGCCGCCGGCGCGGCCGACCTGATGTCGCGGCGCAGCTTCTCGAGCGCCGCTCGCGCCTCATCCGGCACTGCCGCAAGGTAATCATCCACCCCGGTCTCCGGGCGAAGCTGTTTGGCAATCATGCCCTTCATTGCGCAATCCTACCGAGTGACGACCACCCTCTGATGGCTCGCGGCCGATGGCTCACGGCCGACGGCCCGGACGAAGTAGATGCCGGGCGACAGGTGCCGCACGTCGTTTGCGCCGGGCTTCAGGTCCAGCACCTTTCGGCCGGAGATGTCGAGCAGGACGCACTTGGGACACGATCCGGAATCCCCGCGCGGATTTCGGTCATGTCCCGCGTGCAGCACCCCGCGCGCGATGGTGACCCGGGCCATCGGCAGGACCCGGCTCGCCGGCCTCGCCGCGACCCCGGACCGCCCGGCCGCGCGGGCAGGCGCGGCCGGGTCGTAACGCCAGAACTCGCGCGACCCGCCGCCCTTGAGCAGGAACACCCGTCCGCCGAGACAGGCAAGACCGGCCCCGCCCCCGACCTTGCGCCGGCCGGGCCCGGGCGGCACGTCCTCGAGCCGGGTCCAGGAGTCGCCGGCCAGGTCGTAGCGCCAGAACTCGCCGCCCCGGCCCCGGAGCGCGAACACCGAGCCCGCGCCGTCCGCGGCCAGCGCCGCACCCCGGCCGGCCCGGCGATGCCGGCCGCCGGGACCGGTTGCCGGCAGGTCCGCCCGCGCCGCCCAACTGTCGCGACGCGGGAAGTACTCGTAGAACTCACTCGTGCCGCCCTTGAGCAGGAAGACCCGCTCGCCGTGCGCGACGAGGTCGGTGCCGTACCGACAGCCGCGGCCAGCCGGCCCTTCGGGTACCGGCCGGCGCGCGTGCCAGCGTCCGAGCCGGAGGTAGCAGGCAAGGAACCCGTGCCGGCCGCTGCCGGTCGCCAGGAAGACCCGCTCGGTGTCGGCGCGGACGTGCGCGAGGCCGGTCCCGTGACGGATTGCCCTGAGCCCCTCGGGCAGGGAAACCAGCGTATCCCATTCGCTACCGGACGGCCGGTAGCAGAGGAACGCTCTCCGGCCCCGCCCCGGGAACAGGAACACCGAGTCGCCCCCGCTCCACGCGGCAGCCGCTCCCTCGCGCACCCGGCGGCCGTCCGGCCCGGCCGGGACCGGGGCAAGCGCACACCACGAGTCGCCGTCGGCCGCGTAGCGGTACCAGTCGCCGGTGCCGGTGCCGCGCAGGCCGTGGAGGCCTGCGCTCGTTGCGACGAGCCGCCCCCCACGCCGGACCGGCCGCGCGCCGGGCAAGTCTGCCAGCCGCTGCCACTGCGGAGCCTCGACGCTGTCCACGCTGACCACCGCCCGGCAGGTGTCGTTCGCCGGACGGGCGTCTCCGGGCAGGCGGACCGTCGCGACAAGGTCGTACCGGCCCGCCACCGCGCGCCAGGCCGTGAAACTGATCGCTGTGTCCGCGCCGGCCCGGAGTACGAGGTCGACCGAGTCCTCGTAGCCCGCGCCGGCGATCAGGAGACGACACACCGCGCGGCCCTCTTCGTTGCCGGGGTTTGAGATGCGGACGACCGGCACGACCAGACCGGGCAGGACCGTACCCCGGGGCGCGACGATGTCCTCGGCCGCCGCGTCAATCACCCGCACGAAAGTCTCTCCCCGCAGAGGTCCGACCGCCGTGCTCTCGGGCAGGACGAGGAGCGAGCAGGCGAGCGCCTGCGCGCCGCGGGTCAGCGCCAGCCAGGACCTGAACTCGAGCGTCGTGTCCCGGCCGCCGGGCAGGCCCGGCACGTCAACCGAGTCCGCATAGCCGTCCGCGATGCCGAACCATGCCCGGAAGCCGGCCGGCTCGTCCCCCAGGTTCCGCACCCGGATTCGGGGGACGACCGCGGCGCCGGAGTCGACCCGCTCCCCGGGCGCGATGATCGCGCCGAGGGCCAGGTTGCCGACGTGAAGCGTGAACTCCGCTCCGGCCGAGTCATTGTGCGGCCGCATGTCGCCGGGGAGCCGCACCCGGCAGGCCGCACGGTACGCGCCCGGCAGACCGAGCCAGTCCCGGAACCGGACCGAGGCACTCGAATGCGGGTCGAGCCGCACCGAGGCGCTGTCCTCGAACGCGATTCGGCCGAGGCTGTCGGTGATGACGAACCGGGCCGCGAAGCTCGCCGTGTCGTTGCCCCGGTTGCCCACGACCGCGACCGGCCGCACGGTGTCGCGCGCCGGAAGCGCGCCGCGTGGACTCGTGATGCTTTCCGCCGCGGCGTCGAGCACGCGGACGAATGCCGAACACCGGCCAACCGGGCCGGACACATTGCCCGGCTGGAGAAACAGCGAACAGGCAACCGGCGCCCATCCCGGCCTGCCCGGAGTCCACTCCCGGAACCCGACCGCCAGCGACTCGCCCGCGGGAACTGAATGCTCCTCAGTCGTGTCCATATACGCCGGCGGGTCAATCCACATCCGCGCCGTGAACCGGGCCAGTGCCGAGCCGGAGTTGCGCACCACGACGCGGGGTTGGACCACCACCGCGGAATCAACTACTCCTCTCGGGTAGACCTCGGTGATTTCCAGGTTGATGGACTGCAGCACGACGAACGTATCGCACAGAACGTTGTTCTCAACCCGCATGTCCCCGGCGCAGGCGGTCGAGCAGGCCACGAACCCGGACGTCTCGACCGGAACGGTCCGGAACGCCAGCGTCGTGCACGCGCCCGGGCCGAGCGAGAGAGACCCCGAATCGCGGTGCAGGAGCGTGCCCGCGAGGGAGCGTACCTCAAGCCAGAGTCGACCGCTGTCCGACATGTTCCCCCGGTTGCCGATGCTGACCCGCACCTCAAGCGTCTCGCCCCGTTCCACCGATGCCGGCACGTCAAGCGACTCCGCCGCGAAGTCCCGGACCCGGACGAAGAACGCCCTGCTGAGGACGTTGTTTGCCGGGCAGGTATCGCCCGGGACCGGCGGAATGGAGCACTTGACGGCCTGACCACCGCGCGCGTGCGCCGGCCACGCCGCGAACTCGAGCGTGTCGCCCCCTCCCGGCGCGAGCCCGCTCACCATCAGCGACTCGGCGTACCCGCCGGGAAGCGTCAGCCAGACCGCGAAGCTCTCCGGCTCCTCGCCCTGGTTCGCGACAACCACGGCCGGGGAGAAGGACTGCGCCGAATCGACCGTGTCCGGCGCGAACAGCTCGGTCACCGCGACATCGCGAACCACACCGGTGCGGCGCACGAACACGTCCGGGTTGTTCGCGCTGTGCCGGTGGTCGGTCCAGGCAACCGCGAGTTCATCGGCCGGACCGACGCACAGGGTCGGGTTCTCACACTTCCGGTCCACACCGGCCAGACGCGTCGGCGTGGTCCAGTTCCGGCCGGAATCGTCGGCGCTGATGTAGTAGAGATGGGTATCGGCTCTGGCCGTATCCGCGGCATAGACCGCGTGGACATTGCCTGCGCCATCGGCGAGGACAGAACCGGGGTGGACATTCCGACCCGGTCTGGGCAATTGGACCGTATCGAGCCAGGCAGCACCACGCCGCTGGCGGTAGACCAGCGCCCAACGGCTCTGGACCAGTTCCCGCCGCCAGACGCAATGCACTACACTTGCCGGTGAGACGTACAGGCTCGGTCCGTTGCAGCTGAAGCCGTACGCTAGGGTGTCAACGCGTCCCCAGCCAGTGTCATCGCGAGGGCGAAAGGCAACAAGCGGCTCGGTGCCGCCATAGGACTGCCAGGCGACCGCCAGTTGCCCCTGTTCACTCGCCGCGACGGACGGCCTGCGACTGAAGTGACCCTCAGTCCGACTGCTCAGGCACTCGGCAGTTCCCCAGCCCCCGGCTCCCCGCGCAACGACGAGAACATCCACAGCGTTGGTGAGCGTCCTCTCACTCCAAGCCACGAAGACTGAATCTCCCTGTCCGATGGCGATGGACGGGGTTTCTGCAAGAGTAGTGATGCGGGCAGTTTCAACCGTGTCCCAGGTATCGGCCGGCGGGCGGCGCCGGTAGCGAACCGCGGTGCTGTCAAGGGTGGTCCACGCGACGTGGATGCCGCCGCTGTTGTCCGCCACGACGCAGGCGTGCTGCGCGCCGGAGGTGTCGGTCGAGATGACCGTGTCCACGCTCCACTCGCCGGTCAGCCCATCCCGCCGCGAGTACCAGACCTGGCTCAGCCCGGCCGAGATGCCGTGCCAGACGACGTGGAGATTGCCGGCCGGGTCGAACGTCGCGGCCCGGGCGTTGTTGGGACAGGTACGGTCAGGCTGGTCGGTCCGCTCGGTCAGCCGTTCTTCCGGAAGCCAGCCGGCCTGCGCGAACCCGAGCAGGACCAATAGGACGCAGGCTGACGAGGCGCGTCGCATCAGGTAATTCTCCTGCCCGATGATACGGCCGGCTGCGGGCGGTTCAAGCCCGCCGCGGCCGGGCCCGAGGGACGCTGCGCCCCGCGCCGGTGTTGACTTCCTGCCCGGCCGGGTGTAGCTTGGATTGGACAGCAGGAATGCCCGAACCGATGGGAGGCAGTATGCTTCGCCTGGCGCTGATTGCCGTGGTGTTCGCCACGCCGGTTTCCGCCGAGCTCGTCTTCAGCGACCCGGTCCGGTGCGCCGACCAGACCAGTGAGTGGTGGCAGGGGTCGCCGGCCGGCCGGATCGGCTCGCGCAACGAGTTGTACGCCGCCTGGGTCCACACCGGGTTCGGCTCCGGTGACGGCGGCATCTACTTCGCCCGCTCGCTCGACACGAACCGCACCTGGTCTTCCGACATCACGATTCACTTCTGGGACCCGACCTGGATTCACTGCGTCTACACGAGCCCGGTTCTCGAGGAGTTCCGCGACACGCTCTACTGCTTCTACTGGCTGAAGCCGGAGGGTACCGACGACCGGCACCTGTATGCCTCCCGTTCCGACGACCGGGGCGAGAGCTGGAACATCTTCGAGACCTCGATCTCGGCCGCCGCTTCCGGCACCCCGGAGGGACAAAGCTTCGTCGTCCGGCCGGGCGGGGTCGTCGACCTTGCCTTTGCCAGCCGATTCGGGATGAGCCGTCCGCGCAGTTACCATTGTCGCTCGACAAACGGCGGCGTGACCTTCTCAACGCCGGCGCCCCTGCCCGGGGATCCGTCCTCGGTGAGCGTCGACGACCCGTCAATCGCGGTCGCGCCCGGCGGCGTGCTGCTGGTTGCGACCGGCCACGTCAGCCAGGCCGGTTCCTGGATCGTCGTCAACCGTTCGACCGACAATGGCGCGACCTGGGATACCCTGTCGCTCCGCGCCCAGCTCGGCGACGGCTCCCGCCCATCGCTCCGCGCGACCGGCTCGGACCGGCTCTACCTGCTCTGGCAGGGAGCGTCGAACGGCGAGGTCCGGTTCGCCCGGTCCGATGACCTCGGGGCAACCTGGTCGACCCCGTTCACCGTCGTCGGCTCGACCTGGGCCTACGGTGTCTTTGCCGACCGTGACGGGCGGGTCATTGTCCTCTGGGGCGACGACGGCTCGTGGGATTCCTACCATCGATCCTCCAGCGACGGCGGCGAGTCCTGGTCCGCGAGCGCAAGGGTCTGGCCGACAAGCCCGTTCCCGGGCGACTGGCTGGTCTACCGCCCGCACATCCGCAACGACCTGACCGCATTCTGGATGCACCCCGAGCCGGGCAATGTCGAGGCGACATATTGCTCGCACGCCGATTGGCCGACCGGCGTGGCCGAGCCCGTGACAATGGTCGGGCCGGCCGCGACGGCGCTGACCGCGACGCCGAGCGTTTGTCATGGCCGGACCGTTTTCCGCGCGCCCGACCGGCGGCCGGTCGCGGTCGCGATCCACGACGCGGCCGGGCGGCTGGTCCGCGCGCTGGCCCCGTCCGCGGACGCGACCTGGGATGGCGCCGACGCGTGGGGACAGCGCCTGCCCGCTGGCATCTACTTCGGCCGGGCCGAGGGCCTGCTGCCGGCCCGGGTCGTGCTGACCGGCCGCTGATGTTTGCGTCGCGCGCGCTCGCCTGCGTCGGTCTCGCCGCCGCGCTCGCGTCCGGCCAGGTCTGGACGCTCGCGGTGCTGGATGGGCGCGAGGTTCTCGGCCGGTTCGGCGAGGCCGCATGCGGCCTGGACTTCAACGACGATGGGCACGTCGACGTGTTCGTCGGCGAGCCCGGCTGGAACCGCGTTCACTGCTGGTTCGGCGGCACCCCGTTCGACACCGTCCCGGACCTCGTCTTTCGCGGCACTGCCGGGACCTGGTTCGGCAACACGGTCACCGCCGTCGGCGACCTTGACGGTGACGGCATCGAGGACCTTGCCATCGGCGCGCCCCGCGACAACTCGGGCGGCGCCGGCGCCGGCCGCGTGTTCATCCACTTCGGTTCGCGCCTCGCCGACACCGTGCCGGACCTTGTCCTGACCGGCCGGGTTGCCGGCGGTCGGTTCGGATGGGCCATCGCCGGCCGGGGCGACGCGAACCAGGACTCGGCCGTCGACCTCCTCGTCGGCGCGCCCGGCGCGCAACAGGCGTACCTGTTCCTCGGCGGAGTCCTTCTCGACACGCTCCCCGACCTGGTCCTGCGCGACGGCAACGGCGACTACTTCGGCGGCGCGGTCGCGCTGCCCGGCGACGTCACCGGCGACTCCTGCGGCGACCTCCTGGTCGGCGACTACCGCCACTCCGGCCCCCTGCTCCACGGCGGCGGCTGCTTCCTGTATCACGGCGGCGACCCGCCGGACCCCGGGCTCGACCAGTACTGGGAGGGCAACGAGCAGAACCGCCAGCTCGGAGTCGCGGTCTGCGCGGCCGGCGACCTCAACGGCGACGGCACGAACGACCTCGCCTTCGCCGGTTCCTACGCGGCGGTCGTCGACCTCCATTGGGGCGGGGCGAACATCAACGTGCCGCCCGACCTCCGGCTCGGCGGCCCGCGCCGGTTCGGCTCCTGGCTCGACGGCGGGATGGACCTGAACCGGGACGACTTCGACGACCTCGTTGTCGGCGCGGACGGCGACGACCTCGGCGTTCCCGCCGGCCCGGGCTACGCCTTAGTCTTCCTCGGGGGCGACCCGATGAGTTCGAGCCCGGTGACGACCCTGCAGGGTGAGGCGGACGGTGACATGTTCGGTTCCTCACTCGCGCTGCTGGGCGACGTCAACGGCGACGGCTGTGTCGACTTCGTCGTCGGCGCGCCCGGACACGACAGCCGGGGCGAGAACGCGGGACGCTGCTATGTCTACTCGTGGGGCGCGACCGGTATCGGCGGGAGCGCCCGGGGCGGCGAGGCAGACCTGACCCCGACCGCGACCGTGGTCGGCCGGGAGCTCCTGCTGACCGGGCAGGGAGACGCGGCCCGGGCGGTGCTGGTCGACGCCGCTGGTCGCCAGGCCGCCCGCCTCCGCCCCGGACTCAACGACCTGTCCGCGCTCGCGCCGGGTGTGTACTTCCTGGCCGTGACGCGCGGCGCCGGCCTGACCTCGCCGACGAAGCTGGTCATCCCGCGCTGACGCCGCCGCGGCGCGGGCGCAGGACCGCCATCACCCCGGAGGCAAGCACGAGCACGGCGACCGGGTAGAGCTCGTACAGCGCGCGGAACTCCTCGAGGAACCCGAAGACGAGCATCGTCGCGCCGAGCGGCAAGGCGATCCAGAACGCCCGCTTGAGGAAAACCGGCGCCCGGCGCAGGCTGGCGATGACTGCCGCAGCGACCGGCAGGGCCAGCGCGTTGACCCCGCGCTCGGCGACTATCCGGCCCAGCGGCCGGGTCGCCAACTGACGTGCGATCCGGGTCGGCAGTGCGAGGTTCTGGGAAAGGTGCCACCACTCGAGCATGACGCCGGGCTGGTGCCGGTAGAGCAGCGCGATGCCGCCGCGGACCGCCAGCCAGCCGAGCAGTTGGACCGCCAGGCCGAAAAACAGCTTGCCGCGCGGCAGTTCTCTCCCCAGGTGCAGGAGCCAGACCAGTGTCAGCAGTATCGAGGTCTCCTTGTTGAGTGTCGCGAGCGCGAACGCGACGTAGTAGCCCGCCTCCCGACGCTCGGCAATCATCGCGAGGCCGAGCGTGAACAGGAGAAGACCGGCCGGGTCGTAGACGTAGTTGTGGTAGACGAACATCGTCGGCAGGAACAGGAGCGCGAGGACCGGGATGACATCGAGCCGCCAGCCCTCGAGCCCGAGCGTGACCGCGGCCAGCCGCCTGAGCGCGAGGGCGAACCCGACCAGCGCGCCAAGAAGCAGGGCGGCCGTCAGCGCGAACTCGAGCGGGTAATCGCGGGCGTACTCGAGCCTGAGCGCCGGGCGGATGAACTCCGCGGCCGCCTCTCTCGCCCGGGCCGGCACCGGGGCAAGGATGCCCTGCACGGTCCAGGGCACGAGCACGCGGCCGACGAACGGCCGCCAGGCCCGGCTGTGGATGCTGTCCCCGAACCGGGCCTTGTCATAGGCGTCCATCCCGGGCGCGCGCACGAAGACCGAGAGCACCCAGCCCGCGGCCACGATGTGAAGCAACACGAACGCGACCCGGACCGGACCCGGCCGGCGCGGCGCGACGGCTTCCATCGCCAGAGAGTAAAGTCCGGCCGAGCGGCGGTCAAGCGCGCCGGCCCGGCCCGCCTGCGTGCGACGCGCGGACAGGCTTGACCCCCGCCTGCCCGCGGCTATCCTTCTCGCACCAAGGCGGCGGAAGACCGGATGACCGGTTGCCCGGCCCGATGCCGGGCACAGGGAAAGCCGTGGAAATCGGCTGCGGTCCCGCCCACTGTGAGCGGCCGCGTCGGCGCTGACGCGGCTCTGCCAGCCACTGGCCCCGGCCGGGAAGGCGGCAGACCCGGCATTGCCGGGCCGCGAGCCAGGAGACCTGTCCGCCGCCAGGATGTCTCTACCTGCGTGGAAAGGAGCAGAGCATGGCTGGCAAAGCTCGAACACTACTCACGGTCTTCGTCCTGTGCGCCACTGCCGTTGCGTTCCCGGTCGAATCGGGGACGGCCGGCACTGCGCCGGTTATCTTCATCGGCCGGGTCTTCGACGCCCGCTCCCGCCGGCCGGTCGCCGCGGCCGACGTGGAAGTCCCGGGTGTCGGCCTGTTTGCGACCGACGAGGAAGGGCTGTTCCGCTTCGAGACCGACGCCGGCGTCCTGACAGTCCGCGTCTCCCGCGTCGGCTACCGGCTGCGCACCTGGGCGAACGTCACCCCGGGCCCGGTGCGCGAATTCCCGATGATGCCCGAGCTCATCACGCTCGACGACGTCACGGTCACCGCCGGGCGGATGCCGCTGCCGATCGCGGCGTCCGGTCCGGTCACCATCATCGAGCTCGACGGCCGGCAGACCGCCGGGACGACCGACCCGGCCGAGGCCCTGCGCCGCGCGCCGGGTGTCGTCGGCAACGACTACGTCAACTACAGCTCGCTCTCGCTGCGCGGCACCGGCATCGAACACACCCTGCTCGCACTCGACGGCATCCGGCTCAACTCCTCGCAGAACGGCACCTTCGACCTGACAACCCTGCCGGTCGGGGTCGCCCGCCGGGCCGAAATCGCCCGCGGCGGCGGCTCCGCGCTCTACGGTTCGAGCCCGGTCGGCGGGACGGTCAACCTCATCACCGCCGAGCCGGAGCGTCTCGCCGCAAGCCTGCGCACCGGGGTCGGCGCGTTCGGCCGCCGCTACCTCGCGGCGACGCACGAGAACCGCCGCGCACCGCTCGGCTACCTGGTCGGCGTCGCGGCCGACGCCGCCGACAACGACTTCACCTGGCACGACGACTCCGGCCGCGCCCGCGAGATGGCAAACGCCGACCGCTCGTCGCTTGGTGTGTTCGGCAAGGGTTCATGGCGCGAGGCCGCCCACAGGTTCAACCTGTTCGGGCTCTGGTCTTCGACCGAGCGCGGCGTGCCGGGCCCGCGCGACTGGCCGTCGAGCTCCGCCCGACGCGACGACCGGCAGGGACTAGCCAGCCTCCGGCACACCTTCGAGCCGGACGAGCGGCTGCTGCTCGACAGCCGGGTGAGCGCGGGGCGCTCCTGGCAGCATTACCGCGACCCGGCGGCCTTCGTGCCGGCAAGCGACACCCACGCTCTCGCCACTGCGGGCGGCAAGGTTGACGCGATATGGACTCCGAAACACTGGCTGACGCTCGCGGCCGCGGTCGAGCTTGACCGGGACCAACTGGTCAGCTCCGCGGTAGGCGATGCCTCCCGGTCCGATTTCGCCGGCGTCGGCCAGGCCCGCATTGCCTGGCAGGGCCTGGCGGTCCAGCCCTCGCTGCGGGTCGAGCGACTGCGCCGGGACCGGCTCCCGGGCCGGAGCCCGACGACACCGCCCCGGTCCGACAGCGCCTCGCACCGCGCGACCACCGACGTCACCAGCCCCCGGGCGACGGTGACCTGGCACGGTTCCCTGCCCGCGCGCGGCGCGCAGGCGGGCCTGCCGGTCGCGGCCTGGGCCTCCTGCGGCCGCTCCTTTCGCGCCCCGACCTTCAACGAGCTGTTCTGGCCAGAGGACGCCTGGACGCGGGGCAACCCGGCGCTCGAACCCGAATGGGCCACCGGCTACGAACTCGGGCTCAGGTCGGCCGGCGACATCTCTGCCCGGTCCCGGGCGACTTACCGCGCCAGCCTCGGCTGGTACCACAACTCGCTCACCAACCTCATCCAGTGGCGGCCCGACGACTCCCTTCGCTGGCGGCCGGTCAATGTCGCCGGCGCGGACATCTCCGGGCTCGAGGCCGAACTCGCGCTCGACCTCGGCGGCGTCGGGTTCAGCGGCGACGCGGGCTGGTGCCGTGCCCGGTCCGGCGGCCGGCGCCTGCTCTACCGGCCCGAGTTCAACGCCAGGGCCGAGGCGTGGGCCTCGGCGGAGTGGCAGCGGCTCGACGCCCGGCTGACGCTCGCCGCCGACCTGTCGGGCGACCGGCTGACCGACCCCGCGCTCCCGGACACGACGCCGCAGGTGATGCCCGGCTACGGGACGCTCGACGCCGGGGTCGCGCTCGGCTGGCAACCCGGCCCGGCGCGGTATGCGCTCTCGGCCGGCGTCCGCAACCTGGCCGACGCACGGTACGAAACCGTCCGGCACTACCCGGTGCCGGGCCGGTCCTGGTACGCCGAGCTGGGTTTCGAGTTCCGCTGACGCCGGCGTCAGCGGCCGGAAGAATCCGGCGGCGCGGCCCCGGGAGCCCGCGCCCGCTCAACCTCGGCCCGGCAGGCGTCGCGGACCGCGTTGAACTCTGCCCGGAAGCGGTCCGGCACCGGCTCGGCCCTCGGCGGAATCAGCTTCGCGGGGTTGACCGGCTTGCCGCCCTGGCGGGTCTCGAAGTGCAGGTGCGGGCCGGTCGCGTCGCCGGTCATCCCGACGTAGCCGATGGTCTGGCCCTGGCGAGCGCGCGCGCCGGTTCTCACCCCGGGCCCGAAACCGGACAGGTGGCCGTAGCGCGAGGACAGCCCGCCCGCGTGCCGGATCTCGACCAGCCGGCCGTAACCGCCGCGCCAGCCGGCGAAGGCTATCGAGCCGTCGGCGATCGCGCTGACCGGGGTGCCGGAAGGCGCCCCGTAATCGACGCCGTGGTGCTGGCGATAGACCCGGTGAATCGGGTGGAACCTCATCCCGAAGTGCGACGTCACCTTGCGGAACTCGAGCGGCGAGCGCAGGATGGTCTTGCGGAGCGACTGGCCCTTCTCGTTGTAGTAGTCCCAGTGTCCCCGCGCATCCCTGAAGTAGAAGCCCCAGTAGTCGCGGTTCCGGCCGCGGTAGCGGGCCGCGTGGACCCGGCCGTACTTGTAGAAGGCCGAGTCAACGAGGAACTTGTCGACGACGATCTCGAAAGTGTCGCCGTCGTTGGACTCGGTGAAGAAGTCGATGTCGTAGCGCAGGATGTCGGTGAACGCCATCACCAGCCAGGGGCCCTCGCCGAGGCCGACCAGCGAATGCCAGATTGACGTCCTGACCGTGCCGGCGACAACCGCGCGGACGGTGTCGACCGGCGCATCGAACCGCGCCGCGGCCGCGCCCGTCGAGTCAAACCTGACCCGGTAGCTGGTCGCGGCGTCCTTGTGCCAGTTCAGCGCCTCGAGTTCGAGCCCGCGGCAGAACAGCGTCACCGAATCCCCGGGCCGGAGGGTCCGGAAGTTGAAGTCGGTCAGCCGCAGGGCCGCCGCGGCCTGCTCGACCCGCGCCGGCGCCACTCCCAGCCGCCGGAGCATCGTGTGGAACAGCTCGCGCTCGCGCATCGCGTCGCCGCCGACGTAGAGCGACTCCGGGCAGGGCAGGTCCGGCCCGCAGGGAACCCGGTTGCGCCTGGGCGCGAGCCGCAGGACCATCAGGACCGCGCCGGCCGCGAGCAGCAGCGCAAGCGCGATGATTGCCGGTGACGGCAGGCCCCGCCGACCGGCTGTCTGCCCGCGCGTTGCGCGCAGGCGGGTCGGCCTCGACCCCGGTGCGGGTCCGGCCGCCCGCAACTAACGCTCCGCGCCCGGGCCCGGCCTGCCGGCCGTCATCCCGCTGGCCGTCGGGCCGGGCCGGCGAGCGGCGACTATTCTCCACATACTGGCGGAATTCTAGCCGCGGCCACGGCCGGTTCAACCGCGGCCACCCGGCGCACCGCGCCGGGAGTCCGTTCCGGAATCGGGAAGGAACACCTCATCTGCCCCGCGCCGTGGGCGCGGCTTCCCGGCGGCCGCAGCGGCCACCCGGCTGATTATCGCCCGGCAGGAATCCCGGAAGCGCTCGAATTCCGGCCACTCGGCTGGACCGACCTCCTCGACCCTGCTCGGCAGGGCCTCGAGCGGGTCGACGTGACGGCCGTCCCGGAGCGTGCCGAAGTCGAGGTGCGCGCCTGACGAGAGCCCGGTCGAGCCGACGTACCCGACGAGGTCTCCCCGGCCCACCGCCGCGCCGGGCTTGATGCCCTCGGCGTATCGGCTCAGGTGCGAGTACCGGGTGACGAGCCCGGCCGTGGCGTGCTCGACCTCGACCGTCCGACCGTACCCGCTCCGCCAGCCCGCCCGGCAGACCGCGCCGGCCTCGACCGCTCGCACCGGCGTCCCATGGGATGCCTCGTAGTCAAGGCCGTTGTGCTGGATCCGGCGGCGCACGACCGGGTGCAGCCTCGGCCCGAAGTCGGAGGTCCGCCGCGCGCCGACAACCGGCGGGTAGCTCAGCACCGGGCCGAGCGAGCGGCCGTCCGCGTCGCAGTAGAAGGTCAACCCGCCCGGCGCTCCGCGCCGGGAGTCCGTCCCGGAATCCGGAAGGAACCCCTCATCTGCCCCGCGCCGCAGGCGTGGCTTCCCGGCGGCCGGGCCGCCGGGGGAATGGTGAAACCCCCAGGCCTCGACCACGCCGACGTAGCCCAGGGCGTGAATCCGGCCGAAGCCGTAAAAGCTGTCGCCGACCGCCAGCCGCTCGACCACGACCGCGAATGAGTCGCCGGGATGCATATCGCGCAGGCGCGGCAGGCGGTGCCGGAGGATGCTCGTGTACGACGCGGCGAGCCGGTCGTCGGCGCCCGCGTCGAGCAGCGACTGCCAGAGCGAAACGCGGACGATCCCGACCAGCGCGACCGCGGTGGTCTCGACCGGCGCCATCACCCGGCACGCCTCGGCGGTGTCCGGCCCGAAGCGGACCTCGAAGCTGGTTGCGAGGTCGACGTCATAGCGCAGGCGGGCAGGCCGCGAGCCCGCAAGAGGCGAAGCCTGTGCTCCTGCATACTCGACCGTGACCGAATCCCCCGGCAACATCCGCTGGAAGTCGAAGTCGACCCGGCCCAGCGCCGCCACCGCCGCCCGCGCGTCCTCGGGCGATAGGTCAAGCGCGGCGAGCACCTGCGCCAGGTTCTCGCCCGGCCCGACCACCCGGCCGGAGAAGCTGCCCGCAGGCAGGACCGGCACGCTCTCCACCGGCGCCGCCGCCTCGACCGCGCTCGCGGCCGGCGGCCGGGAGCGGGCGCAGACGCCGACGACGGCCCCGGCGCCGGCCGCGGCAAGCAGGATGACCGCCGTCGGCCTCGAAGCACGAGAGCGACAGCCCGGCACGCTACCCGAGGCTCCCGATGCCGACCGCCATCGCGTCAACCGCTCTTCGAAAGGCGGAGCCCGTGCTCCGGCAAACCCTCGCCGCGCCGGTCACGTCCCCAGGCAAGGCTCACTCGACGACGGACAGCCGGCGCGTGACCAAACGGCTGCCCGAGCGCAGATGCAGGAAGTACAGCCCGGGCGCCAGGCGCGCGCCCCGACAGCCGACCAGGTCGAAGCTCACCGGCTGGCCGGCCCCGGGCGCCACGTCCAGCCTCCGCGCGAGGTGCGAGCGGCCCCCGACGTCGAGCACCCTGGCCTCGAGCGGCGGCGAGCCCGCCGGGAGGTCAACCGTCAGCTTCGCCCGTCCCTCGAACACGCTCACCGCCGAGGCGGAGAGCTCCGGCGCCGAGCGCGGCCCCGGGTCCAGGCTGCGCGCGTCGAGGAAATCCGCGCTGACCGCCTGCCGCCGCCAGGGGCGGTGGCCCGGCCCGGGCAGACCGGTATCCGGGTCAACCGCCACCTCGAACAGCCGGTCGTCCGCCCACGAACGGTAGAGCACCGAGTGGATGCCCGGCTGCCTCACCCGCAGGCCGGCCCAGAACCCGGCGCTCTCTCCCGGCCGCAGGCGCCAGCCGCGCTCCCAGCCGCCCAGCCACTCGAGCAGGTGGTATCCGCCGAGCTTCGTCCGCCGGGCCGCGCCCGGGCCCGGTCGCTGGGGCTGAACCGCCAGCACGTCCCAGACCGCGGTGTCAAGCGCGACCACCACCCCGAACCGGTACGGGCTCACGCTCCCGCGGTTCTCGACCTTGACGTCGAGCCGCACCGCGCCGGTCCCGCCCTGCCGGTCGAGCACGACCGCGACGCTTGAGACGAGCTCGACCGGCCCGAACTCGTAGCCCGGGTAGTTGACATAGACCGGGTTGGTAATGACCCCGAAGCGGCCGTTCGCCCGCACGAGCTCCGCCCGCACGAAGCCGGAGTCCCAGGAACAGACGAGGCTGCTCCACTCGTGGCTGAAATCGCCCGGCGCGGAAAATCGCCACCGGAACAACTCGCCGTGCCGGGTCAGCACCCGCAACTCCTCATTGGGGCTGACGCTCTCGGCCTCGACCCGGAACCGGACCGGCCGCGCGCCCGCGCTGACCCGGACAAAATCGCCCATCGCGAGGTTCCAGTACCCCTTGCCGCTCGTGTCGGCGTAGAGGTACACCCGGCTTCCATCCGGCCGGTCACAGGCCATCACGCGGCCGAGCTTGAACGCTCGCAACAGCGTATCCGGGTGGGTCGACGATGCCCGGACCCGCGAGCAGGGCACGAGCGGCCGCTCGTGCTGGTTGTCGCCGTGGAAGTCGGAACTCCCGATGCCGGCGATGGCGTGCCCGGCCACGAGCAGGTCGTGCCACCATTCCACCGCCAGTTCCTCGTTCTCGGCGAACCCGGTCCGGCCGTTCATCAGCTCGATCCCGTCAATCCCCGGGTCGAGCAGCGGGTAGCGGTGCCACCGCCAGTCCCACGCGCGGGGATGATTGATGTGGACGACGGCGCCGCGGTAGCTTGCGTCGTCAATCATCTCCGGGACCGACCGGACCGCGACCGCGGCCGGCCCGGCGAGCCCGAGCAGGTTGGCGTGCCCGGAGTCGCTCGTCCACTCGGTCCCGCGGATCGGCTCGAGCAGGCCAACCGCGTGGAACGCGGTGTCGTAGCACTGGTCGAGCGTGTTGTGGTCGGTAATGCCGAGGAAGCGCCCGTCCGCCGCGGCCGCCCGCGCCAGCAGTTCATGGACGGTCAGGGCGCCATCCGAGTACACGGTGTGCGTGTGGCTCGAGCCGAGGAACCACGAGTTCGGACTCGCCCAGAGCCTTGCGTCAAAGCTGTCGGCAGGGGCATCGGTGAAGAGCGTCAGCCGATTGCCGTTCGGCCGGAGCAGGCCGACCCGGTCCGAGAAATCCAGCGCGCGAACCAGCGTCCGCGCGACCGGCCCGGGCTCGACGGTGGCGACGAGCGAGTCATTGAGCCGGACCTCGAACGACTCGACGCCGGCGAGCGCGAGGTACAGCCCGGCCGGCCGGGCGTCGACGAGCGAGAACTCGTGCGACCACGCCCCGCCCGAGAGCCTCGCCGGCCCGTCGAAGACGACCTCGTCGCCGGCCATCGGGGCGAGGCCGACCGCGGTCCCGGCCGCGACCGCCAGGGCCAGGACGAAACGGAAAGGCGAAGCCTGTGCTCCTGCAAACCTCCAAAACCTGCTCACGGCTCGGCGGCGCGCCACGGGCACTCAGGACCCACTGCGGCCGGTCAGCACCGCCCGGAGCGTCGTCGCCCGCCGGCCGTCGACCAGCCGGAACAGGTAACTGCCCGCGCTCGCCCGCCGGCCGGACTCATCGAGCCCGTCCCAGCCGGCCTCGGTCCTGCCCGCGACATCCAGGCTCCGCACCAGCCGCCCGGTCGCGCCGTAGACCCGGAGCCGGCTCCCGTGCCGGGCCGGGGCCGTCAGCTTCAGCCGGAAGCCGCCCGTGCCGATGCTCGGCCGGACCGAGGCCAGCCCGGCCGCCCGGGGCCCGCCTGCGCGCAACGCGCGGGCAGGCCGCGCCGGGATCTCAGCGAGCCCGGTCGGGACCGTCGCGCCCGCCAGCTTGGCGACCGTCGCCACCGCCGCTCTCGTCGCGTCGGTCGCCAGCGGCAGGTTGTTCGTTCCGCAGTTCACGAAGTAGAGCGGCCCGACGGTATCCCCGGTGGTGTGATAGGCCGGCGTGAAGTCACGCTCGATGCCCATCAGGGCCGGGTAGCCCCTTGCCAGGAACGGGTAGTGGTCGGAGTTCGGCGAGACGTAGCTCAGCACGCGCCGCCTCGTCTTCAGGTCCGTGAACGTATCGGCCTGGGCGATGTAGAAATCGACCAGCCAGCCGCAGGGCGGGTTGGCGGTCTTGCCGATGACATCGAGCGAGTCGCGGTTCTCCCGGCCGTATGAGATCATGTCGAAGTTGAGCACGGCCTTGATCGAGTCGCCGCGGCGGTAGCAGAACTCCGCGAAGCTGTCCGAACCATAGAGCCCCTGCTCCTCGCCGGCGAATGCCATGAAGTACACGGTATTCTCGAACTCGACGTCCTGGAAGACGCGGGCCGCCTCGAGGACCGCGGTCGTGCCCGAGGCGTTGTCGTCCGAGCCGGGCGCGTGGGTCAGCCGGTTCTGCTCCTCGGAAGTCGCGTCGGCGTGGCCGCAGACGCCGTAGATGCGCTGGGGGCTCGAGGTCCCGTAGCGGACGCCGATGACGTTCGGCGCAAAGCCGTTCCGGAACGGGAACTCGAACACGGTGTCACAGCCGTACGACTCCAGCCGGCCGCGAATCCACGCCATCGCCGCACGGCAGGAGTCGGTCGTCGAGTAGCGGGTCCGGAAGCCCTGCATTCGCCGGATCGAGGCCTCGACCGAGTCCTGCGAGACCAGCCCGACCAGGCCCCATACCAGGCTGTCGCTCACCGCGGGCAGGGCCCTTCCCTCATTCTGCATTCTGCATTCTGCAATCTGCAATCTGCAATCTGACTTCCTCGGCCGAAGGTGTATCCGCGCCAGCTCGACTCCCAGCCCGTCCAGCCCCGCGGCCCGGGCGGAGTCGGTCAGGAGCACTGCGCCCCGGGCGTCGAGGTACAGCACTTCACCGCGGCCCGCCAGCGACGGCAGCGGCCCGCGCAGGGTCGTCGCGTACATGTAGTGCTTGCCGTCCGGGTCCCGGTCGAGCCGCCTGCACTCGAAGCTCCGGGCCAGCGCGGCGAGCTCGGCCTCGTCGGCCGTCACCAGGCACCCCGCCTCGAGCTCGAACACGACGGTCACGTCGGCCGCGTCGACCGCGGCCACGTCTCTGCCTGGCCCGTACTCCACGTACGCCAGCCATTCCGGCCCGGCCGCGAATGCAAGCGCGACCAGGACTGAGGACAGGAGGGCCGGTCTCTTCATCATCACCACGCTCCTGCGGTTTGTCTGACCTCGGGCGCGACCCATTCGCGCCACCTGCAATTCTAGAACCCGACGCGACCTAGTCAAAGCCTCACACCAGCAGCCACAGGCTCAGCGCCATCAGCGCCATCCCGGAGACGATGCCGAGCACGCTCAGGTGCTCGCGGCCGTAGGCGTAGGAACCGGGAATGAGCTCGTCGAAGGAAATGAAGACCATCAGGCCGGCGACGGTCGCCAGCACGTAGGCGAGCAGGGTCTCGGTCAGGAACGGCAGCAACACCAGCGCAGCCAGCCCGGCGCCGACCAGCTCCGCCGCCCCGGACACGAACGACCAGAGGAACGCCTTGCGCCGCGACCCGGTCGCGCAGAACACCGGGGCCGCCACCGCGATGCCCTCCGGGATGTTGTGCAGGGCGATCGCGAGGGCAATCGCCAGCCCGAGCCGCGGGTCCTTGACCGCCGCGGCGAAGGTCGCCATCCCCTCGGGCAGGTTGTGCAGCCCGATGCCGATGGCAATCAGCACTCCCGCGCGCATCAACCGCTGGGGCGGGATGGCACCGGCCCCGCCGCCCCGGTGCCGGCGGCCGTGCCCGTGACCCCGTCCCCCGGGGCCTGCCGGGTTCGGGCCGGGCTCGGCGCAGTGGTCGACCCCGCCGATGTGCTCGCTGATGAACAGGTGCGGAACGACGAGGTCAACGACGAACATCAACCCGAGCCCGCCGAAGAAGGCCAGGACCGCCGGCGCGAAACCAAGCAGGCCGACCGACTCCCGCAGCAGCTCGGCGAAACTCACGAACATCATCACCCCGGCCGCGAACCCGAGCATGAACGCCATCACCTTCGGGCCGGGCCGGCGGAAGAGCATCGCGATGAAGCTGCCGACCGTGGTCGCCAGCGCCGCCCCGGCCGAGATCGCCAGCGCCAGCAGGACGTCACCGTGCATCGCGCCCGCCCTTCCCGGCCCGCGCCCGCAGCTCTGCCCCGCGCTCGCCCCGGACGAACTCGACCAGCCGCTCGAGCCGCCGGGTCGTTTCCGCGCTCAGGACGTGCTCGATCGCGCAGGCGTCGGTCGCGGCCGTCGCCTTGCCGACGCCGAGCACTTCGCCAAGAAATTCCTCCAGCACCCGGTGCCGCCGGTAGACCCGTTCCGCGGCCCGCGCCCCGCGCGCGGTCAGCTCGACCGCCCCATAGCGCTCGTGCCGCACCAGCCCGCGCCGCTCGAGCCCGACGAGCGCGCTGACGACCGACGGCTTGCTGACCCCCAGCCGAGCGGCGAGACCGGTGACCCGGACGCTCCGCCCGCTTCGACCGGCAAGGTGGATCGCCTCGAGGTAGTCCTCGGCGCTCGCGCCCAGCCCGCCGGCGCGCAACGCGCGGGCAGGCCCGCCGGCGCGGTCGACAGCCTTTTTGTTAGCCATGCCTAACTCTAGCGCCGGCCGGCCCGGCTGTCAAGCCCGTCGATTGACTTCCCGGGGGACGGTCCTAGAATGGCCGGGCGATGGTCTACACCGTCACCCTCAATCCCGCGCTCGACCGGACGTTGTTCGTCGACAGCCTGGCCCTGGGCGGGTCGAACCGGATCCGCCGCGAGGCCCGCTACGCCGGCGGCAAGGGCATCGACGTCTCGCGCGCGCTGGTCGAGATGGGCGTGCCGACCGTCGCCCTCGGCCTCGTCGGCGGGTTCGACGGCAAGGAGTTCGAGGGCCGGCTCCTTAACGAGGGCGTGGCCTGCGACTTCACGCGCATCGCCGGCGAAATCCGCACCAACGTCGTCATTCACGACGAGTCCGGCGCCGAGACCGCCCTGCTCGCCCGGGGCCCGGAGGTCCAGCCGGTCGAGTTGATGAGCTTCATCGACCACCTCGAGGGCATCGCCGGCGGCAGCTTCCTGGTCGTGTCCGGGTCCCTTCCCCCCGGGCTGACCCCGGCGGTCTACCGTCGCATCATCTCGGTCGGCAACGACCGGGGCTTCACGACCGTCCTCGACGCCTCCGGCGAGGCGCTGCGCTCCGGCATCCGAGCCCGGCCCCGCATCATCAAGCCCAACCGCGACGAGCTTGCCGAGCTCGCGGGGACCGCGCTCGCCGACATCCCGGCGATGGTCCGCTTCTGCCGGACCCTCGAGAAGGAGGTCGCCACCGTCCTCGTCTCGCTCGGCGCGGACGGCATCCTGCTCGTCGAGTCGAAGCGTGCCCTGCACGCCCGGCCGCCGAAGGTCGAGGTCGCGAGCACGGTCGGCGCCGGTGACTGCGCGGTCGCCGGCTTCGTCGCCGGCCTGCTGATGAAGGAGAGCCCGGCCGACCGCCTGCGCCGGGCGGTCGCGGCCGGGACCGCCGCGACGATGACCCCGGGCACCGGCATCTGCTGCCGCCGGGACATCGCCCGGCTGCTGCCCGGGATAACGGTCACCGAGGTCGCGGCGTGAAGCTGGTCCCGGGCCGCGAGCTGCTCGACGCCGCGGCGGCCGGCGGTCACGCGCTCGGCGCGTTCAACTTCTCGAACCTCGAATTCCTCCAGGCCATCGTCGACGCGGCCGGCACGACCCGCACCCCGGTCTTCCTCGCGACCAGCGAGGGCGCGGTGAAGTACGCCGGCCTCGACAACCTCGTCGCGCTGGCGCGGGCCGCGGCCGCGCGCTGCCCGGTCCCGCTCTGCCTCCACCTCGACCACGGCCGCGACCTCGAGCTCATCCGGGCCTGCATCGAGGCCGGCTGGACCTCGGTGATGATTGACGCCTCGGACCTGCCGTTCGAGGAAAACGTCGCGAAGACCGCCGCGGTCACGAACCTCGCCCGACCCCGGGGCGTCTCGGTCGAGGCCGAGCTCGGCCGGCTCGTCGGCATCGAGGACTCGGTCCGGGTCGAGGAGCGCGACGCGGTGCTGGTCGACCCGGACCAGGCCGCGGATTTCGTTCGCCGCACCGGCATCGATTCGCTCGCGCCCGCGGTCGGCACCGCCCACGGCGCGTTCAAGTTCAAGGGCGAACCGAGGCTCGACATCGCCCGGCTCGACCGCGTCCGCGCCGCGACCGGCGGCCTCCCGCTCGTCCTTCACGGCGCCTCGAACGTGCCGCCCGCCGTGCTCGAGGCCTGCCGCGCGGCCGGGGTCGAGGTCACCGGCGCGAAGGGCGTACCCGAAGACCAGCTCCGCGCCGCCATCCGCGCCGGCGTCCGGAAAGTCAACGTCGATACCGACCTGAGGCTCGCGTTCCTCGCCGCGGTGCGCTCGAGCATCCTCGCCCGACCGGGCGAGTTCGACCCACGCCGCTACCTTGGCCCGGGCCGGGACGCGGTTCGCGCGCTCGTCATCGAACGGGTCCGCCTGCTCCGGGAGCCGGCGTGAGCGCCCGGCGGCCTGGCCGCCGGGAAACCGCGCCTTCGGCGCGGGGGGGAGAAGGACGCCATCAGGATTCCGGAACGGACTCCCGGCGCGTGGCGCCGGGCGGAACTCTGCTCGCCGGGGTGCGGCGCCGCATCGCCCGCTCGGACGGGGTGATGGCAATCACCGGCCCCGGCATCCTGACCTTCCGCGGCGACGAGGATCTCCGACGCGCGGCCGACCCGCCGGAGCTTGCCACGCCCGAGGCGTTCCGGGCCGACCCGGTCAGGGTCTGGCAGTGGTACGACGAGCGGCGCCGGGAAATCGCCGGCGCCGAGCCCGGCCCGGCCCACCTCGCGCTGGCCCGGCTCGAGGCCGCGGGCAAGGACGTCTTCATCGTCACCCGGAACGTCGACGACTTCCACGAGCGCGCCGGCTCGAGACAGGTCGTCCACGTCCACGGCTCGATCTGGCGGGTCCGCTGCGAGCGCGACGGCTTCACCGACGAGAATCGCCAGGTCCCGCTCCTCGAACTGCCGCCGACCTGCCCGTGCGGCAACGACCTCAGGCCCGACGTGGTCTGGTACGGCGAGCGGCTCCCGCCCGGCCCGCTCGAGGCGGTTCGCGCCCACCTGCTCGAGGCCCGCTCCAACGTCCTGCTCATCGTCGGCGCCGAGGCGTCCTTCGGCCACGTTGTCCAGTGGGCCCACGAGGCCCACGAGCAGGGCGCGCTTGTCGTCACCGTGAACCCGCGCCCGACCGGGCTCGAGTCCATCGCCGACTTCCGGCTCGAAGGCCGGCCCGACGACATCCTGCCCGGACTGGTTCCCTGACATATGGACGAGGGCCGCTTCCTCGAGCTCTGCCGCGCCCGGCGCTCGGTCCGCCGGTTCAGCGAAGGGCCGGTCGAGCGCGAGAAGCTCGCGTATTGCCTCGAGGCCGCCCGGCTCGCGCCGTCGGCCGACAACGACCAGCCTTGGCGCTTCATCGTCTTCGACGACCCGGCGGCCAAGGCCGCGCTCGCCGACGCCGCCTTCTCCGGCATCTACCGTACCTCCCGGCGAATGGCCCACGCGCCCGTGCTCGTCGTGCTTGCCGTCCGCGAGAACCTGCTCATCAACCGCGTCGGCGGCGGCGTCCAGGGCACCCCGTTCCAGCTCATCGACGCCGCGATTGCCGGCGAGCATTTCGTCCTCGCCGCGGCCGAGCAGGGCCTCGGCACCTGCTGGGTCGGCTGGTACGACGCCCGCGCGCTCCGCCGCCACCTCGGACTCGGCCGGGGCCTGCGCCCGGTCTGCCTCATCGCCGTCGGCTACCCGGCCGCCGGCTGGAAGCCGGGCCCGGCCCGACGCCGGCCGCTCGGCGACATCGCCGACTGGAACGCCCCGCCGCGCGGCCCGGCCCGCCTGCGTGCGACGCGCGGACAGGCTTGACACCGCGCCCGGCCCGGCCAAACTCAGGCGTTGGCTGAGACCCCCTTTCGGCAGTTCCTGAAGACGCCGGCCGGCCTCGTGCTGGTCGCGACCGCGGTCGCCCTCGTCGCGGTCGGGCTCTACCTGCCGACCATCGAGTACGGCTTCGTCTGGGACGACGTCTCGCTCATCACCCAGAACCCGTCGCTCGCCCGGGCCGGCCCGCTCGACTTCCTCGGCCGGGGCTTCTGGCACGGCGCCGCCGACCCGCCCGAGGGCCCGGCCGCGAGCTACTACCGGCCGCTCTCGTCGCTGTCGTTCTGGGCCGACCTCAAGCTCGCCGGCGTCAACCCGGGCTGGTTCCACCTCGTCAACACCATCCTCAACGCGCTCGTCGCGGTCCTCATCGCGCTCATCGTCTGGGAACTGCTCGGCTCCGCGGTCTGGGCCGGCGTCGCCGGCCTGCTCTTCGCCGCCCACTCCGGCCACGTCGAGTCGGTCGCCTTCATCTCCGGCCGCACCGACATCCTCCTCGCCCTCTTCATCGGCCTCGCCACCTTCGGGCTCCTCCGCGCGCTGCGCAAGCGCCAGCCCGGCTGGTACGCGCTCGTGCCGGTCGGCTACCTGCTCGCGCTGATGAGCAAGGAGACCGCCGTGCTGTTCCCCGCGCTCGTCGCGCTCGCGCCGCTCCTCACCCGCACCGCCTACTCCCGGCGGCACTGGCTCGTCACCGGCGCCTGCCTCGTCGTCCTCGCCGGCTGGCTCGTCCTCCGCGCCGGCGCGGTCGGCCCGCTCATCCCCGCCGCGCCCGGACCCGGCCCGCTCGGCCGGCTCAACGAACTGCTCAACGACCTCGGCCTCTACCTCCGGCTGTTCATCTGGCCCTTCCGCCACCGCGCCAAGTACCCGGCCAACCCGGCCTTCGCCCAGCTCACCCCGTTCGCGATATCGGCGCTCCTGTTCCTGGTCACGATGCCGCTCCTCGCCGCCCGCCGCCGCTACTGGGTCGTCCTCGTCGGCTACCTCTGGACCATCGCCTTCCTGCTCCCGGTCCTCAACCTGGTCCCGCTCGGGCCCCAGGCCGCCGAGCGCCTGCTCTACCTGCCCTCGGCCGGGCTCGTCGTCATCCTCGCCACCCTCGCCTCGCGCGGCCTGCCCGAACAGCCGCGCGTGCGCGCGGCGGCGGTCGTCCTGCTCCTCGCCTTCATCGCCGCGAACGGGCTCGACACCGTCCTGCGCTCGCGCATCTGGCGCGACGAGCTCCGGCTCTACTCGACGATGGTCCGCGAGGCGCCCGAAGCCCCCAGCCCCTACGCCAACCTCGCCAACGTCGTCGCCCCGGCCGACCCCGACTCCGCGCTCAAGCTCTACTACCAGGCGCTCTCCCGCGACCAGGGCCACCTCCGCGCCCACATCAACGTCGGCATCCTCCAGAGCCGGCTCGGCGACCACCGCCAGTCGGTCCACCACTTCCGCATCGCCAACGAGCTCCGCCCCAACTCCCAGCAGGTGCTCAACAACCTCGGCCTCGCCTTCCTCGCCGCCGGCCGGCCCGACAGCGCGCTCGCCTACCTCAACCGCGCCCTCGCCGCCGACTCGGCGACCCCCGGCCTCCTGCTCAACCGCTCGGTCGCGCTCGACGCGGTCGGCTACCCGGACCGCGCCGACGACGAGCTCCGCCGCCTGCTCGAGCGCGCGCCCGGCTTCGTCCCGGGCTGGCTCGTCTTCGCGGACCGGTTCGAGCGCCGCGGCCTGCCCGACTCGGCCGCCCGCTGCCTCGCGACGGTCATCGCCATCGAACCCGGCCGGCCCGAGCACCACAACCGGCTCGGCACCATCCTCACCGCCCGCGGCGACAGCGCCGCCGCCGCCGCCAGCTACGGCCGCGCGCTCGGGCTCAACCCGGACTTCATCCCCGCGCTCTTCAACCAGGCCATCCTCACCGCCGCCCGGGGCGACACCGCCGGCGCGGTCCGCCTCGCCGCGCGCGCCCGCCGCCTGCGGCCGGACATCGCCGCGGTCGTCGAGCTCCACCGGATGTTGAGTGGTGAGGACTGACCGGGCCGGCTAGCAGCCCTTCGCGGCCGCGATCGGCATCCGCCGCCCGGTGCCGAACGCCTTCGACGTGACCCGGATGCCGGGCGCGGCCTGGCGGCGCTTGTGCTCGCTGTGGTCAACCGCGCGCCAGACCCAGTCCACCGTCGCGCGGTCGAACCCCGCGGCCGCGACCGCCTCGGCCGGCATCCCGTCCTCGACCAGCCGCTCGAGAATCGGGTCGAGCAGCTCGTAGGGCGGCAGGGTATCCTGGTCGAGCTGGTTCGGCCGGAGCTCGGCCGACGGCGGCTTCTTTATCGTCGCGGCCGGGATGACCGGCCGCTCCCGGTTGAGCAGCCGGGCCAGCTCCCGGACCATCGTCTTCGGCACGTCGGCGAGCGGCGCCAGCCCGCCGCTCATGTCGCCGTAGAGCGTGCAGTAGCCAACCGCGAGCTCGCTCTTGTTCCCGGTCGCCAGCGCCAGCCGGCCGTCCCGGTTGGCGAGCGCCATCAGGATGTTGCCCCGGATCCGGGCCTGGATGTTCTCCTCGGTCGCGTCCGGCTCCCGGCCGGCGAGCTCGGCCCGGAGCGCGGTCAGGTAGCCGTCGTGGAGCCGGCGGATCGGAATCCGCTTCAGCTCGATGCCGAGGTTCGCGGCCAGCGCCGCCGCGTCCCGGGTACTGCCCCGCGACGAGAACCGCGACGGCATCGTCACGCCGAGCACGTTCTCCGCGCCCAGCGCCTCGACCGCCAGCGCCGCGACCACCGCCGAGTCCACCCCGCCCGAAAGCCCGACCACCGCCTGCCGCACCCCGCACTTCCGGAAGTAGTCCCGGACGCCGAGCACCAGCGCGGTCCGCACCGTCTCGAGCTCGTCCCCCGGCCGGTAGCTGTTCCCGCCCGCCGCGTCGGTGTCCGCGACCGCGACCTCCTCCTCGAACGCGGCGAGGACCCGGATGACGTTGCCCTCCCGGTCCAGCACCAGGCTCCGGCCGTCGAACACCAGCTCGTCGTTGCCGCCGACCTGGTTCACGAAGACGAACGGCAGCTTGAACCGGCGGGCGTGGCCGGCCATCAGCCGCCAGCGGACCCGCTCCCGCCCGGCCGAGAACGGCGAGGCCGCGATGTTCAGGATGATGTCCGCCCCGGACCGGGCCAGCGCCTCGACCGGGTCGAACTCGTACGCCCGGGGCTCCTCGGCATCCGGCCCGCTCCAGGCGTCCTCGCAGACGGTCAGGCCGAGGTTCAGGTCGTCGAGCCGGGCCTTCCGGGCCTGCCGGGCCGGGTCGAAGTAGCGCAGTTCGTCGAAGACGTCGTAGGTCGGCAGGAGCGACTTCGGCTGGCGGGCGACCTCCCGCCCGCCCGCGCACAGCACCGCGGCGTTGTGAAGCCCCTTGCCCGCGGCCAGCCCGCTCCGCACCGGCGCCCCGACCAGTATCCCGGTCCCGGCCAGCCGGCTTGAGAGCTCGACCACCCGGCCCAGCGCGGCCTCGCAACGGTCGATGAACCACGACCGCTCGAGCAGGTCGAGCGGCGGGTAGCCGGAAAGGAACAGCTCCGGGAACGCGACCAGGTCCGGCCGCTCCGGGGCGACCCGCTCCAGCGCCAGTTCGAGCAGGCGCAGGTTGCCGGCGAAATCGCCGACCGTCGGGTTCAATTGTGCCAGCGCGACTCTCATGCCTCAGGCAGAGTTTGCCGTGCGCCGGATTCCTTGTCAATCCCGGCCGCGCCGGTAGAATCTGGACAAGTGCTGTTCACTTCCTTCCTTGCCTGCCTGCTCGCGGCCTCGACCGCGGTCCCGCACGCCGGCTCGACGCTCGGCCGGCTTCCCCGGCCGGCGGCCGCGGGCGAGCTCGCCGGCCGCACCATCATCTTCTCGGTCGACGACGGCTACCACTCGGTCTACGCCAACATCTACCCCCTGCTCCGCCGCTACCGGGTGCCGCTGACCCTCGGCGTCATCGGCGACTACCTGCGCGGCGGCACCCCCCGCTACGAGCCCTCGGCCGGCTACATGCGCCGCTCGGAAATCCGCGAGCTCATCGACTCCTGCGGCATCGAGGTCGCCAGCCACAGCCTGTCCCACGCCTACCTGACCCGGCTCGACAGCGCGGCCGCCTGGCGGGAAATCCGCGGCTCGAAGGTCCTGCTCGAATCGCTCTTCGGCGGGGAAGTCATCACCTTCGTCTACCCCTACGGCGACCTCAACGACCGGGTCGTCCGCCAGGTCCGGGCCGCCGGCTACCGGCTCGGCCGCGCGGTCCGCCCCGGCCGGGTCGACTTCCACCACGACCCCTGGCGCCTGCCGATTGTCGAGCTCCGCCTCGAGACCGGGCTCGAAGACATCAAGCAGGCCATCCGCGCCCGGCGCGTCACCATCCTCCTCCTCCACCAGGTCGTCGAGGAACCCCGGTACTTCACCCAGTGGCCGCTCGAGGACTTCACCCGGCTCCTCGAGTGGCTCGACGCCGGCGGCGCGCGGGTGACGACCCTGCGCCAGCTCTACCGGGAATGGTGGTTCGACAGCGTCGAGCGGATACTCGCCGACGCGGCGGCGGCCTTTCCCGACCGCCGCAAGCGGCTGCTATTCGAGAACGTACAGGTCGACGCTACCCAGGCTCCGCACCCCCGCTGACGCGAACGCGGCCGCGTTCTCGCGCCTGCCGACGAAGATGTCGATGTGCTTGCCCTGGACCGCGCTCCCGATGTCGTGGGCGTAGAAGATGCCGGTCAGCGGCCGGCCGTTCACGACCACCCGGTCGACCGCCGGGATGTACACCCGCGCGCCCATCGGGATGACCCGCGGGTCCACCGCGATCGACTTGAGCTCGGTCAGGTGATAGCCCGCGTAGCCCAGGAAGTTCTCCCCGACCGCGACCCGGTTCGCCTTCTTCAGGTAGCTGATGCACCGGCCGTCCCGGAGCCGGGCCGCGGCCTCGCGCTTGAAATCCTGCACGAACCGGCTCGAAAACCGGCCGACGAGGTTCCCGCGCGCATCATAGAGCGCCTCGGCCCGTCCCGCCGGGTAGTCCTTCTCCTCGACCACCCAGTAGAACGTCACCTTGAACTTGCCGAGGTAGCGCGCCTCCGGGGTCGGCGGCGGCGGGCCGGAAGGCTCGAACAGCCAGTCCGGCGGCGGCACCGCCAGCACGGGCTGGGTCGGCTGGGTCCGGGGCACGAAACAGGCCAGCGACAACAGCACCAGCCCGGCCGCGCGCCGGCCCCCGGCCCGCCGGACAGGCCGCGACCCGGACCGCGCCGGGGACAGACCGCCGAAAGGCGGACTCTGCATTCAACAATTATCCGGCTATTTTCGGCAAGTCAAGTCCGCCCGGCCCGGCACCCGGACCGGCTCGACCTAACGCCAATACCATCAACAACTTAACTGAGCCGGGCCTCAGCCGGGTCGCGCCACCCCGGTCATCAATGACGGCTCGTGGCAGCCGCCGACCTGCCTCCCGCCCTGCTCCTGTCACGTCCCGGCCCTGGTTCGGACCGCTGCCGGTCACCCGGTCGCGCTCATCGGCGCACGACGTCTTCCGACGCCGGCCGCTCAGTATGCTCCTGTGCCCGCTTCTTCGTGCCGTGCGTCCGGACTCCTCCCCGCCCCGGAAAAGAGCCCGGGCAGGGTCGCCCCTGCCCGGACCGAATCACGAGCCGGCCGTTACTCCGCGACCAGCACCTTCCGCACCGACGAACCGGCCTCCGTCACCAACCGGCAGAAATACACCCCCTCGGCCAGCCGCCGGCCGAAGTCGTCGTCCGCCAACCAGCTCGCCGTGCCCGAAACCGGC
>JAWOHE010000081.1:0-9543 GCA_046485285.1 bacterium
ACGTTGCCGAAGAAGTCGGCGTAGCCGGGCGCGTCGACGAGGTTGAACAGCGTGTCCCGGTATTCGCCGTAGCCGAGCGCGAGGTTGATGCCGATCTTGCGGGCGACCTCATCCTCGTCGTAGTCGAGGAGCGACGTGCCGTCGCTCACCGAACCGAGCCGGCTGTTCTGCTTCATCGCGAACAGCAGCGCCTCGCAGATGGACGTCTTGCCGGCGCCGCCGTGCCCGAAGAAGCCGAGATTGCGAATCCGGTCACTACTGTAGTCTTTCACTGAGTCCTCCTGAGGGTGTCGAGCAGCGGGAATCTTAGCCCAGCCGCCAGTCAAGTCAAGGCCGCCCGGCCGTCACCCGGCGGCTGGAGGGCCGGCAGGACCGGGTGTTGCCGCTAGCCGCGGGCGGCGAACCGCTCGTTGAGATACTCGACGATCTCGCGGATCTCGGTGCCGGGCCCGAACAGCCGGCCGACCCCGAGGGCCGCAAGCTCGCGCTTGTCCTCGTCCGGAATGATGCCGCCGCCGAAGACAAGCGTGTCGCCGGCACCCTTCTCGCGGAGCAGGCGGACGACCTCGGGGAACAGCGTCATGTGCGCGCCCGAGAGGATCGAGAGCCCGACGGCGTCGACGTCCTCCTGGAGCGCGGCCTCGGCGACCATCTCCGGCGTCTGGTGCAGGCCGGTGTAGATGACCTCGAACCCGGCGTCGCGCAGGCCGCGCGCGACGATCTTGGCCCCGCGGTCATGCCCGTCGAGCCCGGGCTTGGCAACCAGTATTCTCAGCTTCCTAGCCATCGCTCCTCCTAGAACATCGGCGGCTCGACGTACTCGCCGAACACGTCCTTCATCGCCCCGCAGATCTCGCCCAGCGACGCGCCGGCGCGCACCGCGCCGAGGATCGGGTACATCACGTTGTCGGTCGCCGCGCAGGCCGCGCGCAGTTCGGCCAGGGCGCCCTGGACCTTCCCGCCGTCGCGTCGCCGCCGGAGCTCGGCGAGCCGTTCGCACTGGCTGCGCTCGACCTCGGGTTCGATCCTGAGCAGGGGAATCTCGAGCTTCTCGTTCTCGAGTTCGTACCGGTTGACGCCGACAACCGTCCGCCGGTTCTCCTCGACCGCGCGCTGGTACCGGTAGGCGGCGTCGGCGATCTCGCGCTGGGGGAAGCCGTGCTCGATCGCCTTGACCATCCCGCCGAGCGCGTCGATCTTCCGGAAGTACTCGCGGGCCTGGCGCTCGAGCTCGTCGGTCAGCGTTTCGACGTAGTAGGACCCGCCCAGCGGGTCGACCACGCTCGCCGCGCCGGTCTCCTCGGCGACGAGCTGCTGGGTTCGGAGCGCGATCAGCACCGCCCGTTCGGTCGGCAGCGCCCAGGTCTCGTCCATCGAATTGGTGTGCAGGCTCTGGGTGCCGCCGAGCACCGCGGCAAGGGCCTGGAACGCAGTGCGGGTGATGTTGTTCTCGGGCTGCTGGGCGGTCAGGCTGCAACCGGCGGTCTGGGTGTGGAATCGCAGCAGCCACGAGCGCGGGTCCTTCGCCTTGAACGTCTCCCTCATCTCGCGGGCCCAGATGCGCCGGGCGGCGCGGAACTTGGCGATTTCCTCGAAGAAGTCGAGGTGCGAGTTGAAGAAGTACGACAGCCGGGGCGCGAAACTGTCAACGTCCAGCCCGGCCTTGATGCCGGCCTCGACGTAGGTCAGCCCGTCCTTGAGCGTGAAGGCCAGTTCCTGGGCCGCAGTCGAGCCCGCCTCGCGGATGTGGTAGCCGGATATCGAGATCGTGTTCCACTTCGGGACGTGCTCGGCGGCGAAACGCATGATGTCGGTGATGACCCGCATCGACGGCTCGGGCGGAAACAGCCAGGATTTCTGGGCGATGTACTCCTTGAGGATGTCGTTCTGGATCGTGCCGCGCAGGACCTCGCTCCGGACGCCCTGTTTCTCGGCCGCGACGAGGTAGAACGCCCAGACGACCGCGGCCGGCCCGTTGATCGTCATCGAGGTCGAGACCTTGTCGAGCGGGATGCCGTCGAACAGGAGCTCCATGTCCTCGAGCGATGAGATCGCGACCCCGCACTTGCCGACCTCGCCGCGGGCGCGTTCGTCGTCGGAGTCGCGGCCGTAGAGGGTCGGGAAGTCGAACGCCACCGACAGCCCGGTCTCGCCGTGGTCGAGCAGGAACTTGTAGCGGGCATTCGTGTCACGGGCGGTACCGAAGCCGGCGAACTGGCGCATCGTCCAGCTCCGCCCCCGGTACATGTCCGGGTGAATGCCCCGGGTGAACGGGTACTCACCCGGGAAGCCGAGGTCGCGCAGGTAGTCGGCCTGCTCCCGGTCGAGCGGGGTGTAGAGCGTCTTCAGCGGCACGCCCGAGATGGTCTCGCGGGGCGGGACGTTGCGGCCGGCGAGCCGCGCCTCCCAGTCCTCCGCTTTTCGCCTGGTGTCTTCGTCTTTGGCCATCAATCCTCCGTCATTCCGCGAATCGCGCGAGCGCCTGCAACTCATCGGCCGCGGCGTACGGCGTCCGGCGTCCGGCGACGACGTCCTCGACCAGCCCGGCCAGCCGGTCCTTGACCCGCGGCCGGCGCCAGAGCTCGCGGCGCAGCCGTTCCTCGACCAGCTCAACGACCTCGGCCTCGACCCGGTGGCGCCGGCGCTCCTCGTGCAGGCCCGAACGGTCGAGAAACTGGCGGTGCGACTCGAGCCGGCCGAGCAGTTCCTCGATCCCGGCGCCGGTGGTGGCGATGGTCTCGACGACCGGCGGCTCCCAGCCCTCGTCGCGCCGGCGCAGGTTGAGCATCGACTGGACCTCGACGACAAGTCGCTCGGCGCCCTGCCGGTCGGCTTTGTTGACACAGAACACCTCGCCGATCTCCATCAGCCCGGCTTTCATCACCTGGATCGAGTCGCCCGACTCCGGCACCAGCACGACGACGGTCGTCTGCGCCGCGGCCGCGACGTCGAGCTCGATCTGACCGACGCCGACCGTCTCGATGACTATCACGTCGCGGCCGAACGCATCGAGGACGTCACAGACCTCCTTCGTCCGTCGGGCAAGACCGCCCATCCCGCCCCGGGTCGCCATCGAGCGGATGAACACCCCCGGGTCGGTGAACAGCGTCGGCATGCGCACGCGGTCGCCGAGAATCGCGCCGCCCGAGAAAGGCGAGGTCGGATCGACCGCGACGATGCCGACGGTCCGATCCCGGCGTCGGAGCGCCTGGGCCAGCTTCTCGACAATCGTGCTCTTGCCCGCGCCGGGCGGCCCGGTGATGCCGATTCGCCAGGCCCGGCCCCGGGCCGGGTAGAGCGAGGAAAGCAGTGCAGCGGCGCTGTCATCCTCGTTCTCGACCAGCGAAACCACCCGGGCGCAGGCCCGGCGGTCGCCACCCCGGAACCGCTCGAGCAGTTCTTCAGTGGTCGACGCCGGCACGGCTGACGATTCCCTTCCGGATCGGGTGCCTGATATCGAGGACCTCGCTGACAAGGTCGGCGCGCTCGATGACCTCGCGGCACGCGTAGCGGCCGGTGAACACCAGCTCGACCTCGGGCGGGCAGGCGTCAATGAGCGCAAGCGCGTCGCCGAGCCGAACCAGCCCGTAGTCGACCGCGACGTTCATCTCGTCGAGGATGACCATCCGGTAGCGGCCGGAGCCGAGGGCCGCGCGAGCGAGGTCGAGTCCCCGGGCGGCCTCGGTCAGGTCCGCCTCAGACGGGTTTCCCTTCTCGACAAAGGTCCTGAGCCCGGTCTGGACAACCTCGAGGTTCCTGACCTGCCGGGCGGCGATGACCTCGCCGTAGCCGGGGTCGCCCTTCATGAACTGGATAATCAGCACCGGCCAGTCGTGCCCGGTTGCGCGCAGCGCAAGACCAAAGGCCGCAGTGGTCTTGCCCTTGCCGTCGCCGGTGTAGACCTGGAACACGCGGCCATTCTAGGAGACACCCCCCGGGTGTCAAGGCAACCGCGGCCCGGCGAAGCCGGCCGCTAGCCGACGTCGACGTCGATCTCCGGCCCGAGGTTGATGTGGAACAGCTGCTGCATCAAGATGTTCCAGAGCCGGAACTGGAAAACCTCGCGGGCGACCGGTGCCTGTGGCAGCAGCTCGGCGACCTCGCCCAGGTCGCCCTGTTGCTGGATGATGATCCGCAGGACCATGTTCGCGACGATCCAGCCGCAGGCGATGCCGAACAGGAAGCACAGGCCGCCGTCGAACGAGTCCGACGACCACTCGGTGATGCTGAACAACATTCGTCCGACAATCAGCGCGCCGAAGCCGAGGACGACGAAGATCGCCAGCGTCGCAATCCACTTGTCGATGCCGAGCAGGCTCGCGATCGGCCCGGCGAGCCAGGTGCCGCCCACCGCGGCCACTACGAAGCAGAGCGCGTCGAAGAGCGCCTGGCCAAAGCCTCCTGAGCTCCTGGCCCTGATTGTCTCGAGCCCCGCGACCACGAAGACAACGATGAGCGTCATCCAGTCAAACCACTGCATCGGCATCAAGACCTCCTTTCGACTACTCTATGCCGTGCTTGTCGACGTCCCACATCTCGCGACCTCCGAAGCGCGCCTTGAACAGGACGCTCGCCAGCTTGTTCCAGGTCCGGAACCAGTAGACCTCCGCGGCGACCGGGGCGCGGGCCAGGTTCTGGGCGACCGGGCCGGAGTAGCCCTGTTTCTCGACAATCACCCGCAGTACCACGTGGGCCACTGCCCAGCCGGTGACCAGCCCGAAGATGAAGCCGAGCGGCGCGTCGAATGTCCCGAACGACCAGCCGGTGAACGAGTAGGCCAGTCGGCCGAGCAGCAGGGCCGCGATTCCCAGGACGATGAATAGGCCGGCGAGTGCAACCCATCGTTCGAGATTTAGCGCGAGGGCGAGCGGTCGGTACAGCGCGACCGCAGCGACTGCGGCAAGACTGACGAAGAGTGCCTGGAACAGCGCGAGGCTGAACCCGTCGACCTTCGCCGCGCCGACCGCCTGCAGGACAGCGACCGCCAGGATGATGCCGAGCGTCATCCAGTCAAACCACAACACTCAGGACCTCCATGACGCGTCTCTCAGGCTCGCGACAGCCTGCGTAAGCATTGATCTAGCATAACCTGTCCGACCACCTCCTGTCAACTGGTGATTCGATTGCGGGCCTGCGCGGCTGACCACCGCCTCGGATCACGCCAACTTCGCGACGATCCGTCTGCTACGCCCGACCGAGCGCGGGCTTCCGCGCTTTGACCGGAGACGGGGAGTGTCCGGGGGACCACCCGGTAGCGGCTGCCGGGATGACCGCGGGGACGCTGCTGCGGCCGGCACCTGCGGGCGAGATTGGCAGGGACAATGTCGTTGCGGCACCCCGGGCCGCTAGCTCGAAAGCCTGCCCGGCGGCGGGCAGTGTTCTCTTTCGACAGTCATCCAGGCGTCGTCGAGAATTCGGAAGCCCCGGGGGCTGACCG
Source organism: bacterium (assembly GCA_046485285.1). Lineage (GTDB taxonomy): Bacteria > Hydrothermota > Tepidihabitantia > Tepidihabitantales > Tepidihabitantaceae > DSBX01. The sequence continues at coordinate 5,438 of JAWOHE010000081.1, forward strand.
GGAAGCATCGGCTCGGCGAGGTCCTGCTTGCCCCGTGCCGGCGGTGTGGTATTATTCGGCGGATGGACAATCCCGAGGTAGTCATCGTCGGCGCCGGCCCGGCCGGGCTGACCGCCGGCCTCTACGCATCCCGATCCGGCCACCGGACGCTGATTCTCGAGCGCGCGATGCCGGGCGGTCAGGTCGCCAACACGCCGGAGATTGAGAACTACCCCGGCTTTGCCGAGCCGGTCGTTGCCATCGAGCTCGCCCAGGCGATGCAGGCGCAGGCCGAGCGCTATGGCGCCAAGGTTGAGATGTTGGAAGCGATCGCTCTCCGCACCGACCCACTCGCCGTTGAAACCCCGGCTGCGACCTACCGGCCGCGCGCGGTCATCATCGCTTCCGGTGTGACGTCGAAGGAGCTCGGCGTGCCGGGTGAAAGAGAATTGCGCGGTCGGGGCGTTTCCTATTGCGCGATCTGCGACGGCCCGCTGTTCAAGGGCAAAGAGGTTGCGGTCGTCGGCGGTGGCGACTCCGCGCTCGACGAGGCGCTCTACCTTGCCGGCGTCTGCTCCCGGGTCTGGCTCATCCACCGTCGGGACGAGTTCCGGGGCACGAGGGTCGCCCAGGACCGGGTCCGCGCGAAGGACAATATCGAGCTTCTACTCTCGCACGTCGTCACCGGGATCGCCGGCACGGGCCGGCTCGAGTCGATCGAGGTCCGCGACATCAAGAGTGGTACCGCGAGCTCGATCCCGGTTTCAGGTCTCTTCATCTATGTCGGCTCAGTTCCGCACACCGGCTGGTGTCGCGACTCGGTCGCGCTGGATGCCGGCGGCTTCGTAAGGTGCGACGACCGGCTCGCAACCAGCGTCCCCGGTGTCTTCGCGGCCGGCGATGTCCGCGTCTCCCGCCTGCGCCAGGTTGCGACCGCGGTTGGCGACGGTGCCCTTGCGGCGATGATGGCCCACGAACACATCACGAACCTGCGCTAGCGCCATCAGTCGACCTGCAGTCGTCGCGCTCCTTCTGTTTGCCTGTTCCCCGCCTCCTCCCGAGTCGCCGCCCGACCCGGCGGCGCTGCTTGCCTCCCGCTTCGAGGAACTCGCTCCCGCCGGCGCGACCGTCGGTGCGTGCATCGTCTCGCTGCGGACAGGACGGACGCTGTTTGCCCGTGGCGACACCCTGTCGCTGATACCCGCTTCAACCCTCAAGATCATCGTCACCGGGCACTCGCTCCTGGCCTGGGATTCGGGCTGGGACTCGAGCATCGCCGCCGCGATTACCCGCTCCCGCTTGCCCGAGTTAAGATTCCTGCGCGACCCGGCAAAGCGGGAGTCGCTTGCCGTCCTGCTCGAGGCTCCCGACCTGTCAGCGTGGACGCTCCGACGCCGGGTGTTGACCTGGACGAACCGACACAGCAGCAATCGCCTCGCCAACATCCTGCTCGCGAAGGCCCGAGCCGACCGGCCGAAGGTGAATCCCGAGGCGCTGTACGGTGATTGGCTGGATTCACTGGGCGTCTCGAGTCAGGGCCTCGTGGTGGTCGACGGGTGTGGCCTGTCGCGTCGGAACCGGCTGACCGCCCGGACCCTGACCGGCCTGCTCGTGGCTACCCGGGACGCCCGCGAGCGAGAGCTTGCCCGGTCGCTCGCTGTCCCGGGCCGGTGCGGGACGCTGGCAAGGCGGGGGCTGGGCCTCGGTCACCGGGTCCAGGCCAAGACCGGCTACGTCGGCGGGGTCTTCACCCTTGCGGGCTACCTGGCCGCGGAGTCGGACACCTTCGCTTTCGCCTTCCTGGCCAATGACTGCCCTGACCCGCGGGCCGCATACCGGCTGTTCACCGGGCTCCTGCTGACCGCATTCCATGCCGAAACGGGCACCGGGGCGGCAGAGCCGCCCCGGTAGCAGTCGGTCGATACGGGCTACTCGACGACCAGCTTGCGAGTCTGGGTTCCTGTTCCGGCAGCCAACTTGCAGAAGTACACGCCCGAGGCGACCCGGCGGCCGGAGTCGTCGGTCATGTTCCAGTCCGCGCGCTGTGGTTCGATCGGGGCAGAACCATGAGCCAGCAACCGAACGAGCCGACCGTTGGCGTCGTAGATGCCAAGTCGATATTCGCTGCCGGCCGCGAGCATGTAGTTGACGGTCACGCTGCGCTGGGCAATGCTTGGTGAGGCATTCAGCACGACGCTCAGCGCCGGCGCCAGGGGGTCGAACCCGCTGATTCCGGTCATCGATCCAGCCACAAAGAGGAGCGCGTTGTGGAACACCAGCGCCCAGTCACCGGTCCGCTCCGGAACGGCATGGATGCCTGGGTAGCTGTTGACGCCGGCGACCTTCTGGTTCGAACTGACCGCCACGTACGGCCGGCCGTCAGTCCAGCGTGCGACTGACTCGGCACTGGCCACGAACGTGCCCGAGGCCGCGTAGTACTCCCCGACCGCACCGACGCCGGCCATTATCGGGTGACCGGCGTTGTGCCAGCCCAGCGTGGTCCCCTGGTGCGTGTTTTCACCCGGGTTGACCGTCGCGTATGCCCCGGTCATCACCCGTCCGGCCATTGCCCAACCCGAGGTGAAGCCGAAGTTGCCGATGACAACGCCGCCGCCCGCGTCAACGTAGTCAGCCAGCACGTTACCGAGCGCGTTCGGATCCGCGAAAGTGTAGTTGGAATGCGCCCCGACCGCGTCATAGGGCTGGAGCTGGGCCAGCGACGGAGTTGTGCTCTGGACGTCGAGGTACGCCACCGAGTCGCCGAGCGCCCGGAGCCGGACGCCGAGCGTCGAGTCCGGCGCGCCATAGTCCGAGTACAGCCAGAGAACGCGGATCTGGTCGACCGCCTCGGCGGTGCCGGTAATGGTGTCGTTACGCCGGTTCTCGTCGGTCGGGCAGTTGTGCCACATCCGGACCGAGTAGGCAGCTCCCACCGGACCGACATGCCAGTCGCGGCCAAACGCGAATGTCCGCGAGCCCTGCTCCGGCACGCTGTCGATCGGTATGCTGTCCCGGTACAACGAAGAGCCGGCCGAGTCGATCGTGCACCATGCCCGAAAGTCGCGCTCGGTGTAGTCGGTGCTGGTGAGCGTGATGCGCGGGGTCATGGCCTGGCCGGCACGAACCCGGCCGCCGATATTCATCCCGGCAGCGGCGACGTCGTGGCCGCGGGTGACGGTCACCGCGCGGATCGTGTCGTTGCGGCGGTTAGTGTCATTCGCCAGCGTGTGCCAAAACGTCAGCTCGTAGGCCTGGCTGCCAGGACCGACGTTCCAGTTCGGGAAGACCGCAGTATCCAAGCCCGCCGAGTCCAGGCTCATCATCACCATCTGGTTGTAGACCTGCGTCCCGAGTGAGTCGACCCGGCAGTGGAATGCCACACCCGGCTCGGCATACGTGCCGCGGTTCCGCGCGACGGCCACCGGCGCCAACGGTAGGTTAGGTTCGATTTTGACCCCCGGCGCCAGCACCGCCACCATCGCCACGTCGTGCCGCGGACCGGGCAGCGGCGTGTTCTCGATCGCCCGCATCGCGTCAATCCGCCCGGTCCCGAAAGTGTTGTTCTTCGGCTGCGCGCCCAGCGGCACAACCGAGTTCTCCATTATTTCGTCGACGTCCTCGGGCAGGAGACCTGGGTTCTTCTCGAGCATCAGCGCCGCGACGCCCGCCGCGCACGGCGTCGCCATCGAAGTCCCCGACATCTGCGTGTAGCCCCCGCCCCGCCGCGTCGACGTCACGTTCACCCCCGGCGCCGAAAAGTCCGGCTTCAGGAGTCCCGGCGGGTAAGGGTAGTCCAGGTACGGGTCGATCGTGTCCCAGGTCACCGGGCCCCACGACGAGAAACTCGCAATCGCGTCGTTCGCGTCCGTCGCACCGATCGAGATGCTCCCGGAAAGACCACCGGTCGTGTCCGAGGGGTGGTGCCACGGGCTTGGTGCATGGCCCGGGCAGCGCAGGTTCCACGGCGGGCTCGAAGAACCCTCGTTCCCCGCCGCGATGAAGTACGGCAGCCCCGCCGCCGCCACGTTCGTCACCGCCGCACGCCACACCGCCTGCCGCGGACTCCACGACCGGATGATCCACCCCAGCGACATCGACAGCAGATGCGCGTGGTTGTCCGGGCTCAG
>JAWOHE010000098.1:0-36840 GCA_046485285.1 bacterium
CCGGTGGTCAACGGCGGCGCCGATGTCTTCACCGGCAACGACGTCACCCGCAACGGCAGGCCCGAGTTCTTCATCCCGTTCTTCCGCGGGTACGGCGGCAACCTGTTCATGGTCTGGCTCTATATGTGGGAATCGGTGGGCGGCAACCAGTACGCGAGGGTGCTGGTGGATTCCGGTTTCCGGCAGCACCCGTTCCCGGTTGGCCGGAGCATCTGCGGAGACCTTGACGGCGACGGCATCCAGGAAATCGTCTGGAATACCAATCAGCACGTCGGGGTGTACAACTGTTACAAGCCGGGCAGTTTTATCCGGGTCGGGAACTGGACCAACCGGCATCATCAGCCGATGCCGGGGAACCTCGCCGTGAATATCGCGGACGTCAACTACAACGGCTACAGCAACCTGATTCTTGCCGGAGATGGTAAGATTACCATACTCGAAGTCGAGGCGGTCCGTCTGCTCCAGCCGACCGGCGGCGAACTGCTGAACCCCGGCGACACCTGCCTGATTGCCTGGCAGACGTTCCCCAGACCGCACTGTGACTCGGTCTCGCTGTTCCTGCGCTTCGACTCGACCTACCGGTTGGATACGATTGCCACCGGGTTGGCGCCTGATGACAGCGTTTTCCAATGGGTCGTGCCGGACACGATACTCGACTCGGTCTGGGTAATGGCAATCGCCTACGGTCCGGGCTGGCAGCACGACGAGCACGAACGGCCGCTCCGTGTCGGTCCGGCCGGGGTCAGGGAGACGGAAGCGATTGCCTGGAAGCACTGGCGGCCGCCGACCGTCCTGCGTAGTGGCTTTGTCGTGCCCGAAGGCATCAACGCGCTCCTGTTCGACGCCACCGGCCGGGAGGTGATGGAGCTGCGACCGGGCGACAACGACGTCCGGCATCTTGCGCCCGGGGTGTACTTCGTCCGCAGGCAGGACACCGGCGAGTCGGCCCGGCTGGTGCTGGTGCGGTAGGGCCGCAAGCAGTCGGCCCCCGGCCGCAAGTTGGCGACGCTTCGGCGCCGCGGGGCGGAGCACGAAGGCCCACGCCTGCCCTCCACTGCCCCGTCCTGCCGCCTCTGCCCCGCCTCTGCCCGGCTTTGCCGCCCCGCTCGTTTGACTTGCCGGCCTGCCCCGATATCTTGATGCATCGCCCGGACTGCAAAGGAGTTCCCGAAATGAAGCCTGATGTCCTGAAGAACGCCGACCCGGAGATATTCGACGTCGTCCGGAAGGAAACCGACCGCCAGCATAACAACCTCGAGCTCATCGCGTCCGAGAATTTCTGTTCCGAGGCCGTGCTCGCCGCGCTCGGTTCGTCGCTGACGAACAAGTACGCCGAGGGCTACCCGAAGAAGCGCTACTACGGCGGGTGCCGGTTCGTCGACCAGGGCGAGGAACTCGCCCGCGAGCGGGCGAAGCAGCTCTTCGGCTGCGACCACGCCAACGTCCAGCCCCACTCCGGCACGAGCGCGAACATCGCCGCCTACCTCGTGCTCGCGAAGGGCTGCGCCGAGGGCAACCGCGACACCATCCTCGGCCTGAACCTGTCCCACGGCGGCCACCTGTCTCACGGCCACCCGCTGAACTTCTCGGGCCGCTACTTCAACGTCGTCCAGTACGGCGTCGACGCGAAGACCGAGATGCTCGACTACGCGGAAATCCGGCGGCTGGCGCGCGAGCACAAGCCGAGGGTCATCGTTTCGGGCGCGTCCGCCTACCCGCGGACGATTGACTTCGCCGCCTTCCAGGAGATCGCCGACGAAGTCGGCGCGGCCCAGCTCGCCGACATCGCCCACATCGCCGGCCCGATCGCCGCCGGGCTCCACCCGTCGCCGGTCCCCCACGCCGACATCGTCACGACGACGACCCACAAGACCCTGCGCGGCCCGCGCGGCGCGATGATGATGTGCAAGGCGAAGTACGCCGAGGAGGTCGACAGGGTCGTCTTCCCCGGGGTCCAGGGCGGTCCGCTCGAGCATTGCATCGCGGCGAAGGCGGTGGCGTTCAAGGAGGCGCTGGCCGACGAGTTCAAGGACTACCAGCGCCGGACCCTCGCCAACGCCGGGGCGCTGGCCGAGGCGCTCACCGGCCTCGGGTTCCGCATCGTCTCGGGCGGCACCGACAACCACCTGATGCTCGTCGACCTCCGCGCCAAGCGGGTGACCGGCCGGGACGCCGAGCGCCTGCTCGGCAAGGTCCGCATCACCGTCAACCGGAACACGATTCCGTTCGACCCGGAGAAGCCGTTCATCGCCTCCGGCGTCCGGCTCGGCACGCCGGCCCTGACGACCCGCGGGATGGGCACGGCCGAGATGAAGCGGATCGCCGGGCTGATCGACGACGCGATCGCGGCCGGCGACGACGAGGCGGCGATTGCGAAGGTCAAGGCCGGGGTGGCCGAGCTTGTCGAGGCCTTCCCGCTGTATGCCGAACGCCGGGCCGAGTACTCGGCGCTGGTCGCGGAGTGAGCGCAACCACCGGGAACACCGGCCAGCACGGACGCCGGGACTCCGGCCGGGAGCCGCTGCCGCTTCCCCGCGCTGCAACCGCCGTCCGTGTTAGCCCGTGACTCGATAAGGACCAAAGATCATGAAACGAATCACCGACCTGCGTGCCCGCCAGATTCTTGACTCCCGGGGCAACCCGACGATCGAGGTCGACTGCGTGCTCGACGACCGGATAATGGGCCGGGCCTCGGTCCCCTCCGGCGCCTCGACCGGCACCCACGAGGCGCTCGAACTCCGTGACGGGAACCCGAAGCGCTTCCTCGGCCGGGGCGTCCGCAAAGCGGTCGACAACGTCAACACGCTCATCCGCCAGCGGATGCTGGGGATGGATGCGACCGACCAGTTCCGGGTCGACCAGGCCCTGCTCGACCTCGACGGCACCGAGAACAAGTCCAAGCTCGGCGCGAACGCCATGCTCGGCGTATCGCTGGCGGTGTGCCGGGCGGCCGCGGTCGGCGCCGGCATCCCGATCTACCGCCTGCTGGGCGGCGTCGGCACCCGGTTCACCCCGACCCCGCTGCTCAACGTCATCAACGGCGGCGCCCACGCCTCGAACAACCTCGACCTGCAGGAGTACATGGTCGTCCCGGCCGGGTTCGAGCGACTGTCCGAGGCGCTCCGGTCCGCGACCGAGATCTTCCAGACCCTCAAGTCCATTATCGCCAAACAGGGCAAGCCGACCACGGTCGGCGACGAGGGTGGCTTCGCGCCCGACTTTGAAGACAACGAGCGACCGCTCGCGGTGATTGTCGACGCCATCAAGTCCGCCGGCTACGTGCCGGGCAAGCAGGTGTTCCTCGCGCTTGACTCGGCGGCGAGCGAGTTCCACAAGGACGGCGGGTACGTCTTCGACAACCCGGAGCGGCGGCTGATGCGGTCGGCCGAGCTGGTTGACGTCTACGAGGGCTGGCTCGACCGCTACCCGATAATCTCGATCGAGGACGGGCTTGCCGAAAGCGACTGGGATGGCTGGGAGTTGATGACGAGGCGGCTCGGCGACCGCGTCCAGCTCGTCGGCGACGACATCTTCGTGACCAACGTCGGCCGGCTCGAGGAAGGCATCGGCCGGAAGATCGCCAACGCGGTCCTGATCAAGCCGAACCAGATCGGCACGGTCTCCGAGACGCTCGACTGCATCAAGCTCGCGACCGACCGGGGCTACCGGACGGTGATTTCCCACCGTTCGGGCGAGACCGACGACCACTTCATCGCCGACCTCGCGGTCGCGGTGAACTCCGGCCAGATCAAGACCGGCGCGCCCTGCCGCGGCGAGCGGGTTGCGAAGTACAACCGGCTCATCCGCATCGAAGAGCAGGACAGCCTGCCGTACGCCGGCCTGCGCACCCTGCGTCGATGAACCGGGCGCCACGGCCAGGGCAGAGGCGGGGCGTCCCGTGGCGCCGCTCCGAAAGCCTGCCGCGGCGGGTTGACCCGGGGCTCGAGTCCCGGTGCCGGGTTCCCTGGTGGCTGGTCGTGCCGCCGCTGGTCCTGCTCGGCTGGCTCCTGTTCCTGCGCGGGCCGAACGGGCTGGCGCGGATTGCCGGCAACTGGCAGAAGGTCCGGGCCGGCGACGCCCGGCTCGGTTCGCTTCACCGCCAGGTCGACAGCCTCGAATCGCTCAAGGCGCTGCTCTCCGACACCGCCTTCGTCCGCCGCTACGCCGCCGGCGTGCTCGGCGCGGACTCGACGCCACCCGACGACAGCCTGCCCTGAGTCCCGGGCAGGAGCAGGACCGGTCGGCCCGTGTCCGGGTGTCGGATGATGACCGGCTCGACACCGTAGACCGCGCGGACGAGTTCGCCGGTGAGTACCTCGGCCGGCGGCCCGAGCGCAACCGCCCTGCCGTCCTTGAGCACCAGCAGGCGCCGGCAGTTGGCGACCGCAAAGTTGACGTCGTGGGACACGACGACGACTGTCCGCCCCTGCGCGTTGAGCCGGGCAAGCGCGCCGCTCAGCCGGTCGAGGTGGGCGAGGTCGAGGTGACTGCCGGGCTCGTCGAGCAGCAGCGCCGGCGTCGCCTGGGCCAGCGCCCGAGCCACCACCGCCCGCTGGCGCTCCCCGCCCGACACCTCGTCAATCCGTGCCTGCCGAAGCTCGAGCAGGTCCATCGCCGCGAGCGCCTCCTCGACCTGGCGTCGGTCCTCGTCCCCGGCCGTGCCGAACCGGCCCAGCCAGGGATTGCGGCCCATCAGCACGGTCTCCTCGATCGTGAAGTCGAGCGCGAACTGGCTGTGCTGAGGCACGACCGCGACCAGTCGGGCGAGCGCCATCCGGCTCGCACCCCGGGTGTCCCGGCCCGCCACTGTTACCCGGCCGGCATCGGGCCGGACAAGTCCGGCGAGCAGCCGGAGGAGCGTTGACTTGCCCGCGCCGTTGGGGCCGACGACCGCGAGGTAGTCGCCGGCCGGGACTTGAAGCTCGAAACCCGCGAACAGCGGCCGGCCCGGGTAGCCGAACCCGAGCAACTCCGCCCGGAGGCCGGTCACAGCCGCGTCCTCAGGAGGTAGATGAAGAAGGGCACGCCGATGAACGCGGTGACCACCGAGAGCGGCAGCCCGCCCGGCACGATGCTCCGGGCCACGACGTCGGCCAGCAGCAGCGTCGCCGCGCCGAGTCCGAAGGCAACCGGCATCACGCGCCGGTGGCGCGGCCCGACCAGGAAGCGGGCGACGTGCGGCACGACAAGGCCGACGAAGCTGATTGCGCCGGTGAACGCGACGACGATGCCGACCGCCAGCGCGGTGACGCCGAACACGAACCCGGTCGTCCGGCCGACCGCGACGCCGAGGCTCGCCGCCGGCTCGTCGCCGGTCGAGATGATGTCGAGGTCGCGCCCGAGGACGAACAGCACCGCACAGCCGGCCAGCACCAGCACCGCACCGGGCAGGAACACACCCAGCGAGCCGGTGGTGAAGGTGAACCCGAGGTGGCCCATCAACACGTAGACCGCCTCGCCCAGCGTCCGCCGGCCGAGCAGGACGAGCAGCATCACCGCGCTCGACATCAGGAAGCTGGTGATGACGCCGGCAAGAACCAGCGCGGTGACGCCGACCCTGCCCCGCACCCGCGCCAGACCGTAGACGAGAAACGCGGTCCCCGCCGCGCCGGCGATGCCGAACAGCGGCGAGACGACGCTCGAGGCGAGACCCAGGAACGCGGCCAGCGTCGTGCCGAAGGCCGCGCCGCTCGATACCCCGAGCGTGAACGGGTCGGCAAGCGGGTTCCGCAGCAGCCCCTGCACCGCCGCGCCGGTTAGCGCCAGCGTGCCGCCCGCCAAGATGCCGAGCGCGACCCGCAGGACCCGCAGGGCCGCAACCGACCCCGGCAGCCGCCAGGCCGGTCCGCCCGGGCCGCAGGCCAGCGCGACCAGGACTGCGGCCGCGACGAACAGACCAACAAGAATCGCTCCGCCGCCTGCCGGCGGACGAGCGCGTCGGACGGGCGGGGCGCTCACTCGACCCCGACCGCCCGCACGACCCGCTCGTGCAGACGCCGGCCCAGCAACTCGATGCCCTCAACCGACCGGGGCCCCGGCCGCACGAGCAGGTTCTCGTCAATGTCGGCGATGAGCTGGCCGGACCGGACCGCCGCGAGGCCCGCCCAGCCTAGGCGGCTCCGCACCTCGGCCGGGGTCGCGGCGGGATGCGCGAGCAGTATCGCACCGGGGTTGCGCCGGATGACGTCCTCCGAGCTGACCACCGGGTAAGACCGGTCAATGTCATCAAAGACATTCCGGCCGCCGGCGAGTCGGACCGCGTCGCTGAGAAACGTCCCCCGGCCCGCGGTCACGAGTGGGCTGTTCGACAGCTCGACGAAGACACCCGGCGTGTCCAGCCAGGACGGGAGGGTGGCGAGCCGGGCGCGCAGGTTCCGGACCAGCGCTTCCGCCGACTGATCCCGACCGATTGCCCGGCCGATTGCGGAGATGTCGTCGAGCAGGGCATCTAGGCTGTGCGGGTCGGAGACGTGGTAGCTGATGCCGAGCTCAGCGAGCTTCTCGACCACCGGCGCGTGGACCGGCAGGGCAAGGAAGACAACGTCCGGTCTGAGCCCGACGATGTGCTCGACGTCGGGCTGGTAGAAACTGCCGACCTTCCTGACTCGCCGGGCCGCTTCCGGCCAGTCGCAGGAGGTCGTATTCCCGACGAGTCGGTCGCCGGCCCCCAACGCATAGATAGTCTCGGTAACGCTGGGAATCAGCGATACCAGAATGATTTGCCGCCGCTCAGGTGGTTCTGGGCTGCCGCAGGCGAGTATCGACAGACAGGCGACGGCGATGACCGCCGCGCGGCTCAATCGGTCTCCTCGCCCCGGCTCTCTTCCCCGACCGGCCCGGCACCGGCCGTGTGGTTAACCTTGTGGCCGGCTATTACGAAGACCGTGTGGGCGACCATCCGGTCGGCCGGCCGCACCCCGGATGGTCGGACAAGCAGACCGCGCTCAAGCGTCTCCCGGACCCTGATGCGGCTGAAACCGACCAGTTCCATTGCCGAGACCGTCCGCCGGACCTGCTCGAAGGTCGGGACGATTGCGATCAGCGGGTGGCCTCCGGCCAGCGCCGCGTGGGCGGCCGGGAGGATGGACCAGGGTTCGGGAACGTCAAGAATGACGGTATCGACGCCGACCTGCTCGTAGCCGTCGTGCTCCGGGTCCCGGACGAAGAACTCGCAGTACTGGTCGAGCCCGTAGGCCTCGACGTTGCGACGGGCGTTGGCGCTGAACTCCGGCCGCCGCTCGTAGGAGTAGACCCGGCCGTCCGGCCGAACCAGGCTCGCGATGATCGTCGTCAACGCGCCCGAGCCGGACCCGGTCTCAATGACGCGCATCCCGGGCTGGATCATGCCCTGCATCACCATCACCCCGGCGTCCTTCGGGTAGACTATCGTCGTCTGGCGTGAGACCTTCATCGCCATGTCGGCCAGCACTGGCCGCAGCAGCCAGAACGGGAAGCCCAGGTGGGTCCGGACCTCGTCGCCCCACTCCCGGCCGATGACGTCGGGGTAGGCGACATGGCCGCGGTGGGTCGAGAACTGGCCGCGCTCCGGGACGCGCACGAGGTAGTGCATCCGCTCCGAGTTGTACAGGTAGACGTAGTCGCCGGCCTTTATCGGCATCTGTCGATTGTAGGCGACCGCCCCGGCCGGTCAAGCCAGCTTGACACGCGAATGCGGCCGAATACGCTATGGCCGTGCAAATGCCGTCGTTCCTCCGCGGCCTCGCCGAGCGGTTCACGAATGACATCGCGATCGACCTCGGCACCTCCTCGACCCTGATTTACGTCAAGAGCAAAGGCATCCAGCTCCGCGAGCCCTCGATCGTTGCTATCGACGAAACCAGCCACGAGGTCGTCGCGGTCGGCACCGAGGCCAAGCGGATGCTGGGTCGCACTCCGGCCGGCATCCGGGCGTTGCGGCCGATGAAAGACGGCGTCATCGCCGACTTCGGGATGGTCGAGATCATGCTCAAGACTTACATCGGCATGGTCCAGAAGAAGAAACTGTTCGTCCGACCCCGCGTCATCGTCTGCGTGCCTTCCGGGATAACCGAGGTCGAGAAGCGGGCGGTCCGCGACTCGGTTGAGGCCTCGGGCGCGCGGGAAATCTATCTCGTCTCCGAGCCGATCGCGGCCGCGATCGGGGTCGGGCTTCCGGTCGACGCGCCGACCGGCAACATGATTATCGACATCGGCGGCGGGACGACTGAGATCGCCGTCGTCGCCCTTTCGGGCGTCGTCAATGCTGCCTCGGTACGGGTCGCCGGTGACGAGATGGACGAGGCGATAATCAACTACGTCAAGAAGAATTACAACCTGATTATCGGCGCCCAGACCGCAGAGAACATCAAGATCAACATCGGCTCCGCCTACGCCACCGGCAATGAGGAGAAGATGGAAGTCAAGGGCCGGGACCTCGTCTCCGGGATACCAAAGACCATCACGATCACCAGCTCCAAGCTCCGCGAGTCGCTCGAGGAACCGGTCTCGCTCATCATCGATGCCGTCCGGCTCGCGCTCGAGAAGACCCCGCCCGAGCTCGCCGCCGACATCGTCGACCGCGGGATCTACATGTGCGGCGGCGGTTCGCTCCTGCGCGGGCTCGACCTGTTGGTCAAGGAAGAGACCAGCCTGCCGGTCTACGTGGCCGAGAACGCGCTGGAGAGTGTTGTCCGCGGGGCCGGACGGATACTGGAAAACATCCTGCTGAACGAGAAGCTGGTCCTCAGGACCAAGTAGCCCGGGACGCCGGGCGAAGCGCCCGCTCCCGAAGGAAGGAGAATCCGGATTCAGGCTCTGTTTCCCGGCGCCCGACGTCGGGGGACCTTCCAGACCTGGCAGGACCGAGTTGCCTGGGCCATCATCGGTGCCGCGCTGCTGGTGCTCCTCCTACCCCGACCAGTGGTTCTGCGCGCCATCGTCCCCCTTCAGACCGCTCTACTCGCGCCACTTCGCTGCGCCGGCGCGGTGCGTCGGGTACTACTGCTCCGCGACTCCGAGAACGAGCGGCTGTCGCGCCTGGCCGCGGAGCTGGCGGTCGAGAACGCGAGGCTGAACACGGCCAACCGTCTGGCCGACCGTCGTGACCGGTTGCCCGGTGTCCGCGATGAGCTCGTCCATGCGTCGGTGATCGCCCGCGACCTGGCGACCATGCAGCGTTACCTCATAGTCGGACGCGGCCTGGGCGACGGCGTCCGGCCCGGCACGCCGGCCATCGTGGCCGAGGGAGTCGTCGGCCGGGTCATTGCGGCCGGCGAGCACCAGGCCCTGGTGCAGACCCTGCTCGACCCGGACTCGCGTGTCGCCGCAGTCTGCCCGCGCTCATCGGTCATCGGGCTGGTGCGCGCCGACCACGGCGGTCGAATCCTGCTCGACTTCGTCGACCGCGACGCCGACGTCAACCCTGGCGACACCGTGCTGACCTCCGGGTTCGGCGGTGTCTTCCCCCGGGGCTTGCTGGTCGGCCGGGTGACGGCGGTCGGGAATCGCTCGCCCGAGATATTCCTGCACGTCGAGATCAGACCGGCCGCCCCGATACGGCGCCTCGAGACGGTGTTCCTGTATCCCCTGCCCGGGCCCATCCCGGAAGCCGGAGACTGGCTCGACAACCTCCGGCCGCGAGAAGTCTCGATTCCCGGCGAAGAACGATGAGACGTCTGGCCGGGTTCGTCGTCCTCTACCCGCTGTTCCTCCTTCAGGTCGCACTGGCCCCGTGGTCGCCCGACCTACTGCTCTTAACGGTCATCGCGCTCGCCTTGGCCGTCGAGCGCGAGCCGTCACCTGACGGCGGGCGGCTCCTTGCCGCCGGGCGTGGAGCACTGGCCGGGGTCCTCGTCGACCTTGTCGTCCCCGGTGCATTCGGCGCCAACATGGTCGCATACGCCGTCACGGGCTACGCCACTGCCGTACTGGCGGGCATCACCTATCGTGCGCCGTGGGCAGTCCTCCTCGCTGCGGCCGCCGGACTCGGCCTGCGTCTGCTGGTTGGCGGCACGGGTGGAACCGGGATGCCGTCGCCCTGGCCGCTGGCGGTATCTCTTGGGTTCACCCTCCTCCTGGCGTTGCCTTGGCAGTGGACGGTCCGACACCTGCTGCGCACCTAATGAAGCCTCGCCCGGTCGTTCTCCAGCGCATCTTTCTGGCCTTGTCCGCACTGCTCGTCCTGCGCCTGACCCAACTCCAGCTTGTCCAGGGCGCGCGCTATGCCCGGCTCAGTGACCGCAACCGCATCCGCCAGGTCATCCTGTCAGCTCCGCGGGGCCGGGTGTTTGACCGGAATGGCGAGTTGCTGGCTGACACGCGCCCCTCGTTCACCGTCTCGGTCATCCCGACCGAAATGGATGACAACACGCTCGCCTCGCTCGCCGGGCTGCTCGAGGTACCCGAGGATGAACTCCGGGACATGGTCCGCCCGGTCACCCACGTTTCGGCTCCGGTCAAGGTTCGACGCAACCTGACCGCCCGACAGCTCTATCGCCTCGAGGAGAACCGCTTCCGGCTGGCTGGGGTCCGCACCAGCGTCGACCCGGTGCGCAACTATCCCGGCCGTGAGACCTACTGCCACGTACTCGGCCACGTCGGCGAGGCAAACGCCGCCGACCTCGCCCGCGACACCAGCTACCGGTTGCTCGACTTCGTCGGCCGGGATGGCATCGAGGGCCGCTATGAAGCCGCACTGCGCGGCCGCGATGGCGTCGAGTACATCGAAGTCGACGTTCGGGGCCAGGAGATTGGCCCGCTCGCCGAGAAACGGCTGGTCGAACCGCAGGCCGGCAGCGACCTGCACCTGACAGTCGACGCGCGGCTCCACCGCGAGTGTGAGCGGCTGATGCGCGGCCGCGCAGGCGCGGCGGTTGCCCTCGACGTCCGGACCGGCGAAGTCCTTTGCCTCTACTCACAGCCCGGCTACGACCCCGGCATCTTCACCGGACCGATACCCGCACGCCTTTGGGACTCGCTGGTCGGGTCGCCGGGAAGGCCGTTCTTCCACCGGGCAATCTGTGCCGGCTACCCGCCGGGCAGCGTCTTCAAGCCGTTCGTGGCGCTGGCCGCGCTCGAGAGCGGCCGGGCAACGGCTGGCACGAGGTATGCACCCTGTCAAGGCTCTTACCGGTACGGCGACCGGACGTTCGCCTGCTGGTCGCGGCACGGCAGTCTGGCGATGGTGGACGCGCTCGCCCATTCCTGCAACGTCTACTTCTACCAGCTCGGACTCGACCTCGGTCTCGACAGCCTCGCCTCGTTCGTCGGGTCCTTTCCGTTCGGCAGGCCAACCGGTATCGACGTACCCAACGAGGCACCGGGCAGGCTCCCGACGCGCGACTGGCTCGACAAGCGTTACGGCCGAAACCGGTGGGGCCGCGGCACCCTGCTCAACCTGTCGATTGGCCAGGGCGAGATGCTCGCTACGCCGCTTCAGGTAGCGCTCGCATTCGCGGCAATCGCGGGTGAAGGCCGCTACCACCTGCCCCACATCGTCGCCCGGGTCGACTCGGCCGGAGTCACGACCCTGCGCGCAAGGCCGAGGGCCGGACGGGCGGCCGGCGATGCCGCGAGCTACCGCATCGTCAAGCGCGGGCTCGAACGCGTTGTCGAGCGCGGTACCGCCCGGGCCGCCCGGCTGGCTGATGTCGCGATCGCCGGCAAGACCGGCACGGCCCAGAACCCCAGCGGCGAAGACCACGCCTGGTTCGCCTGCTATGCGCCGGTCGACAACCCGGAGATCGCGGTCGCGGTCATAGTCGAGCGCGGCGGTCACGGCGGGGCGGTGGCGGCGCCGATCGCGCGACAGCTGGTCCGCCGCTGGTTCGACCTCCCCGACTTCGAGCCGCCCGCAGAGCCGGTCCGGCCGGACTCGGCCGATGACGCGAGATGAGGAAACTCGAGTGGCCGCTTCTCCTGACGACCGGACTGCTGGCATCGATCGGGCTCCTTGTAGTCTACTCGACCGGCGGGACTCACTACTTCTTCCGCCAGCTCATCTTCGTCCCGGTCGCCATCGGTGCGCTGATCGCGACCTTCCTCCTACCACGCCGGGTAATCATAGGTGTGGCCTGGCCGGCGTATCTTTCATCCATCGTTCTTCTGATAGCGGTCCTTGTGTTCGGCCGCGGCGCTGGTGCCGATCGCTGGCTCGCTCTCGGGCCGTTGCGACTCCAGCCCTCGGAGCTTGCCAAGGTAAGCACGGCCATCCTCCTGGCCAGCCACCTGGCAGAACGCCGTGCCCCCGGATTCAGCTTTGCCAGCCTGACCGTTCCCGTGCTCATCTGCCTCGCGCCGGCCCTACTGATTTTGGCCGAGCCCGACCTCTCGACCGCCGTCCTCTTCGCGGTCTTGCTCGCCGCGATGCTCTACCAGGCCGGGCTCGCGCCGCTGCACATCCTTCTGCTCTATATCCCGCTCGTGTCATTCGCCGCCGGGTTCTCGCTATATACCTGGCTCCCGCTCTTCGTGTTGGTCGCGGTCGTCTTCCTGCGGCATGCAACCCTCGGTCGCACGGTCGCGGTCCTGACGATAACTTCGGCCTCCGGCCTGCTCTCGCCGCTCGTCCTGTCGCGACTCCACGAGTACCAGCGCGCCCGCATCCGCAACTTCCTCGCCCCGTGGCTCGACCCGCATGGTGTCGGCTGGAACGCAATCCAGTCCCGGATCGCCATCGGCTCGGGGCGCCTCCTCGGCAAGGGCTTCGGCCGCGGCACCCAGAACCGGCTGGGATTCCTCCCCAACCGGCACACGGACTTCGTGTTCTCCTGCATCGGCGAGGAGTTCGGCCTCGCCGGCTCGATCGCCGTTATCGGGCTCTTTGCCCTTCACGTTAGCCGCGTCCTGAACACCGCTCGACGCTCGCGCGACCGTTTCTCGGCGCTTCTCTGTACCGGCCTCGCGACGATCATCGGCTATCAGGTCATCGTCAACATCGGAATGCTCCTCGGCCTGCTGCCGATAACCGGCATCGCACTGCCGTTCGTGAGCTACGGTGGTTCAGGGCTGGTCACCCAGTTCGCCATTGTCGGTCTGGTGCTCAACGTCGGGGCGCGCCCGGAATGAGCCGGGACATCAGGTCGTTCACGCGCGCCGAACTCGAGGGACTGGCCCGAACGTCGGGCTGGGAGACCTACCGCGCCCGTCAGCTCTACTCCTGGATGTGGCAGAAACGAGCGGTCAGTTTCTCGGCGATGACCGACCTCGGACTGCGCCTGCGCGAGGAGCTCTCCGCGGGGTTCCATATCTACGTGCCGGAGACCGTCGTGCGGGTCGAAGACCGAGACGGAACGATCCGCTTCGTCTTCCGACTCGAGGATGATATGGTAATCGAGTCGGTGTACATACCGGACGGGGACCGGCGCACCGCCTGCGTCTCGACCCAGGTCGGTTGCGGCCTCGGCTGCCGTATCTGTCGCACCGCCCGGCTCGGTTTGGCGCGCAGCCTCGCCTGGCACGAGATTGCCGGCCAGGTACTCGAAATCGGCCGGGCAGTCCCGGAGCGTCTCACCAATGTGGTGTTCATGGGAATGGGCGAGCCATTCGCGAACTACGACGCGACGATGTCCGCGGTCGAGGAAGTGAACGCGCCCGGCGGTATCAACATCGGCGCCCGCCATATCACTGTCTCCACCGCCGGCCTGCCTGATGGGATCCGTCGCTACGCCAGCTTCCGACTGCAGAGCCGGCTGGCCGTTTCGCTCAACGCGGCCGACGATGCGACGCGGGGTTCGCTGATGCCAGTGAACCAACGCCACCCCCTGGCGGACCTGCTGGCCGCGGTACGGGAGTTCACTCAGCGACGCGGCGGCAAACGAGTCACCTTCGAATACGTCCTGCTCCGCGGCATCAATGACCGGCCTGCCGACGCCCGCAACCTGTCCTCGCTCCTGCAAGGCATTCCCTGTAAGGTCAACTTGATTCCCTACAACGCATTCGAGGGCAGCGACTACGCCGCGCCCCGGCCGCGTGAAGTCGAGCGTTTCGCGGAACTCCTCTACCCTGGACTGCCGGCTGTGACCATCCGGCGCAGCCGTGGTGCTTCAATCGGCGCGGCTTGCGGCCAGCTTGCCGCCCGGCTGGAACGCAAAGACGCCTGAGCCGGCGCTCAGGCCGTCGGAGTCTCTCTCTCGACGCACTCGATGCCGAGCCGGGCGAGTTCCTCAAGCACGGGCCGGTACAGCTCCGGCACGACAGGGATGTGCACGCCGCTCAGTCGCACCCGCCCCTCGAGCAGGAAGCGCGCCGCTACCGCGGCCGGCAGGCTCACTGTTCGCGCCATCGCCGAGTCGCCACCCGGCTCGCCGTAGGCGACGAGCTTTGAGGTGATGTTGACCGCGGGGCGGCCGGCCTTCTCTGCAGCGAACTCGTGGTAGAGCACGATCATGTCCCGCTCACCCGGCCGGTAGGCCATCCGGTCAAGCATCAGCCGGGCCAAGATGTCGAGGCTCGACCCGCGGTCAAGTCCGACCGGGAGTTCGTCGAACATCCCTAGCCAGGCCATGTTCTCGACAACCCGGGCGCTCGGCCCGACGCCAAGCCGGTTCGCGACATCGGCGCGCAGGTCGACCGTCCCGGCGACGTGCTCGCGGACCCAGGCCGCGCGGGTCAATCCGGCGAGGTTGTCGCGAATCCGGTCGTCCAGCAGGCCGAGTCCGGCAATCGCCTTGAGTGTCTCACACCACCCGGGGTTCCGCAAGGTGCCCCGTAGCATCGTCCCGATACCCTCAAGGCCGTAGAGCCCGATGTACGGAAGCGAGTTGCGGTTGGGGTATGCCTCGAATTCGCGCTCGCCCTCGACATGCAGGGTCCAGCGGTGGCCGAAGAGCTCGCGCCCGGGTACGAACACCTCCCTGCCGTTCTCCAGGTACCGCGCGTCGTTGCGGCCGGCCATCACAACGCCCTTCGGGCTCCATGAGAACTTATAGCCAAGCGGGTTGTCGTTCGCCTCAGGCGCGGGCAGCCCACCGCACCAGGAACGGAAGCTCGTTACCCGCCCGCCGGCATCCCGCAAGCGGTCGATGACTGCCATTGCCGACATATGGTCGATTCCCGGGTCAAGTCCAATCTCGTTCAGCAACAGCACACCGGCTGCTTTCGCGTCGGCATCCAGGGCCCGCATCGCATCGCTGACGTAGGACGTCGTGACCAGGTGACGACGGTGACTGATGCAGTGCCGGGCAACCTGGACGTGGTAGATGTACGGAAGCAGGCTGACCGTGACATCGTGATCCCCGACGAGCCGGTCGAGGGTGTTGTTATCATCGACGAGTAACTCCACCGCCGCACCGTTCGGGTGGCCGGCAACCAGCTTCTCGGCCTTGTCAACTGTCCGGCTGGCCACTGTCAGCCGGCAACCGACAGCATCGAGGAGGTAACGCACCATCGGCCGGGAAACTAACCCGGCGCCGAGAATCAGGACCTTGTTCATTCGTGGCTCCATTTCTTCACCCCAGGTAGTCAGCCAGGTATCGGTACTTCTCGGTCAGTTCACCGCGGCGCAGAACGAGAGCGCGGGCCAGCGGACTGGGCAGTTCAGGACCGCCTGGCGTGCCGAAGTCGGTCCGGGCCAGGTCGGTCACGAATGGCATGAGCGCACGACCGAACTCCAGGCTGGAGTCGATCGGCAGCTCACAGGGCAGGTTGTCCACCGCCATCACGACAAGGCCGGGACCATCGACCCCGGCTACGGCCGAGTCAGACCCGGGGTCGTACACGAAGACCGGTCTCTCGGGATCGGTGACCCTGACTGTTGCCTCGATGGCGCCGCGGACATCACAGGAGATGTCCCCTACGACCCGCAGGCGCAGGCCGTCCGGCTTCGATAGCTCGGTCCGGAGCCACTCGCGGGTGACCAGCCGCGGGTACCGGTCGGTCCAGAATATTGCGTTGACCAGCACCGTCAGGTACGGCAAGCGGTCCTCGAATGCCGGACGGAATCGCTCCGGATGGCGGTAGTACTCGTCGAGATTGAATGGCTTGCCGCGCTCGAGAGGCTCCGCCAGGTGTTGCTCCCTGAACACGGTCCGATACACTGCAGTCCGTGCCCCGCGCCCGAACACCGCTGGGACCTCATCAGGCTCAACCGGAACTGCACCGAACGCGTCAAGCACCTCGAGCGCGCCCTGTCCGACGTGACCGTAGCCAGCAACCCCGACCACCAATGGGACCAAGGGATTCGGCAGACCCTCCCGCCGCAGTCGCAGTCCGGTGGCAGCGACGGCACGCATCAGGGCATCCACGTGCTCGTACTCGTGCGGCGGCCTCAGGCCGGCCAGCGGGTTCTCGAATCCCTCGCTTGCCAGCCGGCGACCGAGCGCGACCAGGGTCTCGACCATACCCGCAATGCCCGCGAACCGTCCGAAGAACACCAGCCGTCGGCCGCCTTCATCGGCAATCAGCTCGTAGTCCAGCAGGCTGCAACCGAGCTCCACGAGCCTGGACAACATCGGCATGTTGTAGCGCTGGCCCTTTATGACGTGGGCAAAGAACGCGTAACTGCCTCCCGGCCGGAACAACTCAACCGGCATCTCCTTGACACCGAGCACGACGCGGCAGTTCGACAGGTCTTCAGTGACTTCGGCGCCGACCTCGCGGTACTCCTCGTCGGGGAATGCGCGGACCGATGACGACTGGACGGCAAACTGCAGACCCTGCGAGCAAACCGCCTCCCCCACCTGGCCGGGCGTTAGGGGAGTGCGTCGCTCCCAGCGATTCTTGGTCTCACGGCAAATGCCGATGTCGATCCGCTGTGGACACATTGACGGGAATCATAATCCCCAGCCGCGGACAGTCAAACCGCCGACACGCGCCCCACCGGGCGCCATGTATCCGAGTCCGGCGTCGCTCCGGGCGTTAGGCGCGTGGCGACTCGTGCGACGCACCTAGGACGTCGGGCATCCCGTACAGCCCCGGCTCGTGACCAACGCAGAAACGGACCGAGGCCGCGACGCCACGGGCGAAGGCCTCCCGGCTGGTAGCTCGGTGAGTCAGCTCGATGCGCTCGCCTGGCCCGCCAAAAACCACGGTGTGGTCGCCAACGACGTCACCGGTCCTCACTGAGTGAATGCCTACCTCGCCAGCTTCTTTGGCCCCGACCAACCCGCACCGGCCGTTGCGGACCCGGTTCACCTCCGCCGCCTCGATGACCGCCTCGACCAACCGGGCAGCGGTGCCCGAGGGCGCATCGCTCTTGGCGCGGTGGTGCACCTCAACGACCTCGACGTCATACTCGGCGCTCAACAACTGCCGCGCTACCCCGACAAGTCGACACAGGACGTTGATGCCGATCGAGAAGTTGGGCGCGTAGACGACCGGCACCCTCATGGCGGCCGTGCGCAGTTCCTGCCAGGCCGCATCGTCGAGCCCGGTGACACCACAGACGTAACAGCGCCCCGCGTCGGCACTGGCTCGGGCGCGTTCCGCGACCCCATCGCTCAGGGCGAAGTCCACCACGACATCGACCTGAGCAAGGATCTCGCCCAAGTGCGCGACTACCTGCCCGCTACCGCAAGGGCTCCCCAGACCGGGGTGCCCGGGCCGCTCAACCCCAGCCGCAATCTCAAGGTCGGCCTCATCGGCAAACGCGCGGCGCAACGCCTCGCCCATTCGGCCGAGCGCGCCGACGACAACGACCCGGGTACTCATCGCCGGAGCGCGAGACCGTGACGCACGAGCGCCGCGCGGACTGTCTTCCGGCCCTCGGCACTCAACGGGGTCAATGGCAGGCGTGGTTCGCCGGCCGGCATTCCGAGCATTTCCAGCGCGGCCTTCACCGGGATAGGGTTGGCTTCGACGAATAGAGCCTTCGTGAGTGGAAACAGACGGTGGTGTAGCAGGCCCGCGCCGACCGGGTCTCCTGCCAGGAACAGCTCCACCATCCGGCTCACCTCGGCCGGGACAATGTTGCCTGTGACCGAAATCACACCCCGGGCGCCGACTGCCAACATCGGCAGTGTCAGCGTGTCGTCGCCGGAGAGGACCACCAGTCGCCCGCCGCAACGGCAGACGGTATCCGACACCTGGTCCACGCTCCCCGAGGCCTCCTTGACCCCGACGATACCCGGGCAATCGCGCGCCAGCCTCTCTATCGTAGCCGGCAGGATGTTGACAGCGCTCCTTCCCGGGATGTTATAGACCAGAATCGGCAGATCAGATTCCTCGGCAAGCGCCCGGAAGTGCCTGTACAGGCCCTCCTGGGTTGGCCTGACGTAGTAGGGGGCAACAACAAGTGCAAGGTCCACATCCAGTGCGCGCGCCCGGCGCAGCGCGGCGACCGACTTCGCGGTGTTGCTCGTACCGACGCCGGCCATCACGACCACGCGACCGCGGGCCTCGCTCGCGACCGTCCGGACAACCTGCTCGTACTCGGCCTCGGACAGCGCGGCCGCCTCGCCGGTCGAGCCGGCAACAAGCAGGCCGGCCACCCCGGACTTGAGCTGGAACCGGACGTTACGCCGCAGACCGACAACGTCTACTCGGCCCGATCGGAATGGCGTCACCAGCGCGGTGATGCACCCGTGCAATCTGGTCGAAGCGTACTCGCTACTGGTCATTGGCCTCGGCGCCCCCAGCCTCAATGCCTAGAATGCGGTCTATCTCGGCGCCGGCAAGATTCTCCTTCTCGAGCAGCGCCCGGGCCAGATTGTCCAGCCGCTCGCGGTTGGCCGCGACGATCTCGGCCGCTCGTCGCTCCTGCTCCTCGACAAACCGCCGGATCTCGTCATCGATCATCTGCGCGGTACGCTCCGAAAACGTCTCGCGCATCCCCAGTTCCCGGCCGAGGAAGACCTGCTCGTCCTGCCGACCGAATGTCAAAGGCCCGACCTTCGGACTCATCCCCCACTCGCACACCATCTTCCGGGCCAAGAGCGTCGCCTTCTCGATATCGTCGTGCGCGCCGGTCGAGAGGTCGCCAAACACGAGTTTCTCCGCCGCCCTGCCGCCCAGCATGATCGCGAGTTGATTCAGGCAGTAGTCCCGCGAGTAGATGCGCTTGTCGTCGATGGGCAACTGCTGGGTGATGCCGAGTGCCCGGCCGCGCGGGATGATCGACACCTTGTGGATCGGGTCGGTGCCCGGGATCATCCGCGACACCAGTGCGTGACCCGCCTCGTGGTGAGCGATCCAGCGCTTCTCGTTGTCGCTTATCAGCAGGCTGCGCCGCTCAACGCCCATCAGCACCTTGTCCTTGGCGTCTTCGAAGTCCAGCATCGTCACCGCGGCGCGCCCGCGCCGCGCGGCGAGCAAGGCCGCCTCGTTGACCATGTTGGCAAGGTCAGCGCCCGAGAAGCCGGGGGTCCCGCGGGCAAGCACCGGCAGGTCAACGTCCGGCCCGACAGTTATCTTGCGGACGTGGACCTTGAGTATGCCCTCGCGGCCGTGAACATCGGGCCGGTCAACGACGATCTGGCGGTCGAACCGGCCGGGCCGCAGCAGCGCACGGTCGAGGATGTCAGGCCGGTTGGTCGCGGCCATTATGATAACGCCGTCCGAAGTCGAGAAGCCATCCATCTCGACCAGCAGTTGGTTCAGCGTCTGCTCGCGCTCGTCGTGGCCGCCGCCAAGGCCTGCGCCTCGCTGGCGGCCGACCGCGTCGATCTCGTCGATGAAGATAATGCACGGGGCGTTACGCTTGCCCTGCTCGAACAGGTCTCGGACCCGGGCGGCCCCGACCCCGACGAACATCTCGACAAAGTCCGAACCGGAGATCGACGTAAACGGCACGTTGGCCTCGCCCGCGACCGCCTTGGCGAGCAGGGTCTTGCCGGTACCGGTCGAACCCACCAGGAGGACGCCCTTGGGTATCCGGCCACCCAGCTTCTGGAACTTGTGGGGCGCCTTGAGGAACTCGATAATCTCCTGGAGTTCCTCTTTTGCCTCATCCACGCCTGCAACGTCGGCGAAGGTCACCTTCGGCCGGTCCTGCGGCATTGACCGGGCCCGGGACTTGCCGAACGTGAAGGCACGGTCCTGACCGGAAGACATCCGGCGCATGAAGAGCACCCAGAAGCCTATGATCAGTAACCACGGCAGTATGCTGACGACAATCGTCGGCCAGTTGGATGGCGCACGAGCCCGGACCTTCACCCCGGCCTCGAGCAGCTTCGCGACGAGCTGTGGATCGTCCGGCGCGTAGGTGCGGAACTCGGTGAAACTGCGCTTCTCTCCGCGGGCATCTGGCACCTCGGAGGGGGCAGCCAGCCGGCCCGACAACTCGCGCTCGACGATGGTAACCTCGGCGACATTGCCGGCATCGAGCTCGCGCACGAAGTCGGTGTAGTCCACCGCAGTCGGGCCGCCCCGGTGCGCGGCGAAGAAAGTCCACGCGGCCCAGGCGGCGAGGAAGACCAGCATCCAGATCAGCAGCGGGGTCACGAGCCGCGTGCGTTTCAGGTTATCGGCCATGGGCGCTTCCGGTTCCTTTCTTCACTTCGGACACTTGCCATCCCGACGAGGCGACCTTCGACATTCAACGGTTCCTTTCTGCCGGCGCAGGAACTCAATGCCGCCTCCCGGCTCGAGGCGACGCTTCGAGCCGGCAAGGAACACGAGCACACGCTCAACCGCGGCAGAATCCAACGCGGGCGCAAGGTGTCTGGCTATTCGCCTACGCAGACAGCTATTGTATGCGTTGAAGGCGGCGACGTCAATCTCCAGCCGGCCTATCCGCACCCGGACCGACCGACCCAGAGCCTGACGAGCCAGTAAATCGAGGTAGTCATCATCCGCCGCGACAAGCCTCGCGGTACGCCGGGCAGCCGCCGCGACTGACGGGCTAACCCTGCGCAGAAGCGGAACAACCCGTCGGCGCACGAAGTTGCGGGCGAACCGCTCGTCCGTGTTCGACTCGTCTTCCCGCCAGTTGACTCCCCGGGCGCACAGCCAGTCTTCGATTTCGGCCCGGGTCAGGTCGATCAGCGGCCGCACGATCCGGCCGAAGGGCGAGCGCCCGCAGGGATCGCGGGCACACGGGATGCCGGACAGGCCTGCAAGCCCGGACCCTCGGCAGAGGTTCAGCAAGATTGTCTCGAGGTTGTCGTCCGCAGTGTGCCCGAGCGCGACAAGGTTGGAGCGGAGCAGCCGGGCGAGCCGGGCCAGATGCCGGTATCGCAGTTGGCGGCCGGCCGCCTCCAGTCCCATCTGGTGCCGCCGGGCGAAACGCCGGACATCGGAGCGCACGACTCTGAGCTCCACGCCGGCCCGGGCGAACAACTGCCTGACGAAATCCTCGTCCTCGCCGGCCGCCGTCCGCAGGTGATGATTCATGTGGAACCCGGCAAGCACGAGCCCGCGCCCTGGCGCAACGATGCGCAAGAGTTCGAACAGGGCAACCGAGTCCGCGCCGCCGGAGACCGCCACGAGAACCCGACTCCCGACCGGCAGGAGACCCTCGCGCTCGACGGTCTCAAGGAAGCGGCCGGGCAGTGACGTCCGGACAGATCGGCTCATCGGGTCGCCTTCGCGAGCACTGCTTGCAGAGCCGCGACAGCCAGCCGGACGTCATCCGCGGTCGCGACCAGTGGCGGCTCGAACACGAGCATCTTGTCCCCCGCCGAGCCAACAAGCAGGCCGTTGTCCAGACAGATCGAAGCCAACCCGGCAACCGGACGACGCGGGGTGAAGGCAAGCACGAGGCCGACGCAACAGACATCGCCGGCCAACTCGGCCAACGCCGCGTTCAACCGGCCGGCTACTGCCGCCGCCTCGTCGAGCAGTCCTCCCTCAAGCCAAGCCAGGTACCGCAGTGCGGCCCGACAGGCCGCAGCAGTGCCGCCCGTGTCGGCATCCGGCCAGCGCAGTGCTGAACTACCGGTGACCACGGCCCCGAACGGCATGCCGGCCGCCAAGCCCTGGCCGAAGACCGTCAGGTCGGCCCGGACTGGCGAACCCTGGAGCCCGGTCAGACTGCCGGACAGCCCGGGCGCGAGCCGGGTCTCGTCGGAGACCAGTACCGCCCCGGCCGCCCGACAACGCTCCGCCGCAATGCCGAGCCGGGGATCCAGCGGGTGGACCACGACCGCTGCGACGTCATCGATGCCGCCGACCTCGTCGTCGCCAAGCTCTGCGACCCAGGCGACTCTGCTCCGCCCGGTGCGGCGGCAGGCGAGGCTCACCGCAGCCGCCATCGCCTCCCGCCCCGAACCGCAGAGCCGAACCCGCCGGTTGGCACCGCCCGGCACGATCTCGGCGAGTTTGGCGCGCAGTTCCTGGCGGTCCGGCACCTCGCAGCCGGCCGGGACCGATGTCAGCGACGCACCGGCAATCCACTCCCGCAGAAACGGGCTGTCGTGCCCGAGCGGCGAGACTGCGCCGCATGACAGGTCAACGATCATCCGACCATCCGCAGCCCAGAGCCGCGCACCCTCGGCGCGGGCCAAGAATACTGTCCGGTAGTCAGGCCCGACCGGGTTGTGTCTGGCGAATGAGCGGGTGAGCCCGTTGCGTTCAGTCGCCATCACTAGAGGATATTGCCGACGCGGGTCCGGTCAAACACACCCTTCACTCCTCACCTTGACTTGTCACCCTTTCCCCCGTTGACCACGCGCCCGGTGCCGGTAGACTGATAGATATGGTGGACAAGAAGACCGAATCCCTGTGGGACGACGTGCGCGAGTGGCTGAGTGACGCCACCCGCACTGCCATGCGCGAGGCCGAGGACCTCACCCGCCGGGGCAAACTCAAGCTTGAGATGATGAACCTGTCCGGCCGGCTCGAGCGCCGGCTGGCCGAGTTCGGCAGCCGCGTCTACGAGGACCACAAATCCCGACCCGGCGAGCCGGTGTCGCTCGACCGGCACGCGACCCTCATTGCCGACATCGCCCGGCTCGAAGCCGAGCGCGCCGACAAGCGCGCGCAGTACAACGAAGAGAAGAAGAAACGGGGCCAGGCGACCTGACCGCCGCTACCTGCCGCCCCGGCCGGGAGCGGTGAGCGCGACTCCGCGCACGCAGAGCGGGCAGCGGTCCGGCTCCCAGCTGGCCGCCGCTTGGCGGTAGACCGCCTCGTACGGCCGACCGAGCCGGTTCGCCCCGCCGCTCCGGTCGATGAACACACCGACCCCGACGACCGCACAGGGCCGGTGCTCAAGCGCGGCCAGCGTCTCGACCAGCGACCCACCGGTGGTCATCACGTCGTCGACCACAAGCACCCGGTCACCGGACTCGAGCCGGAACCCGCGACCGATCTTTCTGCCGCCCTCAGCCTTCTCGGCTATCACGCACCGAGCCCCGAGCTGGCGCGCAACCTCGTAGGCGATTATGATGCCGCCGGTCGTCGGCCCGCAGACCGCGGTGACGCCCGCGTCCCGAAACCTGCCGACCAGCTCCGCCGCGAAGCGCCCGCAGACCGGCGGGCTCTCGAGGATGCGGAACTTCTCGAAGTAGCGGTCCGAGTGCCGGCCCGAGGTCAGCAGGAAGTGCCCCTCGAGCATCACTCCGCTCTCCGTCAGCAGTCGGCCGTAGTCTCCGCTCATCTGACTGGTATTCTCACTCCTGGCATGCATTGCCTGCCTCCCGACCTCGCCTTACCATCGCGTCCATCCGTGCCTGGCCGCGGTCACCGACTACCCTGTTCCAGCTCCGCCCGGATGACCGACGCCGCCGCGGCCGGATCAGGCGCGGCGTAGATCGGCCGGCCGACGACGACGTAGTCCGCTCCGTCCCGCGCCGCCTGCCCGGGCGTCGCCACCCGCGCCTGGTCGTCTGCGACCCCCGCGGCCGGCCTGATGCCCGGGCATACCGCGAGAAAACCGGTGCCGCAGGCCTCCTTGACCAGCCTGACCTCGTGCGGCGAACAGACCACGCCGTCACAACCCGACTCGAATGCAAGCCGGGCCAGCGCGAGCACGCGCTCCGCGACCGGCGCGCGGCAACCGGTGACGAGCGCCAGCTCGTCGGCATCCAGGCTCGTCAGCACGGTCACGCCGAGAACGCGCGGCCGGGACGCCCCGAACGCCGCCGCCGCTTCTGCCGCCGCCCGCATCATCCTGGCGCCACCCGAGGCGTGAACGGTCAGGACCCCGGCACCCATCTCGCCCGCCGCGGTCACCGCGCTCCCGACCACCGACGGGATATCGTGGAACTTGAGGTCGAGGAACACCTCGGTCCGCGCCGCGAAGCGGCGGATGAGCCCCGGCCCGCCCCGGCCGAACAGGTCCATCTGGAGCTTGAAGCAGTCCACCGCGCCGCCCAGCCGGTCAAGCCAATCGAGCGCCCGTGCCGGGTCGGTCAGGTTCAGTGCCAGAGCCAGCTTCGTCAATCTCTCCTCCCGGTTCTGCCAACCACCTCATCCCAGCCGCCGACCCGCCGCCCTCGACACCACGCCGCGAGCTCGCGGGCGACCCGGGCCGGCGCCTGCGGGTCGGCAAGACTCGCACTGCCGACCTGAACCAGCCGGGCGCCCGCGCTCAGGAAATCGGCCGCGTCCTGCCCGGTCATGATCCCGCCGCAGCCGATGACCGGTATGCCGACCGCCCGCGCGACCCGCTCGACGCAGTACAGCGCGAACGGCTTAAGGCAGGGCCCGGAGATGCCCCCGGTGCGCCCGCCGAGGAACGGCCGGCCGTCCGCATCGAGAACGAGCCCGAACAGCGTGTTCAGCACCGTCACCCCGTCCGCACCGCCGGCTTCGGCCGCGCGCGCGGTGCGGACCGGGTCGACGAAATTGGCGGTCAGCTTCACGAAGAGCGGCTTCTTGGTGCGGCCCCGGCACAGCCGGGTAATCGCCTCGACCGCGCGCGGACTCGCGCCGAACGCCGCGCCGCCGGTCTCGACGTTGGGACAGGAGACGTTGAGCTCGAACCCGTCAACCCGCCGGTGCGGCGAGAGCCGGCCGACGATCTCGGCGTACTCCCGGGGCCGGAACCCGGCGACATTGACGATGACCCGGCAGCGCAGTCGGCCCATCGCCGGCAGCACGCTGCGGGCGAACGCCGCCAGTCCCGGGTTCTCGAGCCCGACCGAGTTCAGGATGCCGCCCGGGAACTCGGCGATGCGGGGCGGCGGGTTGCCGGCCCGCGGCTCGACCGTGATGCCCTTGGTGACGACGCCGCCGAGTCGGTCCGAGACGTCGGCGAATCGGAGCCCGAACTCCCAGGTACCGGACGCGGCAAGCACCGGGTTGGCGAGCTCGAGCCGGCCGAGCCGGATCGCTGCGTTCACCACGCTACCTCGTTCAACAGCACGACCGGCCCCTCGGCGCAGAATCGCACCCAGCCACCGCCTTTCCTGAGCAAGGCGCAGCAGTAGCAGATCCCGGTGCCGCAACCCATCCGCTCCTCGATGAAACCCCAGACCGGCACCGGGTCGAGAAGCCGAACCAGTGCGGCCAGCATCGGCTTCGGTCCGCAGGCCAGGACCAGCGGCCGCTCGAGGCCGGCCACCACCGCGGCCGCCGGTTCGCAGACCGCCCCCCGCGTGCCGAGACTGCCGTCGTCGGTCGCGAACCGCAGTTTGACGCCCAGGGCCCGGAACTCGCCGCGCAGGATAACCTGGTCGCGGGTCCGCGCGCCGAGCACGGCCACCACGCGATTGTCCGGGGCCAGCCGCCGGGCCGCGAACAGCAGCGGCGCGATCCCGATGCCGCCGCCGACCAGCGCGACGTCGCTGCCCCGTGTCAGTGGCGCGGGCCGCCCCAGCGGGCCGAGCACGTCAATCCTGTCCCCGACCCGGAACCGCGCCAGCAACGCGGTGCCCCGGCCGACGACCCGGAACGCCAGCCTGATCCGGCCGCCGACCGCATCCGCGACCGATATCGGCCGCCGGAGCAGCGGGTCAGGGCCATCGTGAACGCGAACGTTCAGGAACTGTCCGGGCCTCACACGGCCCGCGAGCACGGGCGCGTCGAGCTCGAGCATCACGATTCCATCGGCAAGCTGCCGCCGCCGGACCACGGGCAGTCTTGCCGGCTTCACAGGAACGAGAACTCCACCCGCCGGTCGAGCCAGTACTCCCCGGGGCCGGAGGAGACTGTCGCAGAGCTCCCGCGGGTTCGGGCTTCGAGCCGAACCGGGTCAATGCCCGCCCCTTCGAGCCAGGCGCGCACCGCCTCGGCCCGGCGCCGGCCGAGCCCGAGGTTGTAGTCATCCTCGCCGCGAGGGTCGCAGTGGCCGGTCAGCCGGAGTCGGCGGTCCGGGTGCTCGCGGAGCCAGGCCGCGACGCGCCGCAACGGTTCGCTATCCGCGTCCCGCACGTCGGCGCGGTCGAAGTCGAAGTGGACCGGCCCAAACGCCGTGTCGCCGGAGATGACCGGCGCCGGCTTGTCGGCAGGCGGCGTCGGGACGACAGGCGGCGGTTCGTGGCGTTCCGGTCGCGCACGCACCCGCTCGCGCTCCGCCCTGCCGGCTGTCTCGCCGGGCAGGACGGGGACTCCTCCGGTGATGGAATCGACCGCGGTGACCTCGCCCGCCCTGTCGAGAAGCTCGCCGGGCAGAGAGCCGTCGTCCCTTATGTCTGGCGGCGCGACGGGCTCGACCGGCGCGGACTCGACCGGCTGGGCCGGCGGCGCGGGGGGCGCGACCGCGACCTCGGGCTTCTTCCTCGGCGGCGCGGGCAGGCCAAGCCAGCGCCGCGCCTCATCGGCATACTCGGACTTCGGGTACTCGGCGATCAGCTGCTCGAGCTCGGGCACCGAGCCTGCGCTGTCGTCCTCGGCGTATCTGGTTATCCAGGCCCGGGCGAGCAGTGCCTTGGGCGCCCACTCGGTGTCGGGGTACGAGTCGCGCACCGCCTGGTACAGGCGTTGCGCCTCGTCGTACTCCGCCAGGTTGAGGTTGTGGATCTCCGCGAGCAGGAACAGCGCCTCGCCCGGCTCGCGCTCGCCGACCGAGTCGGAACGGGCAATCGCATCGAGCAGGGTCAGCCGCTTGAGCGCCATTACGCCGAAATCCGAGTTTGCCCGCCGCGAGCGGGCCGTGTCGTAGTTGGCGCGGGCGACCGCGAACTCGCGCAGCTCCTCGTGGTGGCGGCCGATCCGAAAAAACGCCTCGGCGCCGAAGTCAGTCGAACCGCGCACCTTGCGCCAGGTCTCGAGCGCCTCGTCCGGCCGGTCGGTCTCGGCCAGCGCCCGGCCGAGGAGCACGTTGGCCTCGTCGGCGTGCTCGGGGTAGCGGCCGACGACCTCGCGGACCGCCGGCAGGGCCTCGTCGTAGCGCCCCTGGGCGACCAGCGCGGCCGCGATCTTGAGCCGGACCGCGGCCCGCTCCCTCGGCTCAGAGACCGCGTCAATCAGGCGGCGGTACGCGCGCTCGCAGTCGACCGGGTCGCCGAGTCTCTCGCAGCTCACCGCCATCCGCCGCAGCGCCTCGATGCGGTGACCGGACTTCGGGTACTGCTCCAGGAAAGCCCGGAGCGAGTCCGCCGCCCGCGCCCACTCCTCGCGGTCGTGGAACGACGACGCGAGGTGGAATGCCGCGCCGTCGCGCAGGTGCGGGTACTCGCGCCGGACTTGCTCGAGCAGGACCCGGGCCGGACCGTACTCCCGGTTCCGGAGCATCGCCAGCCCCCGGTAGTACCGGGCCCTCGGCACGTACGGTGAACTCGGAAACGCAAGCACGAGCTGGTCGAGATGCCGGATCGCCTTGCCGTACTGGCCCATCTCGTAGTACGACTGGCCGATCAGAAAAGTCGCGTCGTCGGCCCAGCGCGACCCCGGCCAGCGGGACAGCACCATCGCCGACTTCTCGACCGCCTTCTCGAACTTGGCCCGGGCCTGGGCGACCTGGTTCTGCCGCGACAGCTCGACACCCTCGCGGTAGTAGCCCCGGGCGTTGTGGAAGGTATTGAAGTAGGCGCACCCGGTCAGGAGTAGCGCGGACGGCAACAGCAGGACCGCGTGACGCAGTCCCAGTCGAAAGGGCAGGGTCGGCCGCAAACTGGTCAACAGGTCCTCACCACTAATCTAGCCCGCTGCCCCCGGGAGTCAAGCCGCCCGGCTTGCAACCACCGCCGCCACGGTGATAATGTCAGTCTCAGGGCCGGCGGCCGAACGCCCGTACTGCCTGACCGGGTCCTGGCCACCGGCAGCAAAGGAGTCAAGAACTATGACCAGTCAAGACACGGCAACCGTAGTCCGCGAACAGCTCGACCGGATGCGCTCGTCCGGCTGCAGCTTCGCCGACGCCCGCCTCTACGAGGAAGACGCGAGCCAGCGCGTGGTGCTCTACGACGGCAACCTGGAAAGTAACAACCGCGGGTTCGAGCGGGGCATCGGCGTCCGGGTCCTCTACGAGGGGGCTTGGGGCTTTGCCGCCACCGCCGACCTTGGCGCGATCGCGGCCTGCTTCGACCGCGCGCTGGCCAACGCCCGCGCTGCGGCCCGGCTGCCCGGGTTCCCCAAGGACATGGGCCCGGCGCGTCCGACCCGGGGTGAGTACCGCGCCCCGGTCGTCAAGGACCCGTTCGACATCCCGCTCTCCGACAAGCTCGCCTTCCTGACCGGCATCGACGCCCACCTCAAGGACGAGTCGGTCAGGCAGCGGATGGTCCACGCCCGCTTCCAGCGGCGGCGCATCCGCTACTGGAACACCGAGGGCACCGACGTCAGCCGGTTCGTCAGCAACACCTTCGCGACGATGTTGGTGATGGCGCCAGACAAGGAGGGCCGCACCCAGCGCCGGAGCGTCGAGCTCTTCTCGGACGGCACCGGAACCCGGGGCTGGGAGTGGCTCTCGAACCCCGACTGCTTCGCCGGCCACGCCGAGCGCATCAGATCCGAGCTGTCCCAGATCGTCGCCGCCGACCCGATGCCGCCCGGCCGGCGCGACCTCATCATCCTGCCTGGCCAGGGCTTCCTCCAGGTCCACGAAACCATCGGCCACGCCCTCGAACTCGACCGCATCCTCGGCTACGAACTCTCCTTCGCCGGCGGCTCGCACGTCCGGCCCGAGATGATCGGCACGCTGCGCTACGGCTCGGACAAGCTCAACTGCCGCGCCGGCGTCACGCCCAACTCGCCCGGCACCTTCGGCTTTGACGACGAGGGCACGCCCCAGCGCGACTACTACCTCATCAGGAAGGGCATCCTGGTGAATGTCCTGTCCTCGCGCACCGACCTTGCCGAGGCCAACGCCCGGGCGGGCAGGACCGTCGTCGCCGAGTCGGGGACCGCGGCGCGGGCCTGCGCCTTCTACCGCACGCCGATCGACCGGATGACCAATATCAACATCGACCCGGGCGACGACGGCACCCTCGACGACATCATCGCGGCGACCGACGACGGCATTGTTGTCGACGTGCCGGTGTCCTGGTCGATCGGGTCGAACCGCGAGCACTTCCACTTCGCGACCGAAATCGCCTGGGAGGTCAAGAACGGCCGGCGCGGCCGGGTCTTCAAGAACCCGACCTACCAGGGACACACCCTCGAGTTCTGGCGATCGCTCGACAAGGTCGGTGACAAGTCGACCTGGCTCCTCCAGTCGGTGCCCAACTGCGGCAAGGGCGAGCCCAACCAGATAATGGAACTCGGCCACGGCATCCCGGTGATGCGGTTCAGCAACGTCCAGTGCGGCGAGGCGGAAGCCGCCCGGAAGTAAAGGAGCGACGATGATCGACAACAAGACCCGCGAACTCATCACCCGGGCCCGCGACGAGGCCCGCAAGGCCGGCCTCAACGTCGAACTCCAGCTCCACCGCGAGCAATCGAGCCTGATCCGGCTCGGCAACTCGTCGGTCGCGCTCTCCACCCACGAGGAGCTGACCCGGCTCGACGTCTCGGCCCAGGACGGCCGCAAGGTCGGCTCGTTCTCGCTCACCGCGGAAATCGTCTCGGCCGACCAGCTCCGCGAAGCCGTCGGCCACGCCGTCGAGAACTGCCGCGCGGCCCTGCCCAAGGACTACGACCCGATCTTCGGCGCGGTCGAGGAGGCGGTCGACGACTCCTCCGGCTACGACCCCGCGCTCGAAACGCTCTCGCCCGAGGCCAAGACCGAGCTCTGCGCCGCGGTCATCAAGGCGGTCAAGCCCCGGGGACGCTACGACTTCTCCGGTTCGTGGTCGACCGGCTCGGCCGAGATGTACTACACGACGACCGCCAACGACCGGGAGTGCTATCGCCGGCTCACCGACGGCCGCTTCGTGCTGGTGCTCAAGGAACAGGACCGCAAGTGGGAGCTCCAGGTCGAGCTGACCCAGAAGAAGGCCGGCGCGTTCGCCGCCGACGAAGTCATCGCCCGGTTCGACGCGCTCCTGCCGGTCTACGAGAAAAACCAGGGCCACGCCGCCGCGCCCGGCCGCCAGCGCGTCCTGTTCGGCGAGCAGGCAATCGCCCAGCTCGTGTCGCTGGCAATCTGGGGCGGCTTCATCGGCCGGTCCTGGGAAGAGAAACGCTCCTGGACCGCCGGTAACAAGCCCGGCGACAAGATCCTCGCCGACGCCATCACCATCACCGACGACCCGACCAATCTCCACGTCTTCGGGATGCCCTTCGACTTCTCCGGCCGGCGCCGTCGGCCGTTCCCGATTGTCGAGCGCGGCGTCCTTCGGGGCCTCTTCTACGACTCGGCCACCGCCGCCCGCTACGGTCGTCAGCCGACCGGCCACGACCTCGGCTCCTCGGACATCGTCCTCGCCACCGGCGACGGGCCGGCCGGGCTCGAAGCCGCGCGCCAGTTCGCCGGAGACGCACTCTACATCCCGCACCTGCACTACATCCACATGCCCGACCCGACCAAGGGGCTCTTCACCGGCTCCTCGCGGTTCAACGCGATGCTCATCAAGGGCGGCAAGTTCACCGCACCGCTGTTCTCGACCCGGGTCACCGACACAAGCCCGTCGGTGTTCAACAACGTCGTTGCGATGAGCTCGCTCGCGGTGGCGCAGAACGAAAGCGGCACCTACGGCCGGCGCACGCCCGAGGCGATGGCCGTCCCCGAATGGCTGCTCTGCGACAACGTCCGCATCTCCGACGTCGCCGACAGCTTCTAAGCGAACCCTGACCTCCCGGCGGGCCCCTGCGGGCCCGCCGCGCTTCTATACCGCCGCAAGACGGGTCAAGCACTCAGCCACCGACCGACCTCGGTCATCTCGACCGACGCCCCCTCCGGTCATTCCGACCGGAGCGCAGCGAAGCGGAGAAATCCCTCTCCTGTTCCGGTTCCTGGTCCATTTTGACCTCGCTATGCCATCATAACCCTCCCCAAATCAAAAGCCACTTTTGTCCCACTCTCTGTGAAGCATTTCAATCCCTCTCCGCCACTTCCGTTTCTGCCCTTACGGCTTCCGCGCTCTCCCTTCGTCCCTTCCCTCCTCCCCTTCCTTCCTCGTGCTCTTTGCGCCTTCCTCCTCGGCTCCGCTCCCGGCTCGCCGCCGCAACCCGCGTAACGCCGCACCCGGCGCGACCGTCTCTCCCGGGCCAGAGCCGGCCACCTTCGCATTACCAGCCATAGCCTATATTAGTGAAAACTAACGGCCTGCTCAGTTGGCGAATCGTCGCAATCGGTTGGAAAATCAGCACTTCATTTACCTCTGAATTTACCCCCTCCCCCATACCCGGGGTTACTCCCGGGGTTACTCCGGGGGTTACTCCGGGGGTTACTCCCGGGGTTACTGGGGTAGTTACTGGGGGAGTTACTCCGGGGGTTACTGGGGAAGTTACTCCGGGAGTGCGGGTGGGGGTCGGGTTTCCGTGCCGCGGCTCGAAGCGCTCCGGGTCGTCTGCCGAAGCCTTACCTCGTCAGCACCAGCCTTGCCGACTCGCCGGTGTCCTGCCGCCGGACGAAGTACACC
The DNA here is from genome assembly GCA_046485285.1 of bacterium. GTDB lineage: Bacteria > Hydrothermota > Tepidihabitantia > Tepidihabitantales > Tepidihabitantaceae > DSBX01. Next base: position 31,701 of record JAWOHE010000098.1, read on the forward strand.
CCGGGGGCAAGATGCCGGACGTCGTTCTCGCCGGGTTGGAGTAGTGCGACTCGCCGGCCGTCCGGTGCGAACAGTCCGACGCCCTCGGTCCCGGCGAGATGCACCGAGTACCGCGCCGGGTTGGGCCGGAGCCCTAGTGCCGGTCGGGTGACCGGTGCGGTCCGCGGCTCCTCAACCCCGGTGCCGTAGTACTGGCAAACCTGCAGTCCGGTGAGTCCGTCCGCGACGTAGGTGAGGCCGCCCGCAGTCGTGACCTCCTCGGCGTAGCCCGGCGTGTCGTACCAGCCGACCTCGACCGGCCGGGTTGGGTCGGCCACCGAAATGACCCGCAGGCCGGCATGCGCATCCGCGACATGGACGAGGCCGCCGGTCGCTGCCACGCTCAGCGTGTAGCTGTTCGTGCGACGGTAGCCGACCTCGACCGGCCGCGCGGGGTCGGCGATGGAGATGACCCGGAGCCCGGCAGACCCGCTCGCGACGAATGCGTGACCGCCGGCCAGCGCAACGCCGACCGGCGTTCCCGGCAGGCTGCAGTAGCCGACCTCGACCGGACAGGTCGAGTCCGCGACCGAGACGACCCGCAACAGCCCGGTATACCCGTCCGCGACACCCGCGTATCCGCCCGCGACCGCGACGCCCCGGACGCCGCCCGGCGTGGCGAAACTGCCTGCCTCGACCGGGTCGGCCGGGTCGGCGATTGAGATGACCCTAAGACCGTCGAAGCCGTCGGCAAGATGGGCATGGTCGCCCGCGACCGCGACGCTGGATGCGTAGCCCGGCGTGTCGCAGTGGCCGACTTCGACCGGCTGGCCGGGGTCGGCAATCGAGATGGCCCGCAGGCCGGAGTCGCCGTCCGCGAGGTAGGCGTGGTCGCCCGCGACCGCGACGCCGACGGCGTAGCCCGGCGTGTCGCAGTAGCCGACCTCGGTCGGCCGGGTGGAGTCGGCGATGGAGATGACCCGGAGCCCGCCGTCCCCGTTCGCCAGATACGCGTTATCGCCGGCGATGGCGACCCCGTGGACCTTGTAGCGCGTGATGTAGTGACCCACCAGGTCCGGCCGGGCGGGGTCGGCGACCGACAGCACCCACAGCCCGAAGGCCCCGTCGGCGAGGTAGGCATGGTCGCCCGCGACCGCGATGCCGTGCGCTTCGCCCGGCGTATTCCATTCGTAGACCTCGACCGGCCGGGCAGGGTCGGCAACCGAAATGACCCGAAGCCCGTCAGAGCCGTCCGCGACGTAGGCGTGGTCATTCGCCACCGCGACGAAGCGAGCAACGCCCGGAGTATTGCAGGTACCAAGCCGGGCCGGGCGACGGGGGTCGGCAACGTCCCAGATGTCGAGTCCCGCGACTCCCGCGGTGACATAGAGCCGGTCATCAAGGTACGCAAGCCCGAGGACCCGGCCAGGAGTGTGAATCGCCTCGGACAGCTTGACCGGCCGGGCCGGGTCCGATACGTCCAGCATGTAGACCCCGCCGCCCGAGCCGCAGAAGGCCAGCTCGCGGGCCGGGTCCAGCGCAACGGCCTCCGACGGCCCGAACGGCCAGTTGCCGACCAGCCGGCAGTTCACCTGGGCAGAGGCCGCTCCGGCCAACAGCACAAGGCACGACATCACGATTGACTTCCGCATCGCTCCTCCTTATCTGGCAATCACGACCTTGGTGATGCCGCCGGCTTCGCGCCCTGCGCCCGGCGCTTCCCGCACGAAGTACACCCCGGACAACAGGTGCCGGACGTCGTTCTCACCCGGTCGCAGCAGGAGCACCCTCCGGCCGTCCGGCGCGTAGAGCCCGACGCTCTCGGCCCCGGACAGTCGGAGGAGATTCCGGGCCGGGTTGGGCGAGATGGCCAGCGCCGGAACCGAGCGCGGGCCCGGGCCGCGCCCCTCGGCAATGCCGGACGGCAGGTCGCGCAGGACGTGGATTGCGGTCGTGTCTGCGCCGATGGCGAAGATGCGCTCCCGGACCGGGTCAAGCTGGATGGAGTACGGCGACCACCGCTGGCCGGGCAGGTATAACTCCGGGATGATGACCGAGTCGGTCTCGCAGTCCAGCACGGCCAGGTGACTCCACCGGTCGGCCCTGGCTTCGAAGTACACCCGGTTGCTCCACGGCACCCAGACGACGTACCTCTCCGAGCCCCTGCCCCGGTAGCCGATGCGCCGGGTGGTCCTGGCTGTCGAGTCTCGGGGTGCGGCGTCGAAGATGAAGAGCGTGCAGAGGAAGTTGTTTTCGTTCCCCCCGATGTAGACCTTGTCCATCAGGGTATTGACCGCGACCGGTCCACGCCCGTCGTTGCCATGACCATAGGCCTCGAACGGGAAGAGGCATATCAGCCTCATCCGGTCGGTGTCGATGACCCCGGCACGCGAGGAAACGCTGAATCCCTCGTCTGACACGAAGTAGGCCGTGCGCGACGGGTGGTGGAAGGCCAGCTTGTTCGGCGGCGCGCAGCCCAGCCTGAACAGCGCGAGCAGGGAGTCGGTCGCGACGTCGTGCACCGACATGTAGACCGGCGCGCCCCAGGAAGACCAGCTCGTGTAGACCCGGTCCGCAACCGAGTCCCAGGTCACTTTGGACGGTTCCAGACCTACTGGCGACGGGATGACCTTGACCACCGCGTCCGTCTCGCAATCCCAGACCATGATTACGCGTCCGGGCTGGCCGCCGACAGAAAATGGCGCCCCATACAACTGGTCCTTCGATGCCACGTAATCGATGCTCTTGCACTCGGTCGAAATCCAGCGCGCGGTGTCCGCGTCTGCGTAGATGACCAACATCCTGCCGTCGTCGTCCTCCGGATAGAACGTCTGGAAGGTGGCGTAGAGCTTGCGCCGGAGGGGATTCCAGGCAAACTCGGCAGAGCCAAAGGACCCGGTCACGAATTCGGCGGTCTTCTGCCAGGTCGAGCAGTCCAGGACGATGAGACGGTCAGACGCCATCAGGTACAGCTTGTTGAGTTCGGGGACATAGTGGCCGTTGAACAGCAGGCGCGCGAGGTCAATGACGGTGTCCACCTCGACCTGGGCGGATAGAACCAGCGGCAGGGTCAGCAGGAACAAGAACTTCTTCATCGCGCTCCTCCTTGCAGGGGCCGCGGATGCCCGCGGCCCCTGCTTGAGTCCACTACCTCACGATCGCCTTGAGATTGGCCTGCAGCGGACCGGCGGCAAGGACGATGAAGTATGCGCCGGCCCGGACGCCGGATGCCTTCGGGTTCCAGCGCAGTTCCTGGGCGCCGGCGGACTGTCGGCCGGAATGTAGGGTGGCGACGACCCGACCGGTCACGTCGCAGAGCGTGACCCGGACCGGGCCGGCCGCCTCGAGGCAGTACTCGAGCGCCAGCTCATCTCCACGGCTGACGATTCGAGCGCCTGCCACCATCGGCAGGGACCGGCCCGACTGCCCGCCTCCAACCCTCTGCTGGTCGTCGTCAATCAGTAGCAGGCGCCAGAACTCGTTACTGCCGTGGCCGAGAATCAGGTACAGCCAGTCTTGCGGCACCTCCTCAGAGTCGTCGTGGTGCGCGTAGGCGAGCGAAGCGCCCGGCTCCAAGCGCGCAGGGAGTGTGGCGTTTATCCACGACCAGTCCGGCATATCGTGCTTGTACGGGTAGCTCGGCCAGGTATCCCCGAATACGGCGCGAGGCTTTTCCCACTTGGCGTCCGGGGTCGGGGTAACGAGGTCCGTGCCCCACGGCTGGGGATGCGGGGTAGGGACCCAACCCACGGGCCAGCAGGAGTCCGTGACGTCGTAGAGCAGGAGAGCGCGATAGTCGGTGCCGCCCGGGAAGGCTACCAGCGCCTCGGACGCGTAGTTGAGATAGTGACGCTTGTAGTCGAAGGCGAGTGCCGCCCCTCCCTCGACGGATGATGCCCCGATTGGAGGCAGCTTGACCCAGCCAACATCGACCCTGAAGTCGCGCACCGCGCTCCAGGACCAGCCGCCGAAACCGTCGCTGGTCCCGGTCTTCCAGAAGTGGTCGCCCTTCTCCAGCGACGTCGTCGTCTGGTACGATGGCGACTGGGTCTGTACGTCGAGGACGACGTCGCTGAACGCCTCATCCCGGGCCAGCATCAGCCGGTACTCGTTGCAGTCCGGGGAGGCCGGCCACGCAAACGGCGGCGTGACATCGCCGATGACCGTGCCGCTCTCCGGGCAGACGCTGTCCAGCGCGACGAGCTCGTACGGGATGGCGTAGCGCCAGAACTCCCTGGACCCGCCCCGCAGGCAGTACAGCCAGCCCGGGTTCGGGTATGTCACCACCCGGGGAGGATATCCTGCCCGGCCATGGGCCAGCGATGCGCCCGGCCCCAGCCAGTTGAACTCGTCGATCGCCTCGTCGTTCAGCTCCTCCTCGTCCATGTCGTACCAGTACAGCATCGGGTCTTCGCCGTCGTCCTCGTTCCCGGCAAACCAGACCGCTCCGGAGCTGGCCTGCAACCCGGGCTGGTAGGCAATCGCCACACGCTCAAGTGGCAGGTTGGTCTCATCTACCATGTGCCAGGTGTCGTCGGTCGGATCGTAGGCGAGCAGATACGCCATATCTGAGTCCGAGACCGAGAAGATGCCCCAGACACGGCCGTCACCGAAGGCGATGGCCGCTTCCGACTCCACCGGATAGCAGGCCGGCACGTCAGCAAGGCGCTCCCAGTACTGCGCGAGGGCCGTCGCCGTCAGGGCCGCGAGGGCCAAGAGCAGCAGGACTACAGGGGGGGGGCGTTTGTGTATTGATTGTGTCGGTGCATGGTGTTGCCTCCTTTGCACCGCGGACACGAATCCGGTCCTCCGGCGCCGATGGGCACCCATCGTGCCGACTGCCATAGTCCGCACTCTCGCGGCGGTGCCACCGCCCGGCCGCTGACGTCAAGCAGCAGCCCGGCAGCCTCGACGCGCAGGCGGCCCGCGGTGACCGTGGCCCGGACGCGCACCGGCCACCCGGCCCCGGGCGGCTCCTCCGCTATCCCGCCCGCCTCGTCACGGATGACGTAGACCTGCCGGCTGTTGAGATGACTGACATACAGCCGCCGGCTGCGCGGGGAGTACGCAAGCTCGAAAGGCGCGTCCTGCACCGGCAGTGTTGTGAGCAACTGCGACCCGTCGTACGACAGCACCGAAACCTCATCCGAGTAGTTGACGC
>JAWOHE010000076.1:0-13485 GCA_046485285.1 bacterium
CTCATCGTGGATGCCCACCAACGAAACCACCACCGCTCCGGACAGCTGCAGCGGATTCCCCCGCGGCCGGCGGCTGCGACTCACCAGCCCGCTCAGGCCGTGCTCCTCATACCGGCGCCGCCACTTGTAGCCGGTCTTCCGGCTGATGCCGAACTCGCTGCAGACCCGCTTCATACACGCGTCGGACTCTCCCGCCACCATCACAAACTCGGCGCGAAGACGCTGGAACCGGTTCTCGATCCAGGACATGGTCATACCTCCATTTCATCAAACAGTGTAACCCATGTCCTGATAATAAAGTGTTACCAATGTACTGAACTCGGACCCGGGTAGCCACGCCGGATGGCCCGGCAGGAAGTGCCATCCTGCGCGGAATCCGGAGCGCTCGCGCCCCCGGCGCAATCGTCCTCAGGGAGATGGGCTGGGACCGGCTAAGTCGGGTCCGTTGGGATAACCTGTTGTGGGGACTGCAACTTCCGGCAGGCAGCAGCACTCCGGGGGGTATACCCGGGGATATCCCCGGGACGGTTCCGGGAGCCACCCCGGGGACCGCCCCGGGAGCCGTCTCCGGGGCCACTAGGGGGACCGCTCCTGGGGATATCCCCGGTACGGTTCCGGGGGCCGTCCCAGGAGCCGCTACCGGAGCCGTCCCGGAGGCCGCTAGGGGAGGCGTCCCCGGGGCCGCTAGGGGAAGGCAGGTGGGGGTGGGGGTCCGGGTGCGGCTCGACGCGCTCCGGGCCGTCTGCCGAAGCCTTACCTCGCCAGCACCAGCCGGGCCAGCGGACTTGACAACCGGCCGCAGATGGCCGAAAATCGCCCACTACGATGCCGACCGTCAGAACGCCGTCTGAGTTCCGCGTCCGTCCCGCGGCCGAGCGCGACCTGCCCGACCTCGCCCGGATGCGCCGCGCCCTCCAGGAACTCATCGCCGAATGCGACCCCGGGGTCTGGGCGCTGAGCCCGGAGATGCTCGCGACCCTTGAGAAGTTCTACGCCGGGGTGATGGCGAGCGACACCGGCCGGGTGTTCGTCGCGGCCGACCCGGACGACCGGCCGGTCGGGATGCTCATCGTCCGGATCATCGACAACCCGAACATGGACCCCCGGCCCATCGGCCGGATCGACGACGCCTGGGTGGAGCCGAAGTACCGCCGCCGGGGGCTGATGCGCGCGCTGACCGGGGCCTGCTGCCGGTTCCTGGCCGGGCGAGATGTGCCGGTCGTGATGCTCGACTGGGCGCTCCGCAACGAACCGAGCGTCCGCTGCTGGCAGGGACTCGGCTTCGAGCCCCGGCTGGCAATGGGATTCACCACGCCCGCGGCGGTCCTCGCCGGGAAGGGAGAGAGTAGTGGAAGCGACACTGCCTGAGAACCTCGGCCGCCTGCGGCCGTTCCTGCCCGAGCTGGTGGCGGAGGTGCGCAAGCGCGCGCCCTACGCCTGCGCGCTGGTCACCCGCCGGGGCGGAACCTTCGTCGTCAAGTCCCCGCACGAGGAGATGGTCAACCCGGTTCCGCCCGACCCGGGCATCCGCATCTCGGCCTGGGACGGCGCGGGCTGGCGGTCGGTCGCGACCGGCCGGCTCGACGACCGCGACTACCTGCTCCGGCTCGCCCGCGAGCTGGCCGATTCGGTGTCGGTGAAGGAAGGCCCGGTGCCGGAGACCGGCCCGGCGCTCGACCGCCACTTCCGCACCGCCTTCGAGCGCGACCCGCTGGCAATCGAGACGCCGGAGCGCCAGGCGCTGGTCAACCGGGTGCAGGCCGCCGTCGCCGGCCGGGACAGGCGGGTGGCGATGGCCCGGGCAATGGCCGCGGCCAACGTTGAGTACCGGCTGTTCTGCGACGGCCCGCGCCTGCTTTCGAGCGAAACCTTCCGCTCGTCGCTGTTCGTGGTCGCGATCGCGGCCGAGGACGGCCGGCAGGTACAGAACTACGATTTCCTTTCCGGTCCGGGCTGGGAGGCGCTGGCCGGCGCGGGCCGGGACTGGTGCGAGCGGGTCGCCGACGACGCGGTCGCCTGTCTCGCGGCGGTGCCGCTCGAACCGGGCGAGCACGTCTGCGTGCTCGACCCGGACATCACCGGCACCCTCGCCCACGAGTCATTCGGCCACGGCTGCGAGATGGACACGCTGATGCGCGGCGCGGCGCGGGCCGGGTACTTCGTCGGCCGGCGGGTGGGCTCCGACCTCGTCAACATCGTCGACGAGCCGGGCCGGCCCGGCACCAACGGCACCGTCTTCTTCTCCGACGACGGCGTGCTCGCCGAGGAGCCGGTGGTGCTGGTCAGGGACGGCATCCTCCAGCCGACGCTGATGTGCGACCGGTATTCGTACCTGATGATGAAGGACCGCCTGCCCGGGCTCCGGCAGTCCGCCTCCGGCCGGCTCGAGTCCTGGAACCATCCCATCTACGCCCGGATGACCTGCACCTACTTCCTGCCCCGGCCGAAGGAGCAGGGCGGGCTGACTAAGGACGAGATGGTCGCCGCGACCGACAAGGGCGTCCTGCTCGAGCGGCTGACCTCCGGGATGGAAGACCCGCTCGGCTGGGGCGTCCAGCTCCAGGTGATGCGCGGCCGGGAAATCGCCGGCGGCAGGCTGACCGGCCGCCTGCACTACAAGCTCGGCGTCACCGGCTACGTGCCCGACGTGCTCGCGAGCGTCGACGAGGTCGGCACCGAGCTCGACACCGGCTCGGCCGGGACGTGCGGCAAGGGACACAAGGAATGGGTCCGCAACGCGAGCGGCGGGCCCTGGCTGCGCTGCCGGATGAAGCTGGGTTAGGAGGCGATATGGATACCAAGCGAATCACCGCGGCACTGGAACGAGCCGGCGACATCAGCGCCTGGTTCCTCACCCACGAGCGCCGGGAGGAGACGACCGTCATCCGCCTGCCCGGCATCTACTCGGTCGCCGGCGGCGGGCTCCGGGTCGAGCCGAACCCGCACCCGCGCGAGGTCATCTCGGTCCGGTCCGAAACCGCCCACTGCCGGGTCTTCTCCGGGTTCGAGGTGGACGGCGCGAGCTGGCGCGGCGACGCCGCCGGCCAGTTCACCGGCGACGACGACGCCTCGATGGCCGAGGTCATCGCCGGGCTGGTCGCCGCGGCCCGGAGCCAGAAGAACCAGCCCTTCCCGCTCCCGGGCGCGGACGAAACCTACCCGGACACCCGGCTCGCCGACCCGGAACTGGAGAAGCTCGACCCGGCCGCCCTGCCCGCCAGGGTCCGGGCGTTCATCGATGGGGTCGTGAGCGAAGCCGCCCGGCTCGACGGCATCGAGGTCTCCAACGTCGAGCTGTTCGTCCGCCGGCTGAACCTCGGCTTCCGCTCCAGCGCCGGCCACGCCTTCGACTACCCGGCGACCCGGGTCTCGGCCGAGGTCTGCTTCCTCGCCCGCCCCGGCGCGGACAGGGTCGGCGAGCACACCGCCCGGCTCGAGGCCCGGAGCCTCGTCGCCTTCGACCCGGCCGCAATCGTCTCGGACTATGGTATCGCGGCCCGGGACATCGCGCTCGCCGGCCCGCCGCCGACGTTCGCCGGCCCGGTGGTCCTGCTCGGCGAGCCTGCCGCCGACTTCTTCCGGCTCGACCGCTCGCCGCTCGGGTTCCACGCCGGCTCGCGCTCGGTCCACGAAAAGACCTCGCGCCACGCGGCGGGCAAGCCCTGCCACGCCGGCGAGCTCAAGGGCGAGCCGCTCAACCTCGTCTCCGACCCGCTGGTGCCGCTCGGGCTCGCCAGCGCGCGCACCGACTGGGCCGACGGCGGCCCGGTCCGCGCGGTCACCATCTGCCGCGACGGCAACTGGCACGGACTGCTCGGCTCCCGGCGCTACCACCACCTGCTCGGCCTGCTCGACAAGGGCGTAATGCCGCCCGGCGGACCGGCCAACACCGTCATCCCGGCCGGCCCGACCCCGGTCGCGGACCTGCTCTGCGGGTGCGGCGACACGGTCATCGTCCGGTCGTTCTCCGCCTTCGAGGTGGACTCGAGCTCGGGCCGGTTCTCCTGCGAAATCCGGCTCGGCGAGTTCCGCCGCGGGGCCGATGCCGCGCCGTTCACCGGCGGCCTGCTGGTCGGCGACTGGTTCGAGGCAATCGCCGACGCCAACTACTCGCAGGAGACGCAGGTGCAGGGCGGCTACCGCGGCCCGCTCGCGGTCCGCTTCAACCGGCTCCGGGTCGCCGGCTAGTCCGCCGCCGGCCGGCCGACCGGCATGATGTAGAGCGGCGCCTCGGTCCCGGGCAGGCCGAGCGCCCGGCTCACCCCGGTGTCGTCGAACGCGCCGACGGCGACCGTCCCGAGCCCGGTCGCCGCGCACTGCAGGTAGACATTCTGGGCCGAGTGCCCGAGGTCGATCCAGACGTACCGCTCCCGGCCCCGCGCGCCGTACCGCCCGGTCGCCCGCTCGAACACCGCCGCGAAGACCAGCGCGGCCGGCGCCTCGGCGACCCAGGCCTGCCCGAGCGCGGCCTCGGCCAGCGCCGCCCGTCGGTCGCCCGGCGCGTGCGGCTCGAGCTCGTGGGTCTCGCTCCGGTAGCGGTAGACCCCGGCCTCGAGGCCCTGGACCCTGCCCGTGACCAGGTACACCTCGAGCGGGTAGGTCGCCCCGGCCGACGGCGCGGTCCGCAGTCCGCCGCGCAACGCCGGCGCGCCCGGCATCGGCCTCGTCACGCCGTATGCCGCCCAGAGCAGTTGCGACACCTCGGCCAGCGTCAGCGCCGAATCGTCGTACTGCCGCACCGACCGCCGTGCGGCCAGCGCCGCCTCGACCGACGTGACGCCGTCAACCGTGGGTACCGGTAGTTTCACCGTCGTCGCCTGCCCGCAGGCAACCCCGGCCGCGAGCGCGGCCGCCAGCCACGGTCTCGTCATCGTCTTCCGCCGCTCAGCCGCGGATCATCACCAGCATCATTTTGAACCGATCGACCGCGCGCACGACGTGCGGCGCGTTCGCCGGCATTATCAACATCTCGCCCTGCCTCACCCGGTGCGGCTTCCCGCCCAGTGAAATCTCCGCCGTGCCCTCGACGATGTACGCCAGCGCGTCGAACGGCGCGGCGTGCTCGCTCAGCTCCTGGCCCCGGTCGAACGCGAACACCGTCACGGTCCCGGTCGGCCGCTGCACGACCTCCCGGCTCACCACCGCGCCGCGCTGGTACTCGACCAGCCCGGCCAGGCCCACGACCTGACCGATGAGTTCCTCTGGTCCGCTCATTCTTCCTCCTTCGGTTTCCCGACCATCGTCCCGCCGGCGATGCCGGCCGCCGGCACCGCCGTGATTCGCATCAACATCTCGACTCCTTTCATCATATCAATCCTAGTCTCCGTCCGGCCGCCCGTCAATCCCGGCCCGCCCGCGCCTGCCGGCCGGTTGACCTCGCCCCGAAACCCGCTAGGCTGGCACCATCCCAAGGAGGACCGTTGAAGCTAGTCGAAATCAGGCCCGAAGACCTCGACCCGACCGCCTTCGTCGAGGAGCAGGTCCGCGAAATCCGGCGGGAGGTCGGCGACGGCCGGGCCGTCAACGCGCTCTCCGGCGGCGTTGACTCCTCGGTCGTCACGATGCTCGGCCACCGCGCGCTCGGCGACCGCCTGCGCACGGTGTTCATCGAGAACGGCCTGATGCGCGAGGGCGAGGCCGGGCGCATCGTCGCGCTCTTCGCGAAGCTCGGCGTCACGGTCGAGCTCGTCCCGGCCGAGGACGAGTTCTTCGGCGCGCTCGCCGGCCTCACCGACCCGGAGGAGAAACGCGGCGCCATCACCCGCGTCTTCTACAAGGACGTCTTCGGCCGCCTCGTCCGCGAGGGCGACGCCCGGTTTCTCTTCCAGGGCACCAATCTCACCGACGTCGAGGAGACCGTCGCCGGCGTCAAGCGCCAGCACAACATCCTCGCCCAGCTCGGCATCGACCCGGAGCGGGAATACGGCTACCGGGTCATCGAGCCGGTCCTCCGCCTGCGCAAGACCGCCATCCGCGCGCTCGGCAAGGCGCTCGGCCTGCCCGCCGAGCTCTACTCGCGGCCGCCCTTCCCCGGCCCGGCGCTCGCCGCCCGCGTCATCGGCGATGTCACCCGCGAGCGGGTCGCGGTCGTCCGCCGGGCGACCGCCATCGTCGAGGAACTGCTCGCCGGCTCCGGCGCGTTCCAGTACCTCGCCATCCTCCACGACGACCGGGTCACCGGCCTGCGCGACGGCCGGCGCGACTTCGGCCTCCAGGTCGAGGTCCGCTGCTGGGACTCGGCGGATGCCCGCACCGGCCGGCCGACCCGGCTCAGCTTCGACCTGCTCGACCGGCTGGCGGAGCGGATGACGACCGAGGTCCCGGGCGTGGTCAGCGTCACCTACAACATCACGACCAAGCCGCCCTCGACCATCGAGGCCATCTAGCGGCCCGCACAGCGAAGCGGCCGGGGCTCGCGCCCCGGCCGCCCGCCTTGCGGTAATCAGGCTATTCCACGACCAGCTTGCTCGACAGCGACTGCCCGGCAGTCACGAGCCGGCAGAAGTACACGCCGCTCGCGACCCGGCCGCCCTGCCCGTCGGCAAGGTCCCAGCTCAGGCTCCGGACGCCCGGCTCGGCCCGGCCCTCAAACAGCGACCGCACCAGCCGGCCGTTCGCGTCGTAGATCCCGACGCTGACCTCGCCCGCGAGCACGACGCCATAGCTCACCGCCGCCTGCCGCCGGACCGGGTTCGGCCCGGTCTCCAGCGTGACGTTCAGCGCCGGCCGGAACGGGTCGAACTCCTCGGCCCCGACCGAGCCCGCCGCGTAGTGCAGGGCGTTCCGGAACACCAGCGCCCAATCGCCGGCCCGCTCCGGGACGGTGTAGACGCCCGGGTAGCTGTTCACGCCCACGACCTTCATATTGGCGCTGACCGCGACGTACGGCCGGCCGTCGTTCCAGCGTGCCACCGAGTCCGTGCTGACGAACTGCGAGCCGCCGGCAAAGTACTCGGCGACCCCGCTGACGCCCGCCATCACCGGGTGGCCGGCGTTGTGCCAGCCCAGCGTCGTCGCCTGGTGGGTGTTGGAGCCGACGCTGATGGTCGCGTAGTCGCCGGTTATTATCCGGCCGGCTATTCCCCAGCCGGTGGCGAAACTGAAGTGGCCGAGGACCACCCCGCCGCCCGCGTCAACGTAGTCGGCCAGCACGTTGCCGAGCGCGGTCGCGTTCCCGTACGTGTAGTTCGAGTGCGCGCCGACCGCGGCATAGGGCAGGAGGTCGGCGAGCGTCGGCGTCGCGGACTGGACGTCCATGTAGGTCAGCGTGTCGCCCAGCGCGCGCAGCCGCCAGCCCAGCGTCGTGTCCGGGTCGTCGTAATCCGAGTACAGCCAGAGGAAGTGGGGCGACGGCGGCGCGCCCAGGTTCGTCACCTGCACCGTGTCGGTCGGACTGAAACCGCCGGTCGAGCCGCCATAGACGTGCGCGTCGCCGTTCGCCGCGCCCGCGCCCGCGGTCCGGTACACCCGGAGCGGCATCCCGTCCTCGGCCGACCAGGTCCGCGCCGCGAAATCGAAGTAGAAGGCAGTGTCGGACAGCAGGAAGCCTGCGTCAACCCCCGACGCGACGAACATCTTGCTGCCGGCCTGCCCGCCGGCCGCGCCCCAGCGCGACACCGGCAGTTGCGGGAACACCGAGTTGTTCACGGTCCAGACGTTGGCGACCGGGTCGTAAAACTCGGAGTGGGTCAGCCCGACGTTGTTGGCGATTCCGGCCGTGACCCAGATCGTGTCCCGGTAGACCGCCGCGTTGGCGAATACCCGGCCCTGGTTCATGTCCGCCTTCTGCGACCAGCCCGCGCCCGGCGTGTAGCACCAGACCTGGCGGGTCGGATTGTCCGCGCCCGGCGCGGCACAGCCGCTGATGTAGTACAGCTTCCCGGCGCAGGCGACCACTGTCGGCGACCAGTTGTAGGGGGTCCCGGCGAAGGGTCCGGGCGCCGACGTCCAACTGTTGCCGCTGATGCTGTACTTGAACAGCGTGTCGGCGGTCGTGCTCATCTCGTGATAGCCGCCGCAGTAGTAGAACGTGTCGCCGATGACCGCCGCGCCGCCGGTCGTCAGCCACATCGGGCACTGGGTCAGCGTCTCCCAGGTCGTGCTCCCGATTGCGTGCCGGTAGAACACCCGGCCGACGGTATACCCGGCCGCGACATAGACGTGGCTTGCGCTCGCCGCCGCGACGTGGTCCATCATCCGGTTGGGCATTTCGCTGTGAATCGTCCACGCATCGGTCCCGCCCCCGGCCGGCGCCGTGCCCCAGAAATAGTCCTCGGAGCCGGGCAGGCCGGTGTAGAGCTTGACCCTCACCGGCTGCGGCTCGCGCTCGCCGGTCGGGTCGGTCGCCGGGAACCCGGCGAATGCCGCCCCGGCCACAAGGGCCAGGACCAGGACGACTACGGTTGTCCTCATTGCCTCTCCTTTGCCGCGTGTGCGGCGTCTGCGGACCGCGGATTCTTTTCCGGGTGCGACGAAGCGGACCCTCGCCGTTCACCCATAGTGAAGTTATACTCCATAACCGACCCGGCTGTCAAGCGGCAATTCGGGCTTGCGTGTCCTGCCACTCGTGCCGACTCCGGGCCGCGCCGCCAACCTGCCCGGAAGAAGAGAGAACCGCCCGTCACCAGCCGGGCGGAACACTCGAAAGAAGGCTTGTCTTTGCGAGGGCCCCTGGCCCTCACCGCATTGGGACCCGACCTTCGGGTCCCGGCACCGTGGCGCCTTCAAGCCCGGTTGCCGTGCCCGCGGCTATAGTCCGCGAGCCTCTCCCCATGCACCGATATTGTACCGCAACCGGCGGTGATGTCAACCGCGCCTAGGCCGCGAACAGGCTGTGGCTGGAGAACTGGGGGTCGCTGGTCAGGTTCACACCGAGCTTGCGCAGGCCCTCCTCGTCCCCCGGGGTGGGGATGTGGGTGCTGTGAACCTCGCAGCCCCGCAGGTGCTGGAGCTGTTCCAGCGCCAGCTTCGCGGTCGGGTTGGTGGTGGCGCTGACACTCAGCGCGACCAGGGTTTCCGCGAGGTCGAGGCTGGCCGCGGCCTTCTTGAGGATGTGGCGGTCGAGGCTGGCGATCGCCTCGATGACCGCGGGCGAGAGCAGGTGAAGCTGGTCCGGCAGGCCGGCCAACTGTTTGGCGGCGTTGAGCACCAGGCTCGAGGCGGCGTGCATCTGCGGTGAGTTCTTGCCGGTGACAATGGTGCCGTCGGGCAACTGGATGGCGGTGCCGCAGAAAATGCCCTCGTGTCCCTTCCCCGTCGCCTGGGCTTCCGCCGCGGCCCGGCGCGCGGGCTCGACCACCGCCCGGTCCTCGGGCGCGAGCCCGAGCTCCCGCAGGAGCAGTTCCGACTTCTGGACCGTCTCCCGGCTCACGAAACCCATCACGTGCTCGCACCGGTACCGGAAGTACCGCCGGATGACCTCCTGCCGCGCCGCCTCCTGCACCGCCTCGTCGTCAATGATGCCGAAACCGGCCCGGTTCACGCCCATGTCGGTCGGCGACTTGTACCGGTGGTCGCCGGTTATCCGGTTCAGGATCCGGCTGAGCACCGGGAAGACCTCGACGTCGCGGTTGTAGTTCACCGCGGTCTCGCCGTAGGCCTCGAGGTGGAACGGGTCGATGACGTTGCGGTCGTCGAGGTCGGCGGTCGCCGCCTCGTAGGCGACGTTCACCGGGTGCTTGAGCGGGATGCTCCAGACCGGGAACGTCTCGAACTTGGCGTAGCCCGACTTCACCCCCCGCCGGTGGTCGTGGTAGAGCTGGGACAGGCAGGTCGCCAGCTTGCCGCTCCCCGGCCCCGGCCCGGTCACCACCACCAGCCGCTTGTCGGTCTCGATGTAGCTGTTCGCGCCGTAGCCCTCGTCGCTGACGATCGTGTCGACGTCGGTCGGGTAGCCATTCGTGTAGCGGTGGGTGTGGACGCTCACGCCCCGGTGCTCGAGCTTGCTCTTGAAGACCGTCGCGGCCGGCTGGCCGTCGAACCGGGTGATGACCACGGCGGTCACCAGCAGGCCCTGCGCCTTCAGGTCGTCGATGAGCTTGAGCGCGTCCGCGTCGTAGGTGATGCCGAAGTCGGCCCGGATCTTCCGGCGTTCGATGTCGCCGGCGTGGATGCAGAGGATGATGTCGGCCTCGTCCCGCAACTGCCGCAGCAGCTCCATCTTGACGTTGGGGTCGAACCCGGGCAGGACGCGCGCCGCGTGGTAGTCAAAGACCAGCTTGCCGCCCAGCTCGAGGTACAGCTTCGTCCCGAACTCGGCCACGCGCTCGTGGATCGCCGCGGCCTGCTCGGCGAGGTACTTCCGGTTGTCGAAGCCGGTCTTCATCCGGCCGGGGGGACCGGCGCGGCCGCTGGCTGACTCATCGCGCCATAGTGATACCCGAAACCCGCCCGCCTGTCAAAAACCCGCGCCCGCGTCCGCGGCCCGGGCAGTCGCCGATCCTCGCGCTCCCCGCCGGCCGGCTGGCCCGCGACAAGCGCGGGGCCTCTGCCCCGCGCGAGACACGGAATCCTGCGTGGCCCGGACCCGGGCCCCGGTTCTATCAGCCGCAGAACAACAACGCGGCCACAAGCACGACGAACACCAGCCACTGCCGCATGCCTGCTCCTTCCTGCGCGGGACGTCCCTCCCGCGCGTTCCTGCCATTGACGCTCATCTCAGGCCCGGCGCCACCTCAGCCAGACCAGCCCGCGCCCGAGCCGCTCGACCGCCGCGAGCCGCATCGGCGCGGCCCGCCCCAGCCGCGCGCAGAAATCCACCCCGCCCGCGCCCGCGACCACCGGGTGCACCACGAGGCTCACCTCGCTCGCCAGCCCGGCCGCCAGCAGGGCGCCGTTCAGCGTCCCGCCGCTGTCCGAACGCACCGTCCGCGCCCCGTACTCATCGGCAAGGGCCCGGAGCGCGGCCCTGAGGTCAACCCGCTCCCGACCCGCGACGATGCAGTCCACCCGGCCCGCGCGCAGGTAATCGAAGTACGGCGCCGGGGTCCGGCGCGAGCACAGCGCGACCGCGTCCCGCCAGAACCCGGCCCGGCGCAGGGCCTGCCAGCACCGCACCCGGCCCCGGCTGTCGGCGATGACCAGCAGCGGCCGCCGGTCCCCGGGCTCCGGCCGCCAGTCACCGGCTCCGGCCCTTTCCCGCCTCCGCCCCTCGGGCGCGGCGAGAATCGTACCGCTCCCGCACAGCGTCGCGTCCTCCTGCCAGGTCCCGGCCAACCGGTAGTACTGCTCCATGTCAACCTCGAACCCGGTCAGCCTGCCGTCGATGCTGACCGCGTTGTGGATGATGACCTTCATCCCGCTCCTCGCGGCTTCCCCGGCCCGCGCCCTCGCGCTCATTCCTCCTCCGCGTCCGCCCGCGGCTTCTCCCTGCTCCTGAGGTACAGTCTGCCCCCCGCGTAGTCGTAGACCGTGTTCAGCCGCGAGAGCAGGCCGTTGCACACCACCGCGTCCGCGCCCGGCTGTTTCGACCGCGCCTCGTCCGGCGCGAACGCCACCGCGACGTCCTCGAACCGGAACCCGCCCAGCTCCAACAACGCGGCCCGGCCCTGCCAGCCGTGGATGTCGCCGCTCAGGCCCCGACCGAGGTGGAAAGGCGCGAGCCCTTCCGGCATCGCGACCTTCGCGCCCTCCCGGACCAGAAACACCACCTCGTCCCTCGCCGCGAGGTCGATGTAGCAGTCCAGCTCCACCGGCTCCTCGCCGCCGATGCTCGCCCGGAGCTTCACCCACGGCATGTTGTTCTTGCGCAGTTCCATCGGCACGACGGTCCACGACGAATCCGGCGCGAAACTTCCCGGCTCGTGCAGGACGATCACCGACCGGTCGTAGTCCAGCTCCACCACCCAGTGCCCGAACAGCGAGTAGCCCATCACCCCGTCGCTCGAGAACCCGGACATCGAGCCATCAACGAGCCACACCACCCGCTGGCGCATGAACTCGATCGCGCCGGACCGGAACGACGCCGACTCGGCCATCACGCCCCGCGCCGGCTCGCCCGACCCGGCCCCGGGAATCCGCACCTCGTACAGCGGCCCGGGAACCGCCGACTCGGGCAGGGGCTCGTACAACAGCACCCCGTCGAAGCTCATCCCGGTGTCCAGCCGGAGCCTGAGGACCCGCGACTCCCCGACCTGCACCGGCACCAGCACCCCGCCGCCGGCCGACTCGAACGGAATCTCGCGTCCCGCGCCGCCCGCGGCGGGCGCGACCCGCGGCGCGCACGACAACAGCGCCGCGACCAGCGCCGCGAACGCAATCCGACCATAACGCATGCTGACTCCTTTCAGGCCCGCAATGGTAGTCCGGCCCGGCAGGCTGTCAACGGGCGGCAAGACCGCGCCGGGCTCAGCCCGGGCGGACGATGTCGGTGAAGACGGCGAGCAGGGCCCGGAGGGGTACTGCGTCCTCGCAGTGCAGGCACTCACGTCGAACGCGAAATCTGAAGTCCCTCTCCGGCTCCTGGTTCAGCCCTCCACTCCATCCGTCTTCCCTTGACTTCTCCTTCACCCGGCCCCAGAATCTAGCACGATGCTGACTGACTACATCGCCGCCGCGATGCGGCGGGCGCGCTACGAGATTCTCGCCGACGACAAGTCCTTCTACGGCGAGATCCCCGGGTTCGAGGGCGTCTACGCCAACGCCGCCGACCTCGAGTCCTGCCGCGAGGAACTCGAAGGCACGCTCGAAGACTGGATTCTCTTCCGGGTATCGCGCCAGCTTCCCCTGCCCGAAGTCGAAGGCCTCCGGCTCGAAGTCATCGAAGTCGACTGATGCCGGCCTTCGGCCCCATCAGCCGCGCCGACATCATCCGCAACCTCCGCAGGCTCGGCTTCGCCGGACCCTGGTCCGGCGGCCGACACCAGTTCATGCTCCGTGACAAGGCCACCCTGACCCTGCCCAACCCGCACTGCACCGACATCGGGCGCGAACTGCTTGCCCGCATCCTGCGCCAGGCCGGCGTCAGCCGCGAGGACTGGGAAGCGCTCTAGCCCCCGCCGGGCGCGCCCCGCCCCCGCGCCTCGGGTAACTTCGACCGGGGCGCAGCGGAGTGGAGGAATCCCTCTCCTCATTCTGCAGTCCGCGCTCTGCAATCTGACGTCCGGGGCCGCTTCTCCCCCATCCTCCTCTCCGGCCCCGACGCCGAAGCCATCCCGGCGGACCGCAATCAGCACCCCTGGGTCAAGGCCCTGGCTGGCTCAGTCGGGCAGAGGTCGCTCGCCGGCCCTGTTTTGGGCATCAAAACGTAAGTCACCCACCGGCCGAGCTTTGACGGCAGGGGGGGATATCCCCGGGGATATCCCCGGGGATATCCCCGGGACGGTCCCGGGGGCCGCCCCGGGGATGGTCCCAGGGGCCGCCCCGGGGATGGTCCCGGGAGCCGCCCCGGGGGCCGTCCCGGGGGCCGCCCCGGAGACCGCTCCGGGGGCCGTCCCGGGAGCCGCTCCGGGGACCGCTCCGGGGGCCGCTCCGGGGGCCGTCCCGGGG
>JAWOHE010000009.1:0-14215 GCA_046485285.1 bacterium
AGCTCGAGCATCTCGTCCCGGTCCAGCGCAGCCAGCACCTGCGCACCCGCCGACCGGACCCTTCGACTTGCGGCCGACGACCATCTGCTGTACCTTCTCACGCGGTTCTCCTTTCGTTGTTAACCCAGATGATACCATCCGGGCAGGGGAACCGCTCTCCCTAATTTCAACTAAGATCGGGACATCCTCCATCCAAGGGCACCTCCTGCCGGGCTATCCGGCGTGCCAACTGCATACCCAGCCGCCCTCCCGGAGCACCCGGGCAGGGCACCAGGCAGGCCGCCCAGATGGCGCACCGGGCAGGCGCCCGGACGGGTCTCAGGACGAGCGCCCGGACGAGCACCGCGGCAGCGGCTACCCGGATGTCCCTCGGACAGTGCCCTCCTCGGCGGTCTGGCACTCGAAGACTATACTCGCGCTGGAGCGGCAAGAGCCTGCAATCGGTTGAGTCGGGGAGACCCGGGCCGGTTTCGCGTCCCGCTGACTAACGATTTGGCGTTGGACTTTCCGGCGAGCGGCATCTAACAGGCGTGAGCCGAGCGCGGACGCGAAGAGAGGACGAGACTCGAAGACATGAAGTCAGGGAAGGGGGGCATCTCGGTCAGGATGGGAACGAATCAGGTCAGTGCCGCGGGCCGCAGGGTCTCGGGCGAGCGAAGGGCCGCAAGGCGCCAAGCGCGGGGCGGGCGCGGGACCCGCTTGACCCGCGGCCGGGGTCGGCTATATGTTATGCCGTGCTGAGATGGCCGAACCGGCAAGGAGGTCCGAGTGCTAACCGATATTGAGATTGCCCACAGCATCAAGCTCAGGCCGATAACCGACATCGTCAGGGCGCTGGGCATCGACGATATGGACCTGGTCCTGCCCAACGGCAACTACAAGGCGAAGCTGTCGCTAAGGCTGTTCGACCGGCTCGCCGACCGGCCAAAGGGGAAGCTGGTGATGGTGACCGCGACGACGCCGACGAAGTACGGCGAGGGCAAGACGACTGTCTCGGTCGGGCTGTCGATGGCGCTCAACCGGATCGGGAAGAGGTCAATCGTCGTCCTGCGCGAGCCGTCGCTGGGGCCGGTGTTCGGCATCAAGGGCGGCGCGGCGGGCGGGGGATATTCCCAGGTCCTGCCGATGGAGGACATCAACCTTCACTTCACCGGCGACATCCACGCGGTCAGCTCGGCCCACAACCTGCTCGCGGCCCTGCTCGACAACTCGATTCACTTCGACAACCCGCTGCGGATTGACGAGCGCGAAATCTTCTTCCCGCGGACGATGGACATGAACGACCGCGTGCTCCGGACGATGGTCGTCGGGCTGGGCGGCCGTGCCAATGGGCCGGCCCGCGAGGACCGGTTCGTCATCACCGCCGCGTCCGAGGTGATGGCGATTCTCGCGCTGTCGGCCTCGCGGCAGGAGCTCAAGGAGCGGCTGGGCCGGATTCTCGTCGCGATGAGCTACGACGACAAGCCGGTGACCGCGGCCGACCTGCACGCGACCGGGGCGATGGCGGCCCTGCTCAAGGACGCGCTCAAGCCCAACGTCGTCCAGACCAGCGAGCACACGCCGGCGTTCATCCACGCCGGGCCGTTCGCGAACATCGCCCACGGCACCGCGAGCGTGGTCGCGGCGAACATGGCCCTGCGGCTGAGCGAGTACGCGGTCATCGAGGCCGGGTTCGGGTCCGACCTCGGGGCCGAGAAGTTCGTCGACATCGTCGCGCCGGCCGCGGGCTGGGACATCGCCGGCTGCGTGCTGGTGACGACGGTGCGCGCGCTCCGGCACCAGGGCGGGGCGCGGGACGCCCGCCGGGGCAAGCTGACCGACCTGTGGCAGGGGATGGGCAACCTCGTGCGGCACATCGAGATCTGCCGGGCGCTCGGGCTCGAGCCGGTGGTCGCGCTCAACCGCTTCGGCGACGATTCGGACGAGGACATCGGGCTGATCCGGAAGTACTGCGCCGAGCATGGTGCTGAGTTCGCGACGAGCGACGGGTTCGTACGCGGGAGCGAGGGCTGTGTCGAGCTGGCCGAGGCGGTCACGCGCCAGGTCGAGGCGAAGCCGGGCGCGAGCCGGCGCATCTACGACCCGGATGCGCCGGTCGAGGAGAAGATCGAGGCGGTCGCGATGAAGATCTACGGGGCGGAACGGGTCGTGTTCACGCCCCGGGCCGAGCGCGACATCCGGCTGGCGAGGGCGCTCGGCTACGACAAGCTGCCGGTCTGCATCGCCAAGACGCCGCTTTCGCTGTCCGACGACCCGGAGTGCACCGGCGCGTGCCGCGGGTTCAAGGTCGCGATCTCGGCGGTGAACGTCTCGGCCGGGGCCGGGTTCCTGGTGCCGGTCGCCGGCGACATGATGCTGATGCCCGGGCTGGCGAAGCGGCCGAACGCGGCGGGCGTGGACATGGCCGAGGACGGCAGTATCACCGGGCTGTCGTGAGATGAGCGCGGCCGCCTGCGAGGCCCGGGAGCTCGGCCGCGACTACGGCCGCCTGCGGGCGCTCGACGGGGTGAGTTTCGCGGTCGCGCCGGGCGAGGTGTTCGGGATCATCGGCCCGAACGGCTCGGGCAAGACCACGACCCTGCGGATCTTCGCGACCCTGCTGCGGCCGACCCGGGGCGCGGCGACCGTGTTCGGGCGGGACGTCGTGCGCGACGACCGCGAGGTGCGGCGGATGATAAGCTACCTGCCCGAGGACGCCGGCGCGTACAAGGGGCTGACCGGGTTGCAGTACCTCGAGTTCATGGCCGAGCTCTACGCCCGGGACCGGGCCGAGCGGGACCGGACCGTCGCGGCCGCGGTCGAGCTGGCCGGGCTGGGCGAGCGGCTGAGGAGCAAGGTCAGGACCTACTCCAAGGGGATGGCCCGGAAGCTGCTGCTGGCCCGCGCGCTCGCGACCGGGCCGAAGCTCGCCATCCTCGACGAGCCGACCTCCGGGCTCGACGTCGCGAACTCGACCGAGCTGCGCGCCCGGATCCGTGAGTTCGCGCGCCGGGGCACGACCTTCCTGCTCTCCTCGCACAACATGCTCGAGGTCGAGTTCCTGTCCGACCGCGTGGCGCTGGTCGCCGCCGGCCGGGTCATCGAGCAGGGCACTCCGGCCGGGCTCAAGGAGAAGTACCGGGCGCGCAACCTCGAGGAGGTCTTCCTGGGGGCGACGCGATGAGGGCGTTCGGGGCGATCGTCCTGAAGGAGCTGCGCGAGCTTGTCACGTTCCAGACCCTCGCGCCGATGCTGGTCGTCGTCGTCATCTACGGGTTCATCGGCCGGGCAATCCGGGGCGAGCGGGCGAAGGAGTCCGGCCCGGAGCTGGTGCTGGTCGTGGACGAGGACCGCTCCCGGCCCGCGGAAAGCATCCGCGCGCTGCTCGAGTCCGCCGGCTTCGTGCTCCTCGACGCGCCGGATACCGCCGCGGCGCTGGCCGAGGCCCGGGAGGTCGACGCCGGCTGGGTCGTCGTCCTGCCGGCCGGGCTGGGCGACTCCGTGGCCGCGCGCCGGCCGGCCGGGATCGAGGCCTACGCGCTGGTCCGGGGTTTCGCGGTGAGCTGGATGATGCGAAGCGGCCGGTTCGGGGCCGCGCTCCGGGGCATCAACGCCGAGCTGGTCCGCGAGCGGCTGGCGGCGGACCGGCCGGGCGAGCCGCCCGAGCGAGCGCTCGAGCCGGTCACCATCCGCCAGTTCGTGATGGTGCGGGACCGGGTCGCGCCGGGCACGCCCGAACAGCTGGCCGAGGTCGCGATGTCGCAGACCGTGCTCATCCCGGCGATTCTGCTGCTGCTCATCATCGTCGCGAGCCAGATGATTGCCGGCTCGGTCGGACAGGAGAAGGAGAACAAGACGCTCGAGACCCTGCTCACCGTCCCGGTGAACCGGATGACGGTGGTACTGGGCAAGATGCTCGGGGCGGTGCTGTTCGCGCTGGTGTCGAGCGCGCTCGTGTTCGCCGCGCTCTACTACTACATGGGCTCGATGACCGGGGGCGCGGGTCCGGGAACCGCGATCGCGGCCGCGCTGGGAATCGCGCCCGGGCCGGGCGACTGGCTCCTGCTCGGGCTGGCGCTCTTTCTCGCGGTCGTCTGCGCGCTGTCGCTGGTCTCGGTGCTGGCGGTGTTCGCCGACGACGCGCGCACCGCTCAACTCGCGACCACGCCGGTGATGGTGCTGGTGCTCCTGCCGTTCATGCTGACGACGTTTCTCGACGTCGGCTCGGCCGCCCTGCCGATGCGCGTGCTGGTCTATGCGATACCTTTCTCCTACCCGTTCCTCATCCAGCGCGCCGCGATGTTCGGCGACTACCGCCTGATCGCCTTCGGGCTCGGCTACATGGCCGCGTTCGCCGCACTGATGGTGTTCATCGCCGCGAGGCTCTACTCGACGGACCGAATCTTGACCGCCCGGCTCAACCTGCGCCGGCGCAGGTAGCCGGCACTGAAAAGCAACAGGACTGCGACCTCCAAGGGCTGCAGTCCTGTTGTCAAAACCCCAGTCTTGGCCCAGACTCCTGATTGCCTGAGTACTTCCTATGCAATTCCCGTGCCAAGTTCAGTCTTGGCGGCGCAAGATACAACGTCTTGATAAACAGCGGCTTATGGTTATGGGTGGATGGGCAGATACTCCTCGAGTAGCCACTGCCGCTGAATTCTGCGTTAAGGCTGTTGCAGATTTCGGCGGTAGGAGGGTGATGTTCGCGGGAAGCCTATGTGGGAAGGTCGGCGTCTAAGTACCATTAGGCAACACCGTGTTTGAGTAGCATACTGCTTCTAACCCTGCTCGGCGCAGGGCATTTTTCAGTTACCGGTTCGGTCCTGGACGCCTTGTCCGGAGCCGGACTTGCGCGCGCCAACGTCGTGGTTGGCGAAGCCGGTGCCGGTGCGGCAACCTCGATTGACGGGAGGTTCGCCATTGCTGGCCTTGCGCCCGGCCGCTACTTGTTGGTCGCGAGTCACGTGGGGTTCCTGCCAGAGACGCTCCCGGTCGTCACCCAATCGGACGCGAGCCCGCACGTCGAGTTTCGACTCCGACCTGAGCCGGTCGCGGTGCCGGAGGTCGCGGTGCGCGCGGCCCGGACCGTGCGCGGCGAGGCGGTGACAACCCGGGTCGTCAGCGCCGATGACCTGCGCGATCGCGCCGGCGGGTTCGTCCAGGACCCGGTGCGCTCATTGAGCTTCCTGCCCGGGGTATCGCACAGCGCGCGTGGCGAGTGGAGCGGCCAGTACGTCGTCCGGGGCGGGGACCCGGATGAAAACCGGCTCTGGTTCGACAATGTCGAGCCGCTCTGGCCTTACCACCTGCTCGGGTTCAGTTCGGCAATAAACCCGGATGTGATATCGAGCATCGAGTTCTACCCGACCGCGTTCCCGGCCCGGTACGGCGGCGCGCTGTCGAGCGTCACGGTCGTCCGGCCGCGGACCGAGGGAAGGGCCGAGGGCGCGTTCGCGTATGACCCGATGAACCTCAAGGCGAGTTACGCCGGTCGGCTCGATGACATCGAGGTGGCGGCCTCGGTGCGCCGGACGTTCTACCACGTTCAGTTCGGGCCGCTCGGGTCAGGCCGCGACAACCAGCCCAGCTACAATGACCTGTCGGCGCGGCTGGGCGTGCCGCTCGGCCGCGAGCACCGGGTCCGGGTGACGGTGCTGACCGGCTCGGACCGGATCCTCACCGAACTGCGCGGGACAGCGACCGATGTGTCCGAGTCCGGGCGTGCGGTCGGCCTGACGCTGGAGTCCGACTACGGCCGGGTCCGGACCGAGGTCACCGGCTGGTACACCGACCACGAGTTCGCGCTCGAGCCGACCCGGTGGCAGGGCCGGGGCGGCACCGCCGAGCGCGAGGCCGGGGCCAGGTTCGAGGCCTTCACCACGGTCGGGGCCGCGGACCTCAGCGGCGGGCTCCAGGCCGGCGAGGCGACCTTCTCAGGCAACCTGCTCGAGCGCGAGGGGTTCGGCCGAAGCGACCCCATCGCCGCGGGCTGGCTCGACGCCCGGTTCCGGCTCGGACCGCGGCTGGCTCTTGATGGCGGCCTGCGGGTCGAGGAAGTGCGTTGGGTCGCGGACCGCGCAATCGAGCCGCGGCTCGTCGCGAGCTACCGGCTCGGGCCGGGCGCGGCGGTCCGGGCCGGCTGGCGCCGGGTCCACCAGCACCCGTACGGCTTCCTGCGCCGGAGCGTGGCCGCGGTCGTCTTCGACAACGAGTACTCGCTCTACGAGACCTACCGGGACGGCGTGCTGTCGGCCAAGGCGGCGGACCACTTCTCGCTTGCGGGCGAGGTCGCGCTCGGCGAGCTCGCCCGGCTCGACGTCGAAGCCTACCAGAAGGAGTACTCGCGCCTGCCGAGCTGGCAGGAGGATTCACTCGGTCGGGGGATCGGGTACGGTGCCGAGGGCTTCGGCCGCGCGCGGGGCGTCGAGCTGGCGCTCGAGACAGGGCCGGCCGCGGGCTGGAGCGGC
This sequence comes from bacterium, assembly GCA_046485285.1. Classification (GTDB taxonomy): domain Bacteria; phylum Hydrothermota; class Tepidihabitantia; order Tepidihabitantales; family Tepidihabitantaceae; genus DSBX01. The sequence continues at coordinate 6,447 of JAWOHE010000009.1, forward strand.
CAGCTCAGCTATGGGCTCGCCTGGTCGCGGAAGCAACAGGGCGCGGACACGATACCCTACTGGGACGAGTACGACCGCCGCCACTCGGTAAACCTCATCGGGATGAAGGAGTGGCCGGGCGACTGGCGGCTGACCGCGACCCTGCATCTCCACACCGGCTCGCCCTACACGCCGCTCGTCTACTACCGCAACCGGCGGGAGGTCGGCGGGTCGGACCTGCGGCGCGAGGGCAGCGGCTGGGTGGTCACTGGCGAGAAGAACTCGCTTCGGGTGCCGGCCTACCACCGGCTCGACCTCAAGCTCCAGAAGGAGCTCGCCCACCTGCCGCTCCGGCCGTTTTTCTACGTCGAGATTCTCAACGTCTATAACCACGAGAACGTCTACCACCTCGTCCAGTTCGAAACCGCGAGGGGCGACATCCGGACCGGCCGGTTCACCGGCATCCAGTTCATCCCGCTCATCGGGATGGGCGGCCGTTTCTGACCCGGGCCGCGCTTGACCGGCCGGGTCGGCGGCCTAGAGTCAGTTGATGTCAGCGGTCAGCCGCGCGGTCGTCGCGCTCGTGTTCGCGGCCGGTTGCCGGCCTGCCGCGCCCGGTCCGGTGCACTTCGCGCGCGAGGAGGTGTCGGTTACGGTCCGTCCGGGCGCGGTCGAGGTGCTCGGCACCTACCATTTCACCAGCTCGGCCCGGGACACAATCGCGGCCGTCATCAGCTACCCGTTCCCGCTCGACTCGTTCCACGACTACCCGGAGTCGGTTGCCCTGCCCGGGCACCGGTTCCAGCTCGCCGAGTCGGCGGCGCGGTTCGTGATGCGCTTCCGGCCCGGGGGCGAGGACTCGTTCACCGTCCGGTATCGCCAGCCCCTGCGCGGGCCGCAGGCGCGCTACATCGTCACCACGACGCGGCAGTGGCGGCGGCCGATCGACCGGGCACAGTTCCGGGTGACGGTGCCGGCCGGGCTTGCGGGCGCGACGCTCAACTACCGGCCGGACAGTACCCGGCGTGACGACAGCACGCTGACCTGGTTCTTCACCCGGTCCGGGTTCTTCCCCGAGGAGGACGTCGTCGTCAGTTGGTCCGACAGCGTGCGCTAGCGCCCGCCCCGCGGGACGACCAGCTTGCCGGTAATGGCCCTGTCTTCGAAGTCGAGCCGCACGAGATGAACCCCTGGCCTCAGGCCGGGCAGGGCGAGCCGGCTGTGGCCCGCGCGCAGGAACAGACGCCGGTTGAACTCGCCGCGTCCCGCCGGGTCGAACACGCTCAGCCGGATCACGGCGTCGCGCTCGAGGTCGAGCACCAGCCGGTCGCGGGCCCAGCGGAAGCCGGGCTCGGCCGGCACCGGCTCGGCGATGCCGACCGGCACGAGAATGACATTGATGCCGCCGACGACCTCGTTCACCTCGACGGCAATTGACTCCGGCCAGACGTCGGGCAGGTAGCCATCCTTCGACGCTGAGAGCAGGAACGTCCCGAACCCCGGGCGGAGTTCGAAGTCGCCGCCCGGCCACTTGGCCCAGCCGGTCTCGCGGCCCTCCGGTCCGGATATCCGGACCATCGCGCCGGGGAGCGGCACGCCGCCCGGGCCGGAGACCGTGCCGTAGATTCGGGCGCTGTCGTCGTCGTTGGGCGCGCCGAAGGTCGGGGTCCGGTCAACGTACCAGTCGAAGCACTCAACCGGGTCAGGCCAGCCGTACGTCCAGTAGTCCATCGCGCAGGACATCCCTTCGGGCGGAGTCCAGGCCTCGTCGGTGTTCAGTCCGGCATCGCCGGGCCAGGTCACCTTCTCGAAGGTGTCGCCCGAGGGTGGGACGAGTGCAATGAACCCGGCGCTGTCGGGCAGGCTGAAGGTCCCGGTCGTATTGCTCCGGTCGATGACCACCCAGTCGTCCGGGCCGTTGATTCCTATGCCGTCGTCAATCACCGCGACGCCGGCGGGCGTGACGACCCGCCAGCCGGCGAGACTGCCGACCCAGTAGTTCCAGCCGTGGAGTTCGATGCCCTCGAGCGAGTCGGGCGCGACCTGGAACTCGCTCAAGATGCGCACCATTATCGGGTTGGCGGCCGCGACCGCCGCCAGCAGCAGGCAGACGGTAACATACTTCACTTCAGCCTCCGAGACAGAGTAGGTCGGCAGGCCGAAAAGTCAAGAGGGCCCGGGTCGGCCGGCTTCCCGGCGGGCGCGGACCGCGGCGCAGTGCAGTCGCCAGGCGAGCCGGAGCAGGCGCTCGAGCCGGCGGCGCTCGCGGGGGTCGGCCGGGGCCGGGTCCGCCGGCGCGAGTTCCAGGCCGGGCGGCTCGTCCTCGGCCGTCGCCGGGGCAATGGTCACGAGCCAGTCGCGGCCGGCGTGGCTGACCCGGGCAGTGCCCGCGTCGCCGGGGCGCCGGCCTCGCCAGAGCGCGAGGAACGGGCGAGCGGCGAGCGCGTCGCGCCGGCTCTCGATGCGCCTCAACACCGGCAGGGCGACGGCGACGAGCGCGAGCAGGCCGAGTTCGACGCGCTCGAGCCCGGGGAGCTCGCGGAGCCACTCGTAGAGCAGGCCGTGGCGGAGCATCCCGAGCAGGCGGATGAGTTCCGGGGCGAGCAGGGCGAGGAGCAGGGGCAGGACCAGCCAGGCGAGGATTGCACGGAGCGTAGGCATCGAGCCGCGCCGGTCAGCGCAGCACCGGCGACCAGTCCGGCGAGAAGGCACCGCCGACCCGGGTGACCCGGGTCTGGTTCGCGCCGTTCCAGTCCATCACGTAGATTTCCGGCGCGCCCTCGCGGGTCGAGGTGAACGCGATGTGCAGGCCGTCGGGCGACCAGCACGGGTCCTCGTTGTTGCCCCGGCTGGTGAGCCGGACGTAGGTGTCGCCGAGGATGTTGGTGACGCAGATCTGGTTTCCGCCCCCGGGCTGGCGCTGGACAAAGGCGATGAGGTCGCCCTGCGGCGACCACGCCGGCGAGGTGTTGTAACTGCCCTCGAAGGTCAGCCGCCGGACGTCGGTGCCGTCCGCGGTCATGATGTAGATCTGGGGCGCGCCGGTGCGGTCGGAGACGAAGGCGATGTGGCGGCCGTCGGGCGACCAGGCCGGGGAGATCTCGATGGCGCCGTCCTTGGTGAGCCGGCGCAGGCGGCCGCCCGACACGTCCATCAGGTAGAGCTCCGAATTGCCCTCGAAGCTGAGCGAGACGGCGAGCGTCCTGCCGTCCGGCGACCAGGCCGGGGTCGTGTTGAGCCCGTCCCGGGAGCAGATCTTCGTGTTCGCGCGGCTGGCGAGGTCGAGAATGTGGATGTCGAGCGAGCGGGCGGAGTAGCGGCAGTAGGCGAGCCGGCCGCCATCGGGCGACCACTCCGGGTAGAGCCGGATGCAGCCGTCGGAGGTGAGCTGGACCAGGTTCGCGCCGTCGTAGTCGACCAGCGCGAGTTCCTTGACCCCGGGCCCGGTCTGGCGGGAGAAGGCGAACCTTGTGCGGCTGACGCCTTCGTTGCCGGTCAGCAGCTTGATGATGTCGTCGGCGATTTCGTGGGCGAGCCAGCGCCGGTTGGGCCGGTGCGGGTAGCTCTTCGAGGCGATGCGCCGGTTGGTGTTGAGGTCGTAGAGGTTGATGTCGAGCGCCGGTCCGCCGCGCTTCTCGACGACGGTGCCGGTGATGAGGACCTCGGCGCCGGTCGAGCCCCAGCCCTTGAGGTCGACCTTCGGGTCGGTCTCGAAGTTGAAGACATGGCCGGACTCCGGCTCCTGGAACGTGAAGTGGAGCGAGAACCGCAGGTCGGCCTCGAGGACCTGGCGGATTTCGCCGGTGTGGTTCCGGACCGAGTCCGGGATGCCAACCACGGCCCGGAACGGCGCGATGACCAGGCTCAGGCGGCGCCGGCCGCCGGTCTGGGTGAGCCGGAGCCAGATCTCGTCGCCGAAGCTCTGGGCCGGGGCGGTGAAGACGCTGTCCTCGGCCGCAAGCGTGCCGGCCAGGACGAGGAGCACGGCGGAGACGACCGCGCGTCGGGTGCCTGCGGGCGGCCGGGCGAGCATTGAAGGGAATTCTAGGAGACCGGCGGGCCGGGTCAAGCCCGGAGGCTTGACATCCGGCAACCCCCGACTAGCATCAGTCGTCAGACAGCCAATGCTCTCCCGCCACAAGTCCTTCTTCAGCGCGCGCCTGCTCCAGCTCTACTTCGCAATCGGGATACTCGTCCTGGGCGGGTTCTGGTTCGCATACTCGCAGGTGCTCCTGCACCGGCTGTCCCGGCTCTGGGCGAGCTACTCGACGACGCTCTCGGACCAGCTCGAGGCCGAGACCCAGGTCCGTTCCCGCATCTACGCCAAGTTCATGAGCCGGGCGACCGAGCCGTCCGAGGCCGGGTCGCCCGAGCTCGACATCATCTTCGAGGAGGTCATCAAGAAGATCGACTTCCCGGTTCTCATCACCGACGCCCGGGGCCGGCCGACCTCGACGCACCGCAACCTCGGGGTCGAGCACCCGGACAGCCTCGTCCTGGCGCGGATCGTCGGCGAGCTCGACGCGGAATGCGAGCCGATACCGCTGGTGCTGAGCGACCGGGACACGACCCGGCCCTTCGGGATGATCCACTACGGACTGTCGCCTTCGACCCGGACCCTGCGGACGCTGAGCGCGAGCCTCAACGACTCGGTGCGGTCGCTGTCGCTGTTCGCGATGCTCCAGGTGTTCCTGCTCGTCGGGTTCGTGGCAATCGGGGTCTGGGGCATCCTCGCCTACAAGCGGCGCGAGCAGGAGCACATCTGGACCGCGCTGGCCAAGGAGACCGCCCACCAGCTCGCGACGCCGATGTCGTCGCTGGCCGCCTGGCTGGATATCCTCCGCGGCCGGGAGGAGCCGGAGACGGTCGTCGAGCTCGAGCAGGACCTGCGCCGGATGCGCGAAGTGCTCGACCGGTTCAGCCGCATCGGCAAGCCGCCCGAGCTGGCCGACCAGCGGGTCGGCGGGCTCATCACCGACTCGGTGCGGTTTGTCGAACGCCGGGCGCCGCGCGGCATCCGGTTCTCGGTCGAGGTCCGCGACGACCCGGTCGTCCGGGTCGACCCGGTGCTGTTCGCCTGGATGCTCGAGAACCTGCTCAAGAACGGGGTCGACGCGGTCGGCAGCGGGCCGGGCGAGGTCGCGGTGCGGGCCGGGCTGGGCCCGGACTGGCGCCAGTTCGAAATCGAGGTCATTGACAGCGGCGAGGGCGTCAAGGTCGAACGGGCGTTCGAGGCCGGGGTGACGACCAAGCCGCACGGCTGGGGCGTCGGGCTGGCGCTGGCCCGCCGGATCGTCGAGGACTACCACCGCGGCCGGCTGGTGCTCGGCGAGAGCGGACCGGGCCGGACGGTCTTCCTCATCACCCTGCCGGTTGAGCCGGGCCGCCAGGAGGCGAGTTGACGCGGCTTCTGTGGATTGACGACGAGATTGACCTGCTCCGGCCGTTCATCTACGGCCTGCGCGAGCGGGGCTACGAGGTCGCTACCGCGTCCAACGGCCCGGACGGTCTCGATCTGCTCGGGAGCGGGAGCTACGACCTCATCCTGCTCGACCAGATGATGGCCGGGATGACCGGGCTCGAGGTCCTGCGTCGGGCCAAGGAGCGGGCGCCGAACGTGCTGGTGGCGATGATCACCAAGTCGGACGAGGAGGCGCTGATCGACGAGGCCTACGGCGACCTCGTCGACGACTTCCTCATCAAGCCGTTCACGCCCGCCCAGCTCCTGGCGGTCCTCAAGCGCCTGCTCGACAAGCGCCGGCTCGTCGGCGAGCGCATCGGCCGGCAGTACCTGGCCGCGGTCGGGCCCGGCGACCCGCCCCGGGACTGGCCCGGCTGGGTCGAGCGCTACCGCCTGCTGGTGTCCTGGCAGGAGAAGCTCGGCCGGTACGGCGACAGCGCGCTCGCTGAAATCCAGGAGGAGCGCTGGCGCGAGGAGAACGAGGAGTTCGGCCGGTTCGTCGAGCAGGGCTACCGTTCCTGGCTCGGGGGGGGCGGGCCGGTGCTGTCGCACCGGGTGATGACCGAGCACGTCCTGCCGCACTGCGACGAGCGGCCGACCTGCCTCCTGATCCTCGACGCGATGCGCACCGACCAGTGGCTCGCCATCGAGCCGGAACTGCGCGAGTTCTGCTCGGTCGAGACCGGGCACTACTGTTCGGTCCTGCCCAGCGCGACGCCCTACTCGCGCAACGCGATGCTCAGCGGCCTCCTGCCACTCGACATCCGGCGCCGCTACCCGGACCGCTGGGTCTTCGAGGAGTCGGGCCAGAACCGCTACGAGGAGGAGCTCCTGACCGAGCACCTCCGGCGCGTCGGCTTCGGGCACCGCTTCGCCTACCATCGGGCCGGCAGCGGCGAGGAGCTCGAGCGGGTGCGCGGGCTCCTGCTCGACCGCGAGGTCCGGCTCTCGGTGCTGATCGTCAACTTCCTCGACCTGCTCATCCATTCGGTCAAGGCCAACCGGGTTCTCGACGAAATCGTCGCGAACGACCCGGCGCTGGTCGCGATGACGCGGGTCTGGTTCCGTGCCTCGCCGCTCGCGTCAATCATCCGGGCGCTGGTCCGGCGCGACCGGACGGTGGTCGTGACCAGCGACCACGGTTTCATCCGGGTCCGACGGCCGACCGAGATCCACGGCGGCCGGAAGATGTCGGCCAACCTGCGCTACAAGCACGGCGGGGCAATCCGGGTCGACGACCGGCACGCCCTGCTCATCCGTGACCCGGCCGAGTACCGCCTGCCGGTGGACGCGGAGACGAGCATCTTCGCCATCGCCCGGTCCGACTACTACTTCATCTACCCGACCAAGCCGCGCGAGTACGAGCGCACCTACAAGAACACCTACCAGCACGGCGGCATCTCGCTTCCGGAGATGGTCGTGCCGGTCGCGACGCTCCGGCAGAAGTAGCCGCGCCCCGGACGGTTGCTCGCCGGGGCGCGGGTCAGTCCTGTTGGCCGTCGGCCCGAATCAGGTCCTGAGCGTGGCGAACGCCCTGTCGGTCAGCTCGTCGGGCGAACTCCAGACCAGCCGGGCCGCTTCGATGACGGAGCGCAGAGGCTCACGAACTGCCGGCCGGCGTCCTGGGGCGGCTTCGGACTGCCTCCCGCCCAAGGCGGCAGGCCGGCAAAGGGCCGGGGCCGGGACGCACCACGGTCGCGCGAGGGGGAGCGCACGGCCGGAGGAGGGATGCAGCCCGGTCCCGGCGCCGGTCTCTGTGGGGCCGAGGCCTGCAATCAGGGGTGGAGCCTCGGCCGCCCCCGGCAATTCATTGTGATGCAGGCCGGGCCTGATGTCAAGGACAAACGCGCACCGTGATTGCCGGCCGGGTGACGTGGATGCGTGGCGGGCGTGCTTGCCTGCCGGTCCCCGGCCGCTACTGCACAAGCGCCAGCCGGGCCGACTCGCCGGTGTCCCACCGTCGGACTAAGTAGACGCCCGGGCTCAGGTGCCGGATGTCGTCCTCGCCCGGGCTCCAGCTCCATCACGCCACAGGCCCGGGCCGCAGCCAGGACCCTTCACCCGGCCAGACCGCAGACCGACCCCGGGAGTTTCCCGACCCCACCCCCACCCGCACTCCCGGAGTAACTCCCCCAGTAACCCGGTCAAGTGCCGAATTGTCTGCAAAATGAGCCGTGCCGCTGTCTGTCTTCACGATTCGTCTTCGCACTGACTCATATCGAGGTACTGGGGCTGACCGGCCCACTCGGCCGACTGCTCCATCGCGTGGGCGGTAACCAGTCGCAAGCAGGACGCTTCGTTCGGAAACACCCGGATCACGCTGGTCCGC
>JAWOHE010000016.1:0-5343 GCA_046485285.1 bacterium
CACCACCGCCCGCGCCGTCACCCGCGCACCCAAAGGCACGCCCAAGAGCACCGACACCTTCGGCACCTCCGGCCGCCCCTCGCCAAGCACCGCAAACACCTCCCCGGGCAGCCCAAGCCGCACGAACCCGCCAGCCTCCGTCACCACCGGCTCGACAACAACCCCAGGCACTACGACCTCGAAGGTCGTGCGCGAGTCGCTCTGCTCGACGATGTTGATCTCCGGCCCGCCGGCGCCGCCGCCGACGGAAAGCCACCCGGCCGAAGCCAGCCCGAGGCCGGCAGACACAACCAACGCGGTCAATACCCTGATGGACACTCTGCCTCCTGTCTGTTGGAAGCGCGGCGCGGCCCGGCGCTTATCACGCCAACCGGCCCGCGTCGCCGCTTATCTGCCAAGGATAGAATCTAGCGACTGCCCGGCCGGCCGTCAACTCGGCGGCTACCGGACCAGCGCGGCCCGGCCGGTCAGGCCGCCGGCGCGGAAGAGGTACAGCCCGGGCGGGCAGGCCCGGCCCGACCGGTCCCGGCCGTTCCAAGCCCACTCGCCGGGCCGATCCGGTTCCAGAAAAGCAACCACCCGCCCTCCCGCGTCGAACACCGCCAGCACCCCGGCGGCTTCGCCGGCGATCGTCACCTGACCTCGAAACAGCGCCGGCCTGGCCGCCAGCCGGCGGGCAGTGACGCGAACCGCCGGCTCGGCCACCCCGACCGGGTCGAGCGTCTCGAATACCAGCGACCCGCCCGCGACAATCGGCGCCGCGGTGCGCGGTCGCCAGTCGTTCCACCAGTGGGTGAGCCCGGCGCTGCCATCGGCATTCTGCAGACCGACCGTCGCGCTCGCCAGGTAGTTGGCGGTCTGGTAGTGCACCTCGATGCGGTTGTCCCCGCTGGGGGTCGGCACGGTCCGGTCATACACCTGGACCTGAAACTTCTCGCGGGCGCTGACGCCGAAGTAGGCGACCGAGTCATACTCGACGATCACTCGCCGTCCGGCCGTGTCGTGGTGGAACCAGATCGCCCCGCCCGTTGGCGGGTCGAGGTCGTCCCAGCACGCGGCAACGATGTTTCCCGGCGCGCGGGAGTACGGCAGGAGCACGTTGACGAAATCGACCCGGCCCGACGTCCCGGCGGTGATGAACCCGTTCGAGCAGACCGACAGGCTGCCGTGGTCCCGGCCGTAGAATCGCCACGGCCCGAAGCCTCCCGGCAGCGGCAGCGTCACCGTCTCGTCGGCGCCGAGCGTGAGCTCGGTGCCGACCCCGCGGAGTTCGACCCAGTCGTAGACCGGGAGCTGGCGGTAGGTCGAGTCGGTATGGTCGAAGATGCAGTAACCGTGGCCGTCCGGGCCGTCGGGCAGGTTCATCGAGTCCCCGACGATGATCGGCACGAGAACGGTGTCGTGGTAGCCCGGCGCGTCCAGCATCAGGTCGCAGTACAGCGGCGACTCGACCGGCGCGCCCGGGGCGGCCCGCAGCCGGAACCAGTCACCGGACGAGACCGTGGTGTCGCCCTCGGCACAGGCCGGGAACGCGCCGACGCCATCCAGGACCTCGAGAAACGGACTCCGGCTCGATAGCCGGGCCGCCAGCGGCCCGCCCGCACTGCCGGCATTGCGCAGGACAATCCTGATGTCGGCGGTCTCGCCGCGGTCGAGCCGGCCGTTGGCCGGCCCGCCCTCGCCGCTGACCCGGAACGAACGGTAACCGAGCGCCGGCGCCTCCCGCGTCCACAGCGACACGTCATCGGCGAAGACCTTCGCCGCCGGGTAGATGGTTCAGCCGTTGCGGTCGACGTAGGCCAGCAGGACGACCCGGATCGAGCGGATGTCGCCGGGCGCGACCCCGGGCAGATTGGCGAGCTCCTCGGCGACGTTGAACCGGTACTCGTGCCAGTTCAGCGAGTCGGACGCCCCGATCAGGTGCAGAGTCGGCGAGTCCCGCCACGGGTGGCCGGTCGTCGCCGAGAAAATCCTCGTCTCGCCGAGCAGCGAGTCGCCAGCGTCGCGATACTCCAGGCACACCGCCGCCGCGGCGTAGTAGTCGCGGTTCTCGGTCTTCGAGGTCAGCCGGCAGGAAACACCGAAGCCGAGGTCCACTCCGCTCACCGGCACCTGCTGGTAGAGCGCGTAGCCGGCGTTGAGCAGCTTGTGAACCACCACCTCGAAGTCCGGGTCCGGGTCGAGGTCTGGGCGGTGTCCGAGCCGGCAGTTGCCGGTGTCGGTGAACTCGCCCCACGCCTGCTCGCGCCAGCCCTCGAACGGCGAGCACTCGAAGTCGCCGTTCAGGACCAGCTCCCTGCCCGCGCCCTGCGCGAACGCTGCCAGCACGCCGGCCAGCACCACCGACAGCGCGGAAGACCGGCTCAGCTTCTCCTCCCGGTACCCGGCCGGCCCGCGTCGACCAGGCGCGAGCGCACCTCGTCGGCGTCCAGCCGCCGCCACTCGCCGGGACGCAGGTTGCCCAGCCCCAGCCCGGCGACGCGGACCCGCACGAGCCGGGTCACCCGGTACCCGAGCGCCCGGTACATCCGTCGAACCTGGCGCTTGCGGCCCTGCGTCAGCACGACGCTCATCACGCGGTCGCCGAGGTCCCGCGCCCGGACCGCCCGGGCCGGACCATCTTCGAGTTCGACACCGGCCACCAGCCGGGACGCGACCCCGGGCGCCGGCCGCCGGTCGAGCTCCACCTCGTACTCCTTCTCCTTGCCGAAGCCGGGATGGCCGAGCCGGTTAGCCAGTTCGCCGTCGTCGGTCAGCAACAGCAGGCCCTCGGAGTCGCGGTCAAGCCGGCCGACCGGGAACAGGCGGGTCGTCACGGGCACGAGCTCGGTCACGAGCCGACCCACCTCCCGCCCGCGGCGGCAGGCGCACAGATAGCCGCGCGGCTTGTTCAGCACGAGCACGGTCCGCGGGGTGCGGCCCTGGATCGGCCTGCCGTCGAGCTCGACGCGGTCGCTCTCGGGATTGACGGAATCGCCGACCCGCGCCACCTCGCCGTTGACGGTAACGCGGCCGGCGCGGATGTGGTCCTCGCACCGCCGGCGCGCGGCGACGCCGCGGTCGGCGAGGAATTTCTGGAGTCGGACCGGGCGGTCCGGCAGGACAGCCGGCTCGCGCCCGGGTCCGCTAATAGAGGCTCTGGCCGATGCGGACGGAGTAGGTCTGGCCGCCATACTCGACCTTGACCTGCTCGGCCTCGACACCGGTGATTCGCCTGCCGTCGACCATGTCGCCGGGCCGGACCGGGCGGGTGTTGACGAGCGCGTAGCGCCCGCCGCTCTTGTCGGTCAGGATCGCGTCCACCCGCTGTCCGGCTGCCCGTCTCCCGCTGCTGCGGGACGACCGGCCGCCGCTGACCTCGATCGAGCCCTTCGACTCGCTCCTTCTCGACCGTCGCGATGTCCGCCTGCGCTCGCTCCGCCGCCTCGCCCGCTCGGCGCGGCGCGCCTCGCGGTCGACACGCTTGCGGGACCCCTGCGTGACCCTGACCCGGCTCGCTCTCCGGCTGGTTCGGGTGCCTTCCGCAGTTTCGCTCGTTGCCCTGCTCGCCCGGGCCTTGCTGCCGGCCGCCGGCTTGCGACCGGTCACGAGCACGACCGCCACCGCGACTGCAACCAGCAGAACGAGCACGCCGATGATCGGGCCGAGCCCGCCTGACTTCTTCCCTCTGCCCCGGCGCGGCGCGCGCACGCCACCGGAGTCGGTCTTGCGCACGGGCATCATGGCAGCCTCCGATCAGACTTCAAAGCATTTCCCTGACGGCTCTCGGCCACGATAAAAGCTAGCCGGGGAACGCGGGATGTCAAGCAGGGAATCAACAACAAGACAACTCGCTCCATTCTCCCTGTCCGTTGTCACTTCGACCGCCGGCCACCGAGATCCCCTCGCCGTCATCTCGACCGACCGCCGCAGTGGCCGGACACGACCAAACACCAGGTCACCAAGAGGAACTGGCTCCCGGGGTCCGGACATCGGAATCGTTCTCCGTCGTGCCTTCGTGATCATCAGGTTAGACGAGTAGAAGTCTCTCTCCGCGCCTGTCATTTCGACCGGAGCGCAGCGGAGCGAGGAGATCCCTCTCCGCCACTTCCGCCTCCGCCCTTCCGGCTTCCGCGCTCTGCCTTCGCGCGCCCTTCGTGCCCTGTAGGAGCGACATCCATGACACGACTCCGCCTTCGGACTTCAGCGCTCCGGGTTCTGACTTCGTATCCTTCGTGTTTGCCTCGCTTCCGATTCGCGCCTTACGCGAGAGCCCGCACATCGCGGCTGTGAAACCGCTTCTACATCCGCACCGCACGGAGCGCACACCCTCCCTCATCTCGAACGACGCGCCGCGGCCCGCCTGCGCGCAACGCGCGGCGGGCAGGCCCGCGGGTAATCGGCAACCAGCCCCAGCGTCGAGCACCCCACCCGGCCGCGCTCAAGCCGGCTGAGATGCGAGTAGAAGCCCGGCTTCCGGCCCATCAGGTACGCCAGCTCGACCAGGCTCAGCTCGGCCCGAAGCCGCAACCCGCATAACGCCGCACCCGGCGCAACCGTCTCTCCCGGGCTGAAACCAGCCACCTTCGCATTACCATCCATAACCTATGTTAGTGGAAACTAACGACCCGGCCAATCGCGAGATCGTCACAATCGATTGAAAAATCAGCACTTCATTCACCTATGAATTTACCCCCTCCCCCATACCCGGTATTACTCCCCCAGTAACTCCGGGGGTTACTCCGGGAGTAACTCCCGGGGTTACTCCCGGTGTTACTCCGGGGGTTACTCCGGGGGTTACTGGGGTAGTTACTGGGGGAGTTACTCCGGGAGTTACTGGGGGAGTAACCGGGGGAGTTACTCCGGGAGTTACTGGGGGAGTTACTCCGGGGGTAACTGGGGGAGTAACTCCGGGAGTGCGGGTGGGGGTCGGATTCCCGTGCCGCGGCGCTGAGCACTTCGAGCTGGCAGACGAGAGACGCCGCCGTGGGCCGGTTGGTCTGGAACAGGCAGAAGGTGGATGCGGCCGTGACCGGCCGGTCAGCGGCTACGGTTCGTTCGGGGTGGGCAGGATGTCCAGCCGCCGGTACCCGGCGTTGTCGTCCGTGCCCAACTCGACGAATGTCTGGCCCGGGTTGACGGTGACCCGCAGCAGGCCGCTGCCCTGCATCGACTGCGGGATGCTCGCCAGGGTCCAGGAGTACGACACGCTCTGCCCCTGGTCCAGCGCGGTGTCAGGCCAGACCGGCCACTCGGGCGAGGGATTCAACAGGCTGTCGTTCCAGTGGAAGTCCGCGGACCACTGCTGCGGGACCCCGGCCGTCCCGTGATTGCGGACCGAGTAGCTGACCACAAGCGGCCCAC